>NZ_JAKREZ010000016.1:0-232076 GCF_022348345.1 Alteromonas sp. CNT1-28 | reverse complement strand
CGCCCTTTCACGGCGGTAACAGGGGTTCGAATCCCCTAGGGGACGCCATTTTATCGCGTCACAGTCGATTAAAACTGTGAAATAGGCTGGAGTTGATTAATCAACTTCTGACTGAAAGTTTCAGTAAGGAAAGGTCGCTCAGTTCGCTAGCTCACTTCGCCTTACTGAAAATCTCGAAAGCAGTGCTTTCGAAAGAAGATTTTCAGTCCCCTTCGTCTAGAGGCCTAGGACACCGCCCTTTCACGGCGGTAACAGGGGTTCGAATCCCCTAGGGGACGCCATATCGAAAAAACCAGCCATTCGGCTGGTTTTTTTGTTTCTGGCTTAAAACTTTGTGGACAGACACTGCAATTAAATCTGTAAGCAAATAGATGCAAAGCCATCTTAAGAAAACTTCAGTGGACAGACACTCTTCTTTCCCTCTTTAAACCATCTACCTAGACATACACCGATCATTTTCATCGGAATTTGCAATTCTTACAAAAGAGGCGTCAACGCCTTCGCGCAAGTACTTTTCAGAGGTTCAATGCGTAAAGAACTCATGTCACAACCCTTTAAGAAACTTTTGTGTGATAGATACGTGAGCTTGTTGAACTGTTATGATCTAAAAAATACAAAAGAGGTGTTATATGCAGAATTATCCAATTGGAACTCCTGGTGAGCCGTGGGGCGAAGAAGAAAAAGCCCAATGGAAAGCACAGCAGACTGTGAAAAGAAGTTATCAGGAAGAAGTACTTAATAAACTCTTCAACATTATCCCTGAAGGCTTTGAGTTAAAGCAGTATGGCGCACTTCCTTACGATACAGCGCGTTACCCACTATATGTTGTCATTCCCAAGAGTTTTGACGCTGAAAAGCCGTCTGCACTCGTTACAGGCGGTGTTCACGGCTACGAAACGAGTGGTGTGCAAGGAGCGCTTCAATTTATTGAAACAAAGTTGGCTCAGTACGCAGAGCAAGTAAATATAGTTGTGGTGCCATGTGTAAGTCCCTGGGGATACGAGTCGATAAATCGATGGAACCCAATGGCATTAGATCCGAATCGCTCGTTTTACAGTGATTCTCCTGCACCAGAGTCTGCTCAGCTTATGCAATTAGTATCTGATTTAGCGTTATCTCTTACGCTTCATATTGATTTGCACGAAACGACAGACACGGACAATAGTGAGTTTAGACCAGCACTGGCTGCGCGGGATGGGGTGACCCATGATAACTGGAACATTCCAGATGGTTTCTATACGGTTGCTAATACTCCAAGCCCCCAAATAGAGTTTCAAAAAGCAGTTATTGAGGCTGTGAAAAAAGTAACGCATATCGCACCGGCCGATGAAAACGGAAAGATTATAGGTGCAGATGTGGTGAGTGAAGGTGTAATTTGCTATGACAAGAAGTCGTTGTACCTTTGTGGAGGTATGACAGATGCTCAGTACGTCACAACCACAGAAGTCTATCCCGATAGCGATAATGCGACACCCGAAAATTGCAATGATGCTCAGGTGGCCGCAATTTGCGCTGCACTCGATTATTTAAATTAGACGCTTGAACGTTTAGACGTCTAGATGTATATTTGAGCCTCTTTTTTAGGAGGCTCTTTGTGTTTACTTATTCTGCGGTTATTTACGACGGTAAAAAGCAAAATTTAGTAAGGTATGACTGTGGGACAGACACTGAGTTTTCCTCATATCTTGAATCGCGCTTTGGTTGTCATGTCTGTTTGTGGTCCAATAAAGAGCTATCAGAAACTACAATGGCAGCTATCGCAGCTTCGCGAGTAAAGAGTAAAAAAGACGGTCTGGATAAAACAGAAGCTTTATGAACTTAATTTCCCCCTGTGTAGCCTTGTGCAAATTAACCGAAGAAGACATTTGCATTGGGTGTAAACGTACGATTGAAGAAATCATTAATTGGCGGACATACACCGATAATCAAAAGAAGGCCGTATTCACTCGCCTTGAAAATTTAGAAAAGGAAGCCGCTACCCAGTTACAGCCTCGTAAATAGGCTAAGTGCGAACTTCTATCAAGAACTTTCTACGTATGGACAGACACACAAGCTTTTCTATTCGTATAGAATTAGAAGCCTGCATCACTCCCACATGAAGTAAAGTGTCTAGAGAAAGTGTCTAGCGGACAGTCACTTACTAGATTTAAACAGCTGCAATTTAAAACCACCTTGAATGCACCTTAAGTAGACAGTCACAGAAGTTGAAAAACTAAGCATCAAAGCCTGGCTGATATAAGTGCTTTTTGCTAAACTCCCGCGCCGATTTTATGTTCTATAAACTGAGATTTTTGCAATGAAAGTAATGCTTGCCCCTATGGAGGGCGTTGTCGACCACTTAATGAGAGATATGCTCACTCGCGTGGGTGGTTTCGATCAGTGCGTTACTGAATTTGTAAGAGTGGTCGATCAAAAGTTACCAAAGAAAACGTTTTATAGACTTTGCCCTGAGCTTCACAATGGAGGCAAAACTCCGGCAGGTGTGCCTGTCCGAGTTCAATTATTAGGACAACATCCACAGTGGCTTGCAGAGAATGCACAAACAGCAATAGAGCTGGGCTCTCCTGGTGTTGACCTAAATTTTGGTTGCCCTGCCAAAACAGTTAATAAGAGTAAGGGCGGGGCGGTTTTGTTGAAAGAAACCCAAACCCTTTATGACATTGTGAAAGCTGTAAGGGACGCTGTTCCTGCAGAAATCCCAGTTTCAGCCAAAATCAGACTAGGTTTTGAAGACAAATCTTTAGCTATCGAGAATGCTATAGCTATCACTGAAGCGGGCGCTTCTGAGCTCGTTGTTCATGCGCGGACCAAAACGGAGGGATATAAACCACCGGCTTATTGGGACTGGATAGCGAAGATAAAGCAACACACCGATATTCCACTTGTTGCAAATGGTGAAATTTGGAACGCTGAAGACGCTAAGCGATGTCAGAGCCAATCAGAGTGTACCAACCTTATGATTGGACGAGGTGCATTGGCAATGCCTAATTTGGCGCTGAGTATTAAAGAGGGTGTAGCACCTATGCCATGGTCTGAACTGGCTGCTTTGCTGATTCAGTACTCTGGCTACGAAATTTTTGGTGATAAGGGCAAATATTACCCCAACCGAATTAAGCAATGGTGCGGCTATCTGAAAAGACAATACCCTGAAGCTGAAGTTCTGTTCAACGACATAAGGCGCCTAACGAAATCTCAGGACATTGTTGATGTGCTTGCACGCCAAGCCGATATTTAGCCAGGTACTTTTGCAATGGTGTTAGAGGTTCACGACAGATACCTTTGAGCATTTGCAACGTTTGGGCGGCATGCTCTTTGGCAGCATCTGGCGAAATTTTCCATCATCTCAGGGCAACCGACAGGCCCAGTAAAAAGTGTTTCAAAATTACTAGTTACTAGCTGCCAGTTCTCTTTTGTCATTCCAAGCTTACTTAACAAGCGGTTAGGAAGCTTTGGGACTTTGCAGGTATCCTTATTACTCTCCGCATTCATCGTATCAGTGATAAGCTGCAAATAATCGGTAAATGCGAAGGGCAACGGCACGGTGTTCTTGTGGTGACTATCGCTAAAGGGCATCAAAAACTTAGGCGTTTTATTCGAGCGTTTGGCATTCAAGCGATATTGGATACTAGTATGGTGAGAGTTGCTTAGCGTCGTCGCTATTTTTGCTCGAATGGGATTTAAATCGACGTAAGCCATTACACTGGCCAGTGCTTTCTCATCGAGTATAGCTTGTGACCTAAACCTTCTTTCCCAGAAATAGCCCTTACATTCATCTTCTTTGTTAGCTCTTCGAGCAATATATTCATTGAGCATACGCATAAACCAGCTGATGCTTTGAAGTCGCTCTCGATATAAAACAGATAATGATTTCAATTCAGCAAGTTCTTCTGACGTTACAGAATCAAAGTTTTCTAAATATCGCTGCACTACGGGCGGGCATTTATAAAACATCCTCCACCGAAGCAAGACCTCATCCATCGTCCAGCCTTCAGCTCTGCCTTTTGCTATATGTAATACCACATGAATGTGATTGTGCATAACAGCGTAGGCGCATAGGTCGATGGCAAAAGCTTGAGAAAGCTTATGGAGCCTGTCTTGAATCCACTTTCTTCTATGCTCATAGTTTATGCCAGTGCGGGCATCGCGACCACAAAGGTAAGATTGCCTCACGCAGCGAGAAATGCAGTGGTAATAAGGTGTAACATCAGTATTTATTTGCTTGTAACGAGGTAGAGGCATATCCGTATCCCATAGTTATTTATTGACATTATGAGATTTACGGCGTCAATTTTAAGTGGTCTTTGGGACAGTTTTAGGGACGGTTAATTTTCATGAATGCTCTTTCGATCAAATCTCAGAACTGGCAATCGTGGACAGACACTCGAATTTCATAACGGATAGACGTCAATCGTTAAGTCTATTTGACCCAAAAGAAAAAGGACAGACACCCTTATTCGCCGGGTTTCTGTCCTTTCTAATTTCCTTATTGCAAAGCCGCCTCTACTAGCTAGAGGACTAAGCAAAAGTACCAACGAGTGTCTGTCCCTAACAATTTAATTTAAAGGGCAAGTTATACAAACACGTCAACCCTAGAACCCACACGCCCATCGTTAGTGCTTGAGGTCTGCTGTGTGCTCTGGGGCTGAGTCTCGCGACTTTCTTGCACATTACGGGGCTCAACCTGTTGAATAGGTCGCTGTGGCGATTCTAAGACAGTGGAAACAGGAGACGAATTAACAGAAGAAACGTCCATAAACAAACCTCGCATTTAAAAAATCACTTAATAAGATTAGCACAATTATTGAGCGCTAAGAATTAAACTTCTTAAGTGTCTGTCCATAAAATTAGCGATCAAAGGCTGTGCCTCAGCATTTGGATGAATACCATCGTTTTGCATTAAGTCCTTATTTAGCGCTATTTCTTCAAGGAAAAATGGAATTTTTTGAACGTCCTGAGCTTCCGCTACTTTATTGAAGTTTTGAGTAAACATCTGCGTATAGCGCTTGCCATAATTAGAAGGAATTTGCATTTCTTGCAGAAACACTACGGCATTACTCTCCTTCGCAACACTTACCAGTGAATCTAAATTATCCCTAATCTTACCGATATTATGGCCCTGAAGGCCGTCATTACCGCCCAGTTCAATCAATACATGGGTAGGGTTGTGTTGCTCTAATAAACGGGGAAATCGCGCTAAACCACCGTCAGTAGTCTCTCCGCTTACCGCAGCATTTACAATATCAATCGGAATGTTGTCGTCTTGCCACATCTTTTGTAACAAACTGACCCAACCCTCATGTTGCTGTAATCCATAAGCCGCGGATAAACTGTCACCTAAGATAAGTAAAACCGCATTTTCGCTTGTGTCGCTCTGCTCGGCTTGATCTGATAGCGCTTGAAAGGGTATTAAAAGAATAAGTAAAAACGCGAACAAATAACGAAATTTAACAAACACGAATTGATGACCTCTTATGATAAAAGCTAATGCTGTAACCAAAGTAGTGGATACGAGTGAAGGTTCACTGCAGATCCTTCGTCCTATTTCTTTTGAAGTCAAGTCTGGTGAGTCCGTTGCCATTATTGGCGCGTCAGGCTCGGGTAAGTCAACCCTTTTGGGCTTGTTAGCTGGACTTGACCAAGTTACAGAAGGGGAAATTTTCTTAGATGGTGAAGCACTTCACAGTATGAATGAAGAAGAGCGCGCAATTTTAAGAGGAAATAAAGTAGGCTTCATTTTCCAAAGCTTTATGTTAGTTCAAAGCTTAACAGCCTTGGAAAATGTGATGCTACCGGCAGAAATTGCAGGGCTTGATAACCCAAAGGCACTAGCTTTGGATATTCTAGAGCAAGTCGGTTTGAAACATCGCGCGCATCACTTCCCTAATCAGTTGTCGGGGGGCGAGCAGCAGCGCGTTGCCATAGCGCGAGCATTTATTACCTCTCCCAAAATTCTTTTCGCCGATGAGCCTACTGGCAATCTAGACGCCAAAAATAGTGAAAAAATCGAAGCGCTGTTGTTCGAGATGAATAGAGAAAAAGGCACAACACTCGTACTCGTAACTCATGATAACGAGCTTGCGGAACATTGTGACAGGCAACTCACTATGAATGCTGGAGAACTCATTGAAACGACGGGCGCGAACACAATGAATAAAAAAGATGCGGTTTAGATGTCGACGTCTTTTAATTTAGCTTGGCGGCTTTTCAAGCATGAGGCTAGACGTGGTGAACTGACCATCATATTGCTGGCCATTGTGCTATCTGTGGCGGCCGTGTTGTCGCTGTCTCTTTTCAGTGAGCGTTTACAGGGCGCACTAAAGTCTCGGTCTGCGGCCTTCATTGCAGCAGATGCTCAGCTTCGCTCAGATGACCCTATAAACGAGGAATGGTTGGCTAGAGCCCGAGAACAGGGCCTTGAGACGGCAAAGCAGGTGGCAACACGTTCAATGGTATTTAAAGGCGACGAGATGTCGCTTGTTGATTTACGAGCCGTGAATGACGCTTATCCACTGAAAGGGACGGTCAATATTACTGACCAGCCTTTTGGAGAAAAACGCAATACTGCAGAATTACCAAAATCTGGCGAAGCATGGGTACAGTCTCGGCTTTTTCAGAGCTTGGGGCTTTCTATTGGCGATAGCATCGATATTGGTGATGGCACTTTTACCGTCACCCGTGTGTTGGTAGATATTCCCGATGCTGGCTTTAGCGTGTTTAATACTGACCCTATTGCGCTAATTAACTTAAACGACTTGGAAAAAACTGCGATAACCGGGCCAGGGAGTCGCGCTCGTTATGTGGGCTTTTTTGCCGGTGATGCGGGTGACATAGAAAACTTCAATACCTGGTTATTGCCCCAATTAAATGACGACTTACACTCGTGGCGTACAGTCGAAGATGACGAGTCAGCGATAGGGCGTTCTGTCGCAAGTGCTGAGCGCTATTTTCTGTTAGCGAGTTTGTTGGCAATAGTATTAGCGGCCGTTTCCATTGCTGTTGCTGCTCAGCGTTATGCTCAACGTCACTTTGATCCCGTAGCAATAATGAAGACCTTGGGGGCAACAAGCAGCACCATTCGAAAAGTCTATTTGTTCCAAATTTTATTTATCACTGGGCTTGGTATTTTTATCGGCCTCGTTATCGGTTTTATCGGTCAGCAAGTGGTGGTTTCACTTGTAGCGGATAGGGTGGATGTGTCTCTTGATGTGTGGCATTGGCGCCCGCTTTTAATCGCCGTTGCTACAGGTGCGACGTGTGCTTTGCTCTTTTCACTATATCCTCTGTTGCAGCTTTTTTCAGTTCCCCCGCTTCGCGTATTAAGAAAAGACATATCAGCGAGTTTACGTTCCAGAAGCATTCAGTTCGTGGCTTCAGGTGGCGCAATATTCTTACTGATGTGGATGTATAGTCGAGATTTAAAAATTAGCGCTATTCTTTTCGTTTCTGGCGCTGCGCTTGTGCTTGGATTGCTTGGTGCTACGTATATCTTAATTGCTGTGGGACGCAAGTTGGGCAGTGGAAGAATGGGGGCGTGGCAGTTGGCATGGGCACGTATTAAGCGACGTGCAATGGACAACAGCGTGCAGCTTATTAGCTTTTCCGTCACCATTATGTTGCTTTTAGTGGTGCTGGTAATGCGCAACGATATGGTTTCACAATGGCGCTCGCAATTGCCAGAAGGTACACCGAATTACTTCTTAATTAACATTACGCCGGATATTCAACCCGAGTTGGACAGACACTTCGCTGACAATGGCGTAAAAATTGAAGAGTTTTATCCTGTCATTCGAGGCCGATTTGTTTCGGTAAATGGAGAAGGGGTAAACACCGAGGTTTCTAAAGAAGATGAGCCGAATCGAGAAGGCCGGAGAGGTTTAGGCAGAGAAGCAAACCTAACTTGGAGCAACACGCTTCAAAAAGAAAACGAGGTCATTGACGGGAACTGGCATGGCGATGAGGATAAACAATACAGCGAAGGATGGTTCCCGGTTTCCGTTGAAGAAGGCGTTGCAGAAAGGTTGAACATTAAAATGGGCGATCGGCTTACTTTTAATGTGGGAAGCGAGATTGTCGAAACGAAAGTAACGAGTATTCGTACTGTGAATTGGCAGACTATGCAGCCTAACTTTTTCTTCGTTATTCACCCCGAGGCAATGGCCGCATTTAGCCCAACTTATATTACTAGTTTCTACCTTCCTACCGAGAGAAAGGCAGAGTTAACAAACCTACTTAAACCGTTTGCATCAATAACTATGTTCGACGTTGATGCTCGAATTAATCAGTTGCGAGAGATTGTGGATCAGGTGTCTGTTGCCGTTGAATTTATTTTGGTGCTGGTATTGTTAGCGGGCAGTCTGGTATTGATTGCACAAGTACAGGCGAGTATGGATGAACGCAGACAGGAAATAGCCATACTTCGGACGCTCGGTGCAAAGGGGGCGTTGATAAGAAAAAGTGTTATTTTTGAGTTTGTTATCATTGGTGTAGTAGCAGGCTTTATGGCAGCAATGGCCAATGAGTTGAGCCTTTATTTACTTCAAACCTCTGTATTCCAAATGGAAGCAAGCTTACACCCAGAATACTGGGCAATAGCGCCAAGCGTTGGCGCTGTCGTTGTAGGCATATTAGGTGCGTTTGGATGCTGGCGTTTGCTTACACTTAATACCAGTCAGATGCTGCGGAATATGGTTTAGGTATTTTTGTATTTAGAAGGCGCGTTAATTCAAAATGGACAGACACTTGGTTAAGTGCCGTTTAGATTAAGGGCAGTGGACAGTCACTCAATTCAAATGAGTGTCTGTCCACTGCGTATTTCACAGCAAAGTTCGCTAATTACGAAAGAGTGGTTTTCGCGAAGAATTTAAGAAGTACTCTGGTTTTAAAGTAAATAGAAGTTTTTGAGGTTTGTGACTAAGCAAAGTGCCTCGCGATAATGTTGTGCAATAAATGTGGACACACACCTGCTTAGCAATTCAAGTGACTGTCCACAAGGCACGTAGCTAATTTAAGTAATTCAACTATGCGCGATATATTTCTCTTAGCGCCTCGTCGATAGAAGGGAAGTCAAAACTGAAGCCGGCGGTAGTAAGCTTTTGAGGAATGACCCGTTGCCCCTCAAGTATCATCGTCGACGATTCGCCCATTGCTATTTTCATAACAAAGCCCGGAACATTGAACAGGCAAGGTCGGTCAAGTGATTTTGCGAGCGCTTTAGAGAACATCTTGTTCGTGACAGGCTCCGGTGCCGTTAAATTAAATGCACCAGAACATTCACTATTCTCTAGCAAGAAGGAGATAGCACGCACCATATCTTGTAAGTGGATCCAGGCCAAATACTGACTACCACTCCCAAGTGTACCTCCGGCTCCCAATTTAAACGGTAGTGCCATTTTCCCTAACGCTCCGCCTTTTTCGGTGAGAACTACACCAGTTCGAAGCGTTACGACACGTGTCTTAGCTTGATCTACACTTTGGGCAATAGTCTCCCATTTAGCGCACAGTTCATGGGTGAACTCGTTATGAGGAGGAGTTTCTTCAGTTACAAGCTTGTCTCCTTGATTGCCGTAGTAACCAATCGCGGAGCCCGATAAGAAAACAGGCGGAGGCGCATCACAACTATTTATTTTTGAGACTAGCTCAGAAGTGATGTCCCAGCGGCTATTGCAAATTATTTTCTTTTGAGTGTCTGTCCAGCGCTTATCGGCGATAGGCTCACCAGCTAAATTAATTACTGCGTCGAAACTTTCAAAATTTTCTATCGAAGAAACGTTCTCGACGATTTTGACGTTATCCCCCAATTTGCTCTTTGCTTTTGCAAAGTCGCGAGAAATCACCGTAAATTCATGTTCTCGAGAATATTGACGAATAAATTCGCTTCCTATCAGCCCTGTTCCACCGGTCAAAAGAATGTTCACAATTAGCTCCTCGAGGTATGACCTTATCCCGTCTTATTGCAAGATAGTGTCAGGGACACGGAATCAGAAAATCTAAGGGCATGTGGCTTGTCGACCTCAACCTCAGCGTAGCGCACCGAAGAATGTTCCGCTGCAATGCTTAACACATCGGCGGTAAGTTTTTCCAGAAGAGAAAAGCGGTTGTCTTCTACAAGCTTGATGATTGCCTTTGTAATCGTTTTGTAGTTAAGCGCATCACTCATATCGTCGGTGTTAGTCGCCTTTTCTGCGTCATAATCAATTTTCACGTTAACAACAACGTCCTGCTTGTTTTTTATTTCATCTTCATTGATGCCGATGTACGTACGTAGTCTTAAGTTTTTAATTTTAATAGTGGCAAGATTAAAGTTCATTGAAGTCTCTTGTTTGTAGTTGTTTATAAGTCGTTGTAAAGTGTTGTCGTTTCAGTCAGGAATGTAGCACAAAATGTCAATGGAACTACGCTCGCCAACAGCAAAAATTCTTATAGTTTTAGCATGTTTAGTAGTGGTGATGGCTGGTATTAAAGCCGCCAGTACGATCATGGTACCGTTTTTTCTCTCTATTTTTATAGCGATCGCATGTAGCCCAATAATACGTTGGACTTCGAAATTCGGCGTGCCTAAATGGCTCTCTATCACTTTTGTTATACTGCTTATCGTTGTTTTTGGTTTTCTTTTAGCTGGTTTAGTTGGCCAGTCTATGACCGAGTTTCGAGAAAATTTGCCAGAATATAGAAGTAAGCTTGATACCGAGTTTGCCTGGGTTGTGTCCAAATTGGCTGAGTTTAATATTCACATCAATCGAGAGTTAATTGCTTCTCACCTTGACCCCGCAACGGCTATGTCCGTAGCAACAAATTTCATCAGCGGAATGGGCGGCGTACTTTCAAACCTCTTTCTTATTCTTCTTACTGTCATTTTCATGCTTTTTGAAGCTGACAGTATTCCACGCCGGTTGCATATTGCCCTTGCCGATCCTGGAATGAAACTAAAGCATATCGACAGATTTATTCGTTCTGTGAACAGTTACTTAGCGATAAAAACTGTGGTCAGTTTAGGAACAGGTCTGATTATTGGTATTTGGCTGTATGTGATGGGAGTAGATCATTTCATGCTTTGGGCTGTGTTGGCTTTCATGCTCAACTTTATTCCTAACATTGGCTCAATTATCGCTGCTGTGCCTGCAGTGTTGATAGCCTTTGTTCAACTTGGCCCTGCCTCAGCAGGTTTTGCAGCGCTTGGCTTTGTGCTTGTTAATACTATCATGGGTAATATGGTGGAACCCAGATTGATGGGTAAAGGCATGGGGCTCTCTACACTTGTGGTATTCCTTTCGCTAATATTTTGGGGGTGGCTGCTAGGCACCGTTGGAATGTTGCTATCAGTTCCGTTAACCATGGTGGTAAAAATAGCTCTAGAGTCTCGCGAGGAGAGCAAGTGGCTTGCGGTGCTGTTATCGAGTGAAGGTGAGAAGTCTGCGTCGTAACTTAGTGTAAATAGAAAGTGGACAGACACTCAATCGATTTAAAAAAATCTCTTATTGGTCTCTAGCTAAACAGTCAATTGAGAATGTGTTTGTTTGCCCCAAACTTTTGTGCAAGATTAAGTGTCTGTCCACTTTCCATACGCCCCAAATTTTTGTAGGAACTCAAGTGTCTGTCCACTCTCATATTCACTCTCATATTTGGGCAATTGAAAGCTCAAGGATTTAACGATCATGCACAAACTTCGTTGTACTTTTTAAAGCACTATTCGTGATTGGGAAATTGAATAACGATACGAGCACCGCCAAGCGAACTGTCCTCGATGAGCATTCTACCTTCGTAGATTGAAACTAAATCGGCCGCCAACGCCATGCCTATACCGTGGCCTTCTGTATAGGTATCAAGTCGAGTTCCTCGCTCTAACAAAAGCACCTTTTTGTCGTCAGGAATACCAGGGCCGTCGTCTTCTACTTTAATCGTTAGCCAACCAGCACACTTCGACGCTGATACGATAATCTTATTGTTCGCCGCCTTGCATGCATTATCTAATAGGTTGCCACATAGTTCCATGAAGTCGGTCTCGTCTCCTTTAAACTGAGTGTCCTCATCCATTTCTAACTCAATGGTAAGGGCTTTATCTTGGTAGACCTTGTCCATCGCATCGGCGAGTTTGTACAAAACAGGTAATATATCGATAGCGTGTTGCCAACCAGATTTTCCTGCACTCGCTCGTTTCAACTGACGTTTAATTATTCTGTCAATTTGCTGTAGTGCTTCGTTTACCTCAGCGGGTAAACCACTAGTGCCCGATGCCACCGCCAAAGGCGTTTTCAAACTATGTGCTAAGTCTCCTAAACTGTTTTTATATCTCGCCCTTTGGGCGGCCTCAGTTTGAAGCAAACCATTAATGGATTGTTTTAAGGAATCGAATTCAACTGGATAGCGTGATTCTAACTGGCGTTTATGTCCACTTGAGGCTTGTGAAATTTCGTCAATTAACTTCCTAACAGGAAGAAGTACTAGGCTAATCCCGATAATAATAAAAATTAGGAGTGCTATACAGAGCGTGAAAATCCACTGCCACGTTGTGTCTAAGAACGTATTCCGCTCTGCTTCAAAAAGTGCTTTATTGTTAAATATATAAAACCGAACAGGCTCGAAGTCTCTACTTGAAGCAAATTCCGCAGTAAAGGCGTATACAAAAAACTCGGAATCTTCTTCAAACTTAGGTGTATGAGAATCCAAAAATAACTCGTTACCGACTGCAACGTCTATCTCAGGTGGTGCAAAGGTATACTCAAGAGCTGAGGCTGATTGCCAAATAACTTCGTCTCGAAACACAATTACGCCAAGATAACCCGACCCAGGAAGGTTTAACTGCTCTTCGTATAAAATTTCAGGCATATAGGGTAGGTCGCCATCTAATTCGAAAGCCGATAGCAAACCCAAGTTCATTAACCTGAGCTCACTCATCTTGGCTTGCGTAAGGCTATCTGTGTACGCCTCATCTAAGATAACAACAGTGAAGGGCGCAAAGAACGCCAGAAGAACAATCGCTAAAGAGATACTTCGAAGGCGAAGCGACAGCTGCCTCATAAACTTCTATTTATCCTGTAGCCTCTACCTCGAAGGGTTTCGATTGGCTTTAATTCACCTGTAGGATCTAGCTTTTTCCGGAGTCTTCCTACGAAAACTTCTATGACATTACTATCTAAATCGAAATCTTGGTCATAAATGTGCTCAGTTAGCTCTGTTTTTGAGATGACCTTTTGCGGGTTAAGCATAAGGTACTCCATGACTTTGTATTCGTAAGCTGTTAGATCCAGAGCTTGACCGTTTAACGATAGTTCTTCACTAACGGTATCCAGCGAGATAGGACCGAACTGAATGGTTGGGTTCGCTTGTCCTGAAGCTCGTCGAATTAGTGCTTTTGTTCGAGCAAGTAACTCTTCGTTATGAAAGGGTTTGGTGAGGTAGTCATCGGCTCCGGCATCAAGGCCTTCCACTTTCTCTTGCCACCTATCTCTAGCAGTTAAAATGAGTATAGGGCAGGAAATATCAGCTTGACGGGCTTTTCGTATAACCTCAAATCCGTCTAGCTTTGGCATGCCGATGTCGACGATAGCCAGGTCATAGCTATATTCTTTAATGAGAAAAAGCGCGTGCTCACCATTATCTGCGAGGTCTACGCTATAGCCATTTTGCTGAAGGAGCGCATCAAGCTGGGTTAATAATCTGCTATCGTCTTCGGCTACGAGGATACGCATGTTAGTCCTTATCTTTATTTGTTTTTACCTTGCCTGAGCGTTTGTCTACGTCTACTGATACTACTCGCCCTGACTTTTTAAGTACTTTTACCCGGTAGTTTTTTGAGGTCTGTTCAACTTTTAAGACGCGTCCATTTACAGCAACGCGAGCTCGCTCAGCAGCTTCGCTTTTTGATATATCGCCGCCAGAGTCTTGAAACGCCAAAGCTGGCGCTGTGTTAGACAAAGCTAACACTAAACAAACTACTGCAACACGAAGCGATAATTTCATATAACCTCACAATTATTATCCCACTCAGGCCAAACTACAGATAAGTATAACTTGGTTAACTGAACCCATTCTGAACTAGGTTTAGTCTACCTTGCGGAGCAAAAGCTGTATATAAGCCTTAAGTAAATGGCATTTACGAAAAAGCAAATATTGTGGACAGACACTTAATTGCTATGAGGCCGGAAGTCATATTGAGTAATCTTTACTCCTACTTTGAAAAAGTGTCTGTCCACTTTGTTGATTGTCATTAAGGGGGACCAATGTTTATCGTGCAAACGAGTGACTGTCCTCGTTTTTTGATAAATAGTTCACAACGCTCATTTGGATGTACGAGTGTGTGTCCAAAGCTGTACCTAACTGGCTTGTAGTTAAGAGCTTACGTTTCTCAATAACTCTTTTGGCAGCTGAGCAGGATGATATTGACTTTTTTGGCATGCCACGTGCGAGGCATAAGCTTCAGATGAATCAATAAAATGAAAATAAGGCGTTTTGTTCAACTGATCCATTCAATAGAAACGTAGGACAGACACTTATTTTCAACAAGGAGGAGCTATGTCTAGCGATATTAAGAAAACAATGTGGAAAGCAATGTCAGATAGTCCAAAAGTTATGGTAAGTCTGGTTGGCGAGGATATGCATGCCGAGCCTATGTACGCCCAACTTGATAAAGACGCTGATAGCGAGTTTTGGTTTTACACTAGTCGAGACAACCGCATTGCAAAAGGTGGAAAAGCCATGGTTCATTTTGCATCCAAAGGTCATGATGTATTTGCTTGTATACGAGGCAACCTCACTGTTGAATCACGTAAAGAGGTGATTGATAAATACTGGTCTAATCCAGTAGAAGCATGGTTCGAGAAAGGTAAAGATGATCCTTCTTTATTAATGCTTCGCTTCGAACTTATAGATGCAGAAGTGTGGGATGCAGACCCTTCACTCAAAGGCATGTTTAAAATGCTTGCTGGTAAAACGGTAAAGCCAGAAGAGATGGGTGAACACGAAAAGGTCGATCTTTAAACGCAGTATTATGGGCCAATTTTATGACGAAGCTTTGAGGCGCTGAGACACTTACTCAGAGGAGCGAGTGCCTGTCCACAAGGGATTGTTTATTGCGATTGTTGGCTGATTATTAAGTGACCGTCCATTATCAACCAAATGAAGCTTGGCAAACAATTACGAGTGTGTGTCCTCATTAGTCTAGCAAATGAGTGACTGTCCACACTAGTTTCTCATTAGTCTAGCAAGTGAGTGACTGTCCACACTAGTTTAATAAATAAGTGTTAGCTTTGTTACTGTTGAAGCAACAAAAAAGCCCCTTAAAACCGGAGCTATTCGGTCTCAAGGGGCTTTCGTTATTTATCGCAGTTTGCTACTTAGCGTTTAGCTAAAAATTAAGGCAAAACCTTTTTGTAAGGTTTAACTACAACACTTTCGTAAACACCAGCTTCGATGTACGGGTCGGCTTCTGCCCATGTTTGAGCAGCCTCTAGTGAATCAAACTCTGCTACTACTAGCGAACCAGTAAATCCGGCTGGGCCTGGATCTAGGCTATCTACAGCAGGGAAGGGGCCTGCCATAACTAAACGGCCCGCATCTTTTAATGCATTCAAACGTTCAAGGTGAGCAGGTCGCGCCGCTAGGCGTTTTTCTAGACTGTCCGCCACATCGGTTGCACAAATCATATATAGCATACGTTTATCCTTTTGCCGTAGCTGCTTTCATGCTTTCAACAAAGCTGCCGAGCTCGCTTAGCATTTTGTGACTGTCCGATAAATTGGCAGCGATAATATTCACTGTCGCCGAGCCTGAAATTGCGCCAGCGGCACCTGCGTCAATAGCAGATTTAACCTGTTCCGGTGTAGAAATACCAAAGCCTAACAATGCTGGTGCTGCTTTGTGTTTGTTCAAGCGCTCAATAAGCTCTGAAGCGGGCACGTTTGCCGCAGTTTCTGCGCCAGTAACGCCCGCACGACCCAGCAAATACGTGTAACCTTTCGAGTATTCCCCGATTTTTTCCATAGTTTCGTCAGTAGCATTAGGTGGTGCAATCAAAATTTGTGAAATGCCAGTGGCTTCGGCTGCTTGTTGAAAAGGAGCCGCTTCGCGAATAGGAACGTCAGCGACCAAAATTGAGTCAACGCCCGCGTCTTGTGCTTTATTGTAAAAATTTTCGATGCCTTGGGCCATGACTAAGTTGCTGTACAGCAGCAAGCCGATAGGCACGTCTGGATATTTTGCACGAACACGTGAAATAACACCCAAGCAATCGGCTACCGTCACCTTATTACCTAAAGCGCGAATGGCAGAAGCTTGGATTGTAGGGCCGTCGGCGATGGGGTCAGAGTAAGGTATACCTAACTCAAGTGCGTCAGCACCGCTTTCTACTAGCTGGCAAATGATGGCTTCAGATTGCGCTAAGTCGGGGTCACCTACCATTACAAAAGGTACGAAAGCGCCTTGGTTCTTTTCATCAAGGCCGGCAAACATCTGTGCATATCTATCCATTATAAATCGTCCCCTAAAATGTTGATAACGTGCGCTAAATCTTTGTCACCACGACCTGATAAGTTAACTACGATGATGGTTTCTTCTTCCGCTTCATCCGCCATATTAAGTGCGTGCGCTAAAGCATGCGACGATTCAAGGGCAGGAATAATACCTTCTTTTCTTGCAAGCAATTGGAATGCGTTCAGCGCTTCTTCATCGGTGGCGGCCACATATTCCGCTCGTCCAATGTCGTGAAGATAAGCATGCTGAGGGCCAACAGCAGGGTAGTCCAGACCAGCAGAAACTGAGTAGCTCTCTTCAATCTGACCTTCTTTGTCTTGCATAATGAAGGTGTATGCGCCGTGAAGAATACCTTTTGTACCCGTCACGATAGTTGCGCCGTGCTCTTTGGTGTGCACACCTTTACCCGCAGGCTCAACGCCAACTAGGCGTACAGATGGCTCATCAATAAAGTCTGCAAACATACCGATAGCATTTGAGCCTCCGCCCACACATGCTACTACTGCGTCAGGCAAGCGACCTTCTTTTTCCATAATTTGTGCACGAGTTTCCTCACCAATCATGCGGTGATATTCACGAACAATGGTCGGGAACGGGTGAGGACCCGCGGCTGTGCCTAACAAATAGTGCGCTTTATCATAGTTCGCTGACCAGTCGCGCATGGCTTCGTTTACGGCATCTTTAAGCGTACCTGAGCCTGCGTTTACAGGAATAACCTCTGCGCCCATAAGCTTCATACGGAACACGTTTGGCGCTTGACGTTCAACGTCTTTCGCACCCATATAAATACGTGCTTTAAGCCCCAATAATGCACATGCTAACGCGGTTGCAACACCGTGTTGGCCTGCGCCAGTTTCGGCGATAACCTCTTTTTTACCCATGCGTTTGGTAAGTAGCGCTTGGCCTAGCACCTGATTAGTTTTGTGTGCACCACCGTGTAATAGGTCTTCACGCTTTAGGTATAACTTCACCTTTGGGTTACTTACCAGATTGCGAGTTAACGTCATTGACGTTGGGCGACCGGCGTAGTCTTTTAACAGAGATAAAAACTCCTCGTTAAATGTCGGGTCGTCCTTGGCATCCAAAAATGCTTTTTCCAGTTGGTCTAGTGCTGGAATAAGTAGCTCGGGCACGTACATGCCACCAAATTCACCAAATTTTGTATCTAACTGGTTCATTACGTTGTCCTGTATTTAAATTAGTAACGGCGGCAAATGGCAAAAAGCGCATCGAGTTTTTCTTCGCTTTTCACGCCGGGTGCGGTTTCTACACCTGAATTTACATCAATAGCACCACAGCCGGTTGCAATAGCATCTGCAACATTCTGGGCGTTAATACCGCCAGCAAGCACTAACTTATGCTTCGCTTCGATATCATTTAATAACTGCCAGTTGAAGGCTTCGCCTGTACCGCCTTTTGCATCGCCTACTTGGCAATCCAGAAGAACGCGGCTGATAAGGCTATTATTTAAGTGTCTGTCCACTGTTTCTGGTAGAGCGCCAGAAGAGGTTGCTTTAACACCTTCGACTTTCCAAATTTCACAACCTTCTGGAAGCTTGGCAGCAAGCGCTGAAATGTAGGTGTCATCTTCGCTGCCGTGAAGCTGCACGGCAAAAAGGTTAAGCGAGGTGGTGAGTGATGCCACTTCATCAATGTCGTGATTAACGAACACACCAACAAAAGCACCGTCAATGCTCTGCGTTATAGTCAAAGCCTGTGCTTCGCTCACACAGCGTGGCGATTTTTCAGCGAAGATTAGCCCGCCAAAGCTTGCGCCTTTATCAAACGCCATTTGTGCTTGTTCGGGGCTGGTAAGCCCGCACACTTTAACTGCGCCATTCACTAACGTTTTCACAGCGCGCGGTAGGTCAGACTCTGCCATTAACGCACTGCCCACCAAAAAGCCTTGGGATACAGGCGCTAAACGAAGCACGTCTTGGTGTGTGTATATGCCCGACTCTGAAATAACCACGTAGTCGTGCGTGGCTTTTTCAAGCATGGGCACAAGGCGTTCGGTGGTCGCTAAATCGGTAGAAAGGTCGCGTAAGTTGCGATTATTGATACCAATGATGTTGGCTTCAAGGGCAATAGCGCGCTCCATTTCTTCTTCATTACTTACTTCGGTAAGAATGTCTAATGACAGAGCATTGGCAACGCTTGCCAACTCGCGATATTCGTCATCATTTAGCACACTAAGCATTAATAGCACTGCGTCGGCATTATAGTGACGGGCTAGATACACTTGATAGGTATCAACGAAGAAATCTTTGTTAAGCACAGGCTGAGCAACACGCTCAGTAACATAAGCTAAGTACTCAAATTTACCTTGGAAGTACTTCTCGTCTGTCAGCACAGAAATACCGGCAGCATAAGGCGTGTAAGCCGCTAAAATCTCGTCTAAATCGAAATGCTCTCGAATAAGGCCTTTTGAAGGCGATGCTTTTTTGCATTCGAAGATAAAGCCTGCGTTTGGTTCACTAAGTGTGGCAAATAAACTCTTTTCGGAAGGAACTAGATTCGCCTTGAAGTTTTCTAGCGGCAGTGCTTCTTTGCGTGCGGCCACTTCTTCTCGTTTGTCTGCAACAATTTTCTCAAGCACATTAGCCATTCGTGCTTACCTCCTGAGTAATTTTGGCAACCTTCGTTAATAACTGCATGGGTAACCCTTCGGCCATAGCGTTCATCGCCATTTCAGCCCCTTCTTTGAAGGTTGAGGCTTTGCCGGTTACTTTCAACAGTGCCCCGCAGTTCATGGCGATAGCGGCACGGTGCGCCTCTTTACCTTCGCCGTTTAGCGCTGCTTCAACAAATTGTCTGTTTTCTTCAGGTTCACCGCCCTCAATCGCAGAAAGAGGATAATGAGGTAAACCGAAGTCTTCGGCGGTAACGGTAAGCTTGCGAATATCGCCATGCTCAAGATCGTAAATCATTGATTCGCCGTGAAGCGCCAGTTCATCCAAGCCATCGCCATGCACTATCATTGCGCGGTGTTGGCCAAGCAGCATAAGGGTTTTTGCGTAAGGTTCAAGCAGTTCAGGCGAGTATACGCCGAAAACGCCGTGAGTTGGACCCGCCGGGTTTGCCAGCGGCCCCAGTATATTAAACAAGGTTCTGGTCTTCATCGCAGCGCGCACGGGGGCTGCATGGCGCATACCGGCGTGATAAACCGGTGCAAAAAGAAATGTGAAATTTGCTTCATCTAAGCACTTGCGGGATGTTTCTGGGCTAATTTCTAAATTAAGACCAAACTGGCGAAATAAATCAGCAGAGCCAGACTTACTCGAAACACTGCGATTACCGTGTTTCGCCACCTTCACGCCACAAGATGCGGCAACTACACCGGCTGCACTGGAAATATTAATGGTGTTGTGGCCATCTCCGCCTGTACCAACGATATCTGCAAACTCATAAGACGGTGTGGGAAAGGGCAGTGCATTGGCAACCATGGCACTCGCCGCACCCGCAATTTCGCTGGGAGATTCTTTTTTCATTTTCAGCGCAGTCAGCACTGAAGCAATCATCACCTCGCTTTGCTCACCGTGCATGATGCTGTTAAACAAGCTGTATGCCTCGGTTTGCGACAGTGATTCTCGCAACATAATTTGTTCTAGTAGAGGGCCTGCGTTAAGCATGGTTCGCTCCCTGTAACGTTAAATAGTCAATACTTTGCTTTAACAGCAAACTGCCGTGGGCTGTTAAAATAGATTCTGGGTGAAATTGGAAACCCAACATGCGATCTTCGCTGTTGTAAACTGCCATTACGGCCTCACTGCCGTCATCGTTTATTGTAGATGCGCAAACAGTAAGGTTTTCAGGCAATGAATGTGCCACTAAAGAGTGGTAGCGTGCGACATGTAAGGGCTGCTGTAAGCCTTTGAACATGGCGTCCTCAGAATGGGTAATAGCAGAAGACTTGCCGTGCATAACTTGGCTGGCGCGACCTACGGTGCCGCCGTAATGCTCAACAATAGCTTGATGGCCTAAGCAAATACCAATTACGGGGAACACGCCGTGTACTTTTTTAAGTAGCTCAGGCATACAGCCGGCTTCACTTGGTGCGCCTGGACCTGGTGACAACATAAGAAGCACTGGGCCTTTCGTTGCTTGTTCCTGCATTCTTTCAAACAGAGCATTTGCAGAAACCGTGTTGCGATAGACCTTAATGTCTAGGTTTAAGGTGCGCAGTTCGTCCACAAGGTTGTAGGTAAATGAGTCTACATTGTCGAGCAAAAATAGGGTGGTCACTTGCTGATTCATGCGTTGCCTCCTTCATTTAATGCAACGTTGATACTTTCAGCTTCTTCTTGTAGCGCTGCTTTTACTGCACCGATTACCGCTTGTGCCTTAGCGCGGGTTTCATCAGCTTCAGCTTGTGGAACCGAGTCATATACTACACCTGCACCCGCTTGAATATAAGCCGTGCCGTTTTTCACAAACGCTGAGCGAATGACTATACAAGTGTCCATATCGCCTTGACCATTCAAGTAGCCAACCGCGCCGCCATAACTGCCGCGGCGTTTTTTCTCTACTTCACGAATTAACGTCGCTGCGCTTACTTTTGGTGCGCCAACTAGGGTGCCCATATTCATGCAGGCTTGATAAGCGTGCAGTGGATCTAAGTCGTCACGTAGTTGACCAACCACGCGTGACACCAAGTGCATCACATGAGAGTAACGGTCAACTTTAAGCAAGTCTTTCACATAGCGCGTACCTGGGCGACTCACCTTTGCCACATCGTTTCGGGCAAGGTCAACCAGCATAATGTGCTCAGACTTTTCTTTGGTGTCTTCGCGAAGGTTAAGCTCAATACGGCTGTCTAAATCTCTGTCTATACTGCCATCAGGGCGCTTGCCGCGTGGACGGGTACCGGCAATTGGGTAGATCTCTACCTGATTACTTTCTCT
Organism: Alteromonas sp. CNT1-28; assembly: GCF_022348345.1. Lineage (NCBI taxonomy): Bacteria > Pseudomonadati > Pseudomonadota > Gammaproteobacteria > Alteromonadales > Alteromonadaceae > Alteromonas > Alteromonas sp. CNT1-28. The sequence continues at coordinate 210,708 of NZ_JAKREZ010000016.1, read as the reverse complement.
TTCGTATTTAAGCGCTGATTCAGGAGAGGCACCAAATATGCTGAAAGCGGTATCTTGCATGTAAAACATGTAAGGGCTTGGGTTTGATTCTTTAAGTTTAGCGTAAGCAAGTAGTGGCGACGGGCAGGGGAGAGAGAATGTGCGCGAGGGCACAACCTGAAAAATGTCGCCAGCTAAAATGTGCTGTTTTAAGTCCAGCACATGGTTGCAAAACTGTTCATCACTTAAATCAACACTCACTTCAACGCTTGGGTCAAAAGAAGAAAGTGACTGTCCGTTTTCGGTTTCGTTTGAGTGTTCTGAGTCGCAAACGAGTGACTGTCCACTTTGTGCTTCACTTTCTACATCAGTAATCTTTACAGTATTTGCACCCACTAGCACGGGCTTGGCAGGCATATCGTGTAGCTGCTGATGAATGGCTTCTAAGCGCTGAGCAATGGCAAAGTATTGCTGGGCAACGTCTTGTCCGCTAAAAACACTGCCAATTAAATGTGTCTCGCGGGTTTGGTGGTCAACGGTAATTAAGGTCTCTGCCAAGTAAAATACAAAGTCTGGACAGTCATTTTCACCTTCTGCAACATCGGGTAATTTTTCAAAGCCTGCTAGCATGTCGTAGGCAAATACACCGCCTAAGAAAACCGCGTGGGGATGTTGGCGGATTGGCGTTATCTTATTGATAACAATGCGAAGCGCGTCCATTACGCTTGCGGCCTTTAAGCGGCTGTCTTCGTCAAGTTCACCGTCGGCTTCATCACACACCAACGTAATTGAAGTGTCTGTCCTTTCTTTGATGTGTAGGCCGTCAGGGGCGTGGTCAACAAATAAAGGTAACACTGAAGCGCCGTTGCCTGTCAGTGCTTTCACTTCAACGCGGTTGCCCCGGCATTCCATGCGCAGTGCTGCGTCAACCATTAACAAGCTTTGTAAATCGTCTTTAGAATCAATTTCTGCCGACTCTAAAAGCAGTGCGTTATTTTTATTGCCACAAAGGTGGGCAAACGCGGCAAGTGGATCATCGACATAGTGTCCCACCTGCTCAATTGTCTCTACCTTACCTGGGGAAATCCCCAGTTCCGCTAAACTCATTTTTGCTACTCTCCAACTGCAAAAAGACAAAAAAAAGGCCCGTATAAACGGGCCTTTATGTGTATTCATTCACGCACTACAGTGCACACCGCCCGTTAAGTTAGGGAGTGCCACCACCAAGCTGCAACTGTCATTGCTGTTGAAATATTGTATGAATGCATGAATTACTCGTTGTTTTTCCAAACTTCAATAGGATTTGAAGCGGTTAGTACGTATACTTTGTGTGTATAGAAGAAAACAAATTGCCGTTTGTGTCAACCTAAAATTTGCATAAGACATTGAAAATAGATCTACACAGTCATACAAAATTCTCTGATGGCCACCTAACGCCAGAAGAATTAATCCTTCGCGCGCACACCATGCAGGTGGATGCGCTTGCCGTTACCGACCACGATACCGTAGCCGGTTTGGAAGAAGCACATGCTACTCAATCGAAGCAAAAACGTGCATTAACCATTATTGATGGTGTTGAAATTTCCACCACTTGGCACAGTTTCGATATCCATGTAGTTGGATTAAATGTGGACAGACACTGCCCAACGTTTCTTGAGCGGCTGCAAGGCCAGTCTCAAACCCGAGAAGCTCGAGCTGAAAAAATTGCTGATAAGCTCGAAAAGTGTGGGTTTGAAGGTGTTCTAACGCGAGCAAAAGCGCTAGCGGGCGTTGGCCAGGTGACACGGGCGCACTTTGCGCGCGTATTAGTAAACAACTACGGTGTGCCAAGTATGGACGCCGCGTTTAAAAAGTATCTTGGCAAAGGCAAACGAGCTGCAGTTAAAGCAGAGTGGCCAAGCATCGAAACGGCTATCGAGTGGATCCACGATGCAGGTGGACAAGCTGTACTGGCTCATCCTGCTCATTATGATATGACAGCGAAGTGGCTACGGCGCTTGGTGGCCTTGTTCGAACAAGCCGGTGGCGACGCCATTGAAACCGCATTCCCAGGTATCAATAAAACCAAACAAGAGCTTATTAATGAGCTTGCAGAAACCCATCAGTTACTAGCATCGGCGGGCTCTGATTTTCACTTTCCGTCTCGTTGGACTGAGCTGGGTAAGAACCTCGGCATTAGCAGTAAGCTCACACCCGTATGGCATAATTGGAAACAATTTGAAGGGCAGATGGCCGAGAGCTAAGGAAATCTAATTTCCAACGCTCTCGGTATAAATGGGCAAGGTAAGGCAAATGGTACACGTACGGTTGATGAGCACTATCGCTAATTTAAATGCCGAGAGTTGGTTAGTAAAAAGCTCAAAAGCTTAAAAGCGAGTTTTACCCACGAGCTTAACCAGCAAGCTTTACGAGTGGACAGACACTTACCTCGTTGGCAAAGTAGTATCGTTCTGCGCGTTTAAGAAAAGGAAGTAATTATGAGTCAATTTTTCTATGTGCACCCCGACAACCCGCAAAAGCGCCTCATTAGTCAGGCTTGTGAGTTAATTCGAGAGGGAGCAGTGGTGGTGTATCCGACAGACTCAGGCTACGCCATAGGTTGCCAAATGGAAGACAAAAAGGCGCTTGAGCAGTTGTGTCGTATTCGTCAAATCGATAAAGATCACAACTTTACCTTAATGTGCCGAGACATGTCTGAGCTATCAATTTACGCAAAGGTAGACAACACGGCGTTCAGACAAATTAAGAACAACACGCCAGGGCGTTACACCTTCGTGTTGAAAGCGACCCGCGAAGTACCAAAGCGTTTGCAAAACCCTAAACGTAAAACCATTGGAATTCGCGTGCCCGATAACGCCATTGCACTTGCATTATTGGAGGAGCTGGGCGAACCATTGATGTCTACGTCTTTGATTTTGCCAGGTAACACCATGGCCGAATCAGACCCGGATGTCATTCGCGACAACTTAGAAAAGCAAGTTGGGCTTATTATTCACGGTGGTTACATTGGTGAGCAGCCCACTACCGTGGTTGATTTGTCGGAAGACACGCCAGTAATTGTGCGACATGGCACGGGCGATCCGTCTCCCTTTGAGTAATTTTCGTTAGGCTGACTTTTTGAAAAGACTGTTTTAAATAGGTTATTTTAAATAGCTTCTTTTGCTAGTTGTAGGTGAAAGTTATTATAGGATTCCGTAAGCTAAGAAGCTAAATAGCCAAGGGTTGTTGTTCTTTGATGTAAAGCAACGCAAACTAAGCCCTCGTGCGAACGCGTAAATAATAATATCAATAATCGCCGCTTTGTTAGCGCGTAAAAACGGTTGTGGAACTGTGTCAGAGCTTGTTGAAGACAATAATAACGATAATGAGGCCTCTGTTGAGAAGGGGCTTTCGACACCTGTTCAGCAGCCGTTGCCACTTGCGTTTATTAATGGCGAAGCGCTAATTGAAAAGCCTGAAGATCTCTTCATTCCCCCCGATGCCCTAGAGGTCATATTAGAAACCTTCGAAGGGCCGCTCGACTTACTACTTTATCTGATTAGAAAACAAAAGTTTGATATCACCACACTGCCCATCGCTGATGTTACCAAACAGTATATGGAGTATGTGGATGCCATGATGTCGCTAAAATTAGAGCTGGCGGCAGAGTACTTGCTGATGGCAGCCATATTGGCAGAAATTAAGTCCAGGCTTCTATTGCCTAAACGCAGTGACGATTCCGACGAAGAAGAAGACCCTCGCGCAGAGCTTATTCGCCGATTAAAAGAATACGAGCTAGTAAAGCAAGCGGCAGAAGATTTAGATATTCAGCCTAGACTTGAACGGGATATTTTCACCACTCACGTTGAACTAAGTGAGAATGTGGCGCCAATTCGCATTGAGCCCGATGTGTCTTTAGCTGAAATTGTATTGGCGTTCAGTGCGGCCATGAAGCGCGCTGAAGCGTTTGAACACCATACCATTGCACGGGAAGCACTGAGCACGCGAGAGCGCATGTCGCTCATCTTGTCGTTACTCACAACAACAGAATATACGCCACTTGAACGCCTATTTACGGTTGAAGAAGGTAAAGCTGGGGTAGTGGTTTGCTTCTTAGCAATTTTAGAATTAGTAAAAGAACAGCTAATTTTATGCATTCAGGCAGGTCCTTATGCAAAAATTCATGTAAAATTAGGTGCCCATGAAGAAAATTAACACGGCGCAGCTTAAACAATTGGTAGAGGCAGCAATATTTGTTGCTGATAAGCCTATTTCAAAGCAGCATTTAAAAGAAACGGTACTCAATGAATTTACCGTCGCTGATAGAACCTTGAGTAAGGTGATTAACGAACTAAAGTTAGACTATCAGCCAAGAGGCATTCAATTGGTGGAAGTAGCAAGTGGCTATCGCTTTCAGTCGTTAGATGCGTTAAGCCCGTGGTTAAGCAAATTGTGGCAGGAAAATGCGCCAAAGTATTCTAGAGCAATGCTCGAAACCTTGGCACTCATTGCCTATCGTCAACCTATAACCCGCGGAGAAATAGAGCAGGTCAGGGGCGTGGCGGTAAGCAGTAATATTATAAAGACACTCACAGAACGAGACTGGGTAAAGGTAGTAGGTCACAAAGAAGTGCCTGGGCGACCAGCGCTTTATGCAACTACCAAAGGCTTCTTAGACTATTTTTCGATGACGTCGTTGAGCGATTTGCCCAATGCTGATGCTTTCGAAAACATGGCTGAAAGCGTTGCGTCAGACTCGCCGCTTAAGGTGTTAAATGAGGCACCGTCCGAATAGACCGTGCGACCGTAAACAAGCAATTAAAGAGTGAAAACCCATGACTGAAAAGTTGCAAAAAGTACTGGCTAACCAAGGGCTAGGCTCGCGACGAGAAATGGAACGTTGGATTGAAGAAGGCCGAGTATCGGTCGATGGCACCAAAGCAACATTAGGAGATAGAGTCGATCACACCGCACAAATTCGTGTTGATGGTCATTTGCTATCTCGTCAAACAGAACAGCCAATTTGCCGTGTGTTGATGTACAACAAACCCGAAGGTGAATTGTGTAGCCGTCACGACCCTGAAGGTCGCGATACGGTATTTGACCGCCTTCCCGCCATTCGATTAGGGCGCTGGATCACCGTTGGTCGTCTAGACATGAACACCAGTGGCCTGCTGTTATTCACTAACGATGGTGAATTAGCCAACCGCCTAATGCACCCTAAGTGCGAAGTAGAACGCGAATACGCAGTACGTGTATTCGGTGAGGTAACAGGCAAAACACTACATACCCTTCAAAAAGGTGTAGAGCTGGAAGACGGCGAAGCAAAGTTCCTGACAATTTCAGGTGCGCCTACGCCGCAGCATGCTGAAGATGAAAGCATGAACCGTTGGTACAACGTAACGTTGAAAGAAGGGCGTAACCGCGAAGTGCGTCGTCTTTGGGAGTCGCAAGGCGTGCAGGTAAGCCGTTTGATCCGTGTTAAGTATGGCCCAATTGAATTGCAAAAGCGTCTACCCCAAGGTGCGTGGGTAGAACTAGGATTAGAAGACGTGAACGCGCTTCGTAGCCATGTTCAACTGCCGGATGAAACGCAAACTATGGTTAATGTGCGCCAGGGCAAACTTGACCACGCGCGTTTAAGTCGCATGCGTCGCTCGGTTAAAAAGCATAAAGTGCGTAAGCAACAAGGCTTAAATAAACGAGCTGGGCGTCCCGCCAAACGTAAGTAATAGTTAATTTATTCTTGACGTGTAAGTGATTACTCAAAGCCGCAAGCGTTCGCTAGCGGCTTTTTTATTTCAGTGACGTGCATTCTTCAACTTAATCACTAGGTTTGTCCCCCATTTAATTCTGATTTCAGTCACGATGATTACGATCTTCTTTCTAAGCGATGGCGTAGCAAAGTGTGAAGCTGCTACGTCAAGTAGGGTAAGACCAAAACGGAAAAGGAGATAGTAATGAAAGATATGCCTCAGTTAGGAATGGGAACGTTTCGGTTGAAAGGTGACGAGGCCCGTGAGTCAGTCAGTAAAGCGCTAGAGGTTGGTTTCAGACACATTGATACCGCACAATTTTATGACAACGAAGCACAAGTAGGCGATGCCATAAAAACCAGCGGCCTTGATAGAAGCGAACTGTTTGTCACCACCAAGGTGTGGCACGAGTCATTGGGCGATACCCATTTTATTCCAAATGTTCACGAAAGCTTAGAAAAGCTGAAGCTAGAATATGTTGATTTGCTTCTTATCCATTGGCCATATCCTGGCAATGATATTTCACTCGAAAGTTACTTAGGCAATCTTGCAAAGGCGAAAGAGCAAGGGCTTACTCGTCATATTGGGGTGTCTAATTTCACTATTGATTTGTTAGATAAGGCCGAAAAGGTTATTGGTAAAGGCGAGATTTACACCAACCAAATTGAAATCCATCCTTTCATGCAAAATAAGAAAGTTGTTGAAGCGTGTAAGGAAAAAGGCATAAAAGCGACTGCATATATGCCATTTGCGGTAGGAAAAGTAATGAAGGACGAAACTTTATTGCGAATAGCGCAAAACCACGATGCGACGCCAGCGCAAGTTGTTCTGGCGTGGATGGAGAAACGTCACATTTACGCAATCCCTTCATCAACCAGTAAAGTACACTTGGCGGAGAATTTAGCTTACGGTGGTGTACATTTAACTGATTCAGAGCTCGCGCTTATTGATGATCTTGATAACGGCGACCGAATTGTAAACCCAGATTTTGCTCCAGACTGGGATTAACGATTTATAGAGAGCGTTTGTCTTTAGACTACGAACGGGATAGCGTTTAATTTTACCTAGCTCTGTGTACTGGGCTAAAATCAGGGGCCGCCTTTGAGGTATTAATGGCGGCCCCTGAAGAGTCTTTGAATTACCGGTTCAGATTAAATCGATAGATGTGACTTGGTATGGACTCGTGTAAAGGTGTTTTTTAAGGCATGTGATACCGAAAACATCACATGCTCTATTCGGCTTGCTCTATTTCTTTGATGACTTTGGCAGGGTTACCACCTATGACCACATTGTCGCCAAAAGACTTAGTTACCACCGCGCCAGAGGCCACAACCACATTGTCTCCTAACGTTACGCCAGGGTTTATGACCGCCATACCACCAATCCAGCAATTATCGCCAATAGTAATGGGCTTGGCGAACTCGATGCCGGTTGCCCTTTGTACAGGATCTAATGGGTGCGTAGCGGTGTACAAGCCGACTTGAGGCGCAATCATGCAGTTATCACCTATCGTGACCTTCGCTGCATCTAAAATCACACAATTGAAGTTAGCGAAAAAATTTTCGCCTACGTGAATATTTTCGCCGTAATCACATTTGAATGAAGACTCGATGTAAAGTCTTTTTCCAGTACTACCAAACAGCTCTTTTAGTAGTCTTGTACGCTTTTTGTGGTCACTTTGACAAGTTGTGTTGAGCTCGTCTAATTGCATACGGCATTGCTTGCGCAATGCCGATAATGTTTTGTCTGACGGAAAGTATAAATCGCCAGCAAGCATCTTTTCTTGTTCAGTCATGCATTTCCAGTAGGTAAGCTTAAATGATTAAGCCAATACGTTACTGTGCACTGCCGTAGCTTACAATGACTTTTTGCTTAAGTTCGTCGCTTTCAATGTCTAAGGTAACAGGGCGGTGCAAAACAATGTTGCCGTCTACAGTAACCGATGCACTAATCGATAGGGTAGGTTTGTTGTCTGATTTCTTGCCCCAAGCGCTTTCACTTTCCTTATATACGATATCGCCTAAAACGTGAGAAGAGCCAGACAAAGTAATATCGCCGTTGAGTGTTTTGATGTGTTTTTCAATGGTTGTATCGACGGCTGTTATGTCTCCATTCACTGTTTCAACGCTACCGCCAATTGCACTTTGCGTAGGAAGCGTAACATTTCCATTCACGGTCTCTACACCCTTAAGCACATTGAGGTGTGAAGCTGCATTTACATCGCCATTTACAATGTCGATATTTCGGACAGACACATGGCTACCCATTTCAAGATTGCCGTTAACGATACTGACTTCATCCGCGCCACCATGATCGCTAATTTCCACATTGCCATTAACAGAAGAAATATCGCCAGCGTGCTTCCCTTCAGCGATGTCAATATTGCCTAGAATAGAACTGAAATCGCTGCCTTCTAATGCACTAGCGTCGCCAACATGGATAACGCAGCCCGTAAGTAATGAAGCTGATAGCAGCATAGCTGCACTGGCAATAATAGACTTTTTCATATTCTTATATCCTTGATTATTTTATAAATACTTAATAACACGCTTTAACGGTATTAATATCAAACACAAATTTTATTGTGTATTTATAAAATACATTTCACGTATCATGCCACTCTTAAAAAGTATTTTAAATCAAAAGGTTAGTTTAATATGCCAAAGGGGGGAGACTGCCTTAATAGTGTAATGACTAATTTTATAGTTTCATCTGCCATCGGATGGCGAATTTGACCATTTTGTACCACATGGCTCTAGGCTCAGAAGGGATTTCAGAAGGGGACAGACACTCAATGTGAATACATCTTTTTGGTTACAAGCTACTTTTTTGAGTGTGTGTCCAAGAAGTACAGGTAGCTATTTGAGTGTGTGTCCAAAGAGTACGGGCAAGGTTTTAGCCTATGTGAGTGTCCGTCCTCGAATTGTATTTGGTTACAAGCTGCTTTTTTGAGTGTGTGTCCAAGAAGTACAGGTAGCTATTTGAGTGTGTGTCCAACGAGTACAGGCAAGGTGTTAGCCTATGCGAGTGTCTGTCCTCGAATTTTAATAGTATGTTGGTACATGTGGTTTTTATTTTTTAGTGAGGTTAGGTGGCGATGATAAAGATTTATCACAACCCAGAGTGCGGCACGTCTAGGAATGTACTGGCGGTGATCAAGGCCGCTGGGTATGAGGTGCAGGTTATTGAGTATTTACGTGTTGGGTGGGAACGTGAACAACTAACTTATTTATTGAATGCAGCTAACCTTAACCCTCGACAAGCGCTTCGCACAACAAAGTCGCCTGCTGCTGAATTAGGGTTACTTGATGAAACAGTGAGTAACGAAATCATCTTTGAATTGATGCTGGAACATCCCGTTTTAGTGAATAGGCCTATTGTTTGCATTCCCGAAGGTGAACACGAAAAAGCAGTTTCTTTACCTCTTGGGAGAGTTGAAGGTAATTCTTATTCGAATAACGCGAAAGAAACAGTGAAATTATGCCGGCCAAGTGAAGCTGTACTGAATATTTTGCCTGTATGGCCACAAGGCCCTTTTGCTAAAGAAGACGGCACACCACTTATAGACCAAGATGGTAATCGAGTAATTTAAACGGAGTAGTTTATGCAGGACAAGTACACGCAATTGAATAAGGCTAAAAGGCTTGCATTGGCCTGTTTGATTTTTGCCGCAAGTGTATTTGTTTTAACGGTTTTACTTCCCAAGTTTTATCCAAACTTGCAAGGAGCATGGTGGTTGGGGCTTATTAAGATGGCTAGTGAGGCGGCGCTCATCGGTGGTCTAGCTGACTGGTTTGCAGTGACGGCATTATTTAAGCCAATTCCAGCGAAGTACCCCATTCCGCACACCAATATCGTGGCTAGTAACAAGTCTGTTATTGCTAATAATCTATCATTGTTCGTTAAGGAAAAGTTCTTTCATCCTGAAGCAATAGAGAAGCTAATTCGGGACAGCGACCCTGCAAAGGGCGCGGGAAGGTGGTTGTCACAAGATAGAAACGCTACCCGTTTAAGTCGCTTTCTATGCGATGCTTTTGCAGGCGTTCTTCGCGTGCTCGATGACAAACCTGTGAAAGCGTTTATCGCTAAAACCGCACAGAGGGGCATTAACCAACTTGATCTTAGGCAATTGATGGCAACCTCGTTAAGCGCCGTTACGAAAGAGCGCCAGCATCAGGTAGTGCTTGATAAGGTGTTAGGGAAATTGGCCTCACTGCTTGCAGAGCCAGAAACCCAAATCTACATAGCAGATACGTTAGTAGTCTGGCTAAAAACTGAATACAGTCGTATTGAAAAGCTATTGCCGTCTAGTTGGCTAAGCGAGCAGGGGGCACTCATAGCTGTTAAAGCGGTTTCAAGTATTTTGGAAGATGTATACGAAGATGAGCATCACCCCATTCGCCATGCATTTGATGAGCAAGTACACGAATTCCTCTACGAACTACAGCACAGCCCGTTAATGGAGAAAAAGGTAAACAGCTATCGGGAAAAAATTATTAGTGACCCAGCGTTAAACGCGTATGTTCAGCAATCATGGGCCAAGTTTCATCAATGGCTTTTAACGTCTCTTGAACAGCAAAATGGTAAAGCAGAAACAAAGGTGTCGAGCCTTTTAAACGATTTGGGTACCACGTTAACGCAAGACAGTGAGCTAGCAAAAGCGTTCAATAAGCACATTGGAGAAGCGGCTAAATATATGGCGCCTGAGTTGGCTGAATTTCTAACCCGTCACATTCGCGACACCATAAATAGTTGGGATGAACGTGAAATGGCTGAACAGGTAGAGTTGAATATTGGCCGCGATCTTCAAAAAGTTCGCATAAACGGCACGATCGTAGGCGGGTTGATAGGTGCAATATTGTTTAGCATAGAGGCCCTACTTGGCCTCTAGTCATTTATTTAAGCAAGTCGCATTAGCTGGTGTGGGTATGAACAGCTTAAGTGTCGCTGTTAATCAGCGCTAAAACGCAAACTATAAAGCAACCATTTCAACGCTTTGTATAGGCAACAAACTTTAAAAAAGTCTACTTCGCCGTTAGTGCAAATACCAAATTATCAGCGTCTACTTTGCCTTTCAAACCGCCTTCAAGCACCGAGCGCTCTAACCTTTGAATGTTGTAGTCCACTGAATAAAGAGCGTCAATGGTTTTTTCGTTCACGCTAAATGGAGGGCCGGCCATTTCATTCTGGTCATACTCGAAAGAAATGATTAGCTGGGGGGCGCATTGAGTAATGGCCATTAAATGCGCAGCATATTGCTCGCGAAGCGGGCTAGGCAGCGCGACTAAAGCGGCTCTATCGTAAATGCCCGTAACGTCACCTAAGTCGCTTGATGTAAGTTTAAAGATATCACCCACGTAAATGGTTAAACCGTCTTTAGCGTAAATTTTACCGTTGGAAGTAGTGGTAACGGTAGGCTCTTCACCTAGCTCTTCAAACAGCTGTATAATAGCCACTTCGCTTAGCTCAGCACCAACCACTTCACAACCCTTGGAGAGTAACCAACCAATATCACGGGTCTTTCCACATAGTGGTACAAAAATGCGCTTTAAAGATGTGCTAGGACTATCGTCGCCAAACAGAAAAGACGCATACTTTACTAAAAGTGCATTCCCTTCAGGTTCGTGAAATCCAATCTCGTTCTTTTGCCATTTACTGTGCCAAAAACTATGTTCCATATAAACCTCAAGTAGGTAAGCGATATATCTCTAAAAAAACAGACGTTTTTATGAAGGGTATTAGAAACAAAAAGGTAGCGAGAAACGCTACCTTTTAAGCAAAATTAGTTATCAAGCGGTGTATTGAAGTCTTCAGATAACTCGAAGTCACCTTCAACCGTTGTCACTTTGTTGTCTACAAAGTTAATCACCATTTGCTTTTGAAAATCTTCACCACGCTTTTTCATACCGCGCTTCATATCGTAAACGTAGTACCAAGTGTCATCGTCGAATGAGTCTTGAACAACAGGGTTACCTAGTACATAAATAACTTGTTCTTTTGTCATTCCAACGCGCAGCTTTTCCACATCTCTTTGATCAAGGAAGTTTCCTTGAGGAACGTCGATTCGATAAATCCAGTTCGAACAAGCGGTTGATGTTAGTGTGATACCAAGAATTACTAATAGGTGTTGCAACTTCATGCGTTAATTTGTCCAGTATTGCCTTTGTTAGTGTCAATGAACTTCGCTAAAGCGAATTTCGAGACTGTTTTATTGCAAGCGCGAAGGCATGCTACATTGACAACTATGACCAATCAACTGCATTTTAGTTCGATGCTGCGCTTTTAAGCAGTTCTTTTGCATTCGCTAGCGCCGATTTGGTTACTTTATCACCGGCTAATAGTCTTGCAAGCTCATCGATCCTGTCTTGCTTAGTCAGCGCCAACATCTGGGTTTCAGTACTTTCCCCGTCGGTAAGCTTGGTAACAAACAATTGATTATGTGCCTGTGCCGCTACTTGAGGTAGATGGGTAACACACATTACTTGCGATTGTTTACCTAATTTACGTAAAAGCCCGCCAACGATTGATGCTGTTGGGCCGCTAATGCCCGTATCGACTTCATCGAAAATCATAGTAGGGGTAGCGTGATGGCCGCTCGCGATAACCTGAATAGCCAGTCCTATACGAGAAAGTTCACCACCTGATACGACTTTTTCTAATTTGTCTGCATCTTGACCAGGGTTGGTAGACACTTTAAATTCTACGGTATCTAGACCTGTGCTCACAGGCTTCTTAAGTTCGTCGTATTGAATCTGAATATCCACTTTTGCGTGGGGCATATTCATTTGGCGAATTTGCACTTCAATATCTTCGCTTAGCTTACCAGCAGCACGTTGCCTGCTCTCAGAAAGCGCTTTGGTCGCGGTTAAATACGTTGCTCGTGCTTCTTCTACTTCGCTTTCAAGCGTACCTAACAGTGTTTCCTGTTCCGATAAAGCATTGAATTCTGCGGCTAGCTCTTGATGATGCTGATAAAGTCCTTCTGGCATCACAGTATGTTTACGGGCAAGTTCCATCGCCTTCGCATAGCGCGCCTCAACTTGCTGTAAGCGAAGTGGATCGATCTCTAAGTGATCGCAGTAGCTACGTAGCTCTCCTGCCGCTTCTTCTACTTGAATTGCTGCATCATTAAGCATTGCAATGATTGGCGTTAAACTAGCGTCGTGCGTCTCTAATTCGCCTAAACGTTCAATACTGCCTTGTATAACTGACAGAGCGTTGCCTTCATCGCTTTCATATAAATTGTATACGCTGGTCTGTGCTTGCTCTAAAAGGCTTTGCCCGTTACTCAGGCGTTTGTGCTCTATTTCTAACTCTTCAAATTCACCCTCTTCAATGGCGAATTCATCAAGTTCTTGAACCTGATAAGTTAACAGCTGAATTCTGTCTTCGCGCTGCTGGGCTTGTTCTTGAAGCGCCTTTAACGTGCGCTGCTTATCACGCCAAAGAGAGTAGGTTTCTCTAACTTGCACTAATATGTCGTTGTGCTTAGCGTAACCATCGACTAATTCCCTTTGATGGTCTTCTTTCAGCAACTGTAGGTGAGTATTTTGACCGTGAATGGCTAACAAAAACTGGCCTAAGCCTTTTAACTGCTGAAGTGAGGCGGGAATACCGTTGATAAAAGCTTTTGAACGGCCTTCCTTTGAAATAACTCTGCGAATAAAGCAGCTATTCTCATCTTCATCTGAGGTGAGCTCATGTTCATCGAGGAAGGCTTTAGCTAATACATTGCCGTTTAAAGAAAAGTGAGCAATGATCTCCGCTTTTGCGCTGCCTTTTCGCACCGCATTGGCATCAGCGCGCTCGCCTAAGCACAAACTTAAAGCATCAATGGCGATGGATTTACCTGCACCGGTTTCGCCGGTTATAGCAGTCAACCCGTTTTCCAGTTGAACCGATAATTGTTTTACAACAGCAAAATTTGAAATAGAAAGATGCGCTAACATAACCACACTCGAAAAAGTTGAACATGATGATATATACAGTAACTGATAATATATACAGTATTTGTGTTGTGTAAAGTTAAGTCGTAAAAAATTTATTTAAAAATAACCGATGTGGATGATAAGTTTCATAAAATCAGATATATAGATTGTTTATTGTGAAGGGGGGTTATGAGTAACCTATATTTGAACTCGCCGTGGAGGGGGAATTGAAAGAGGCTGTGTAGGTTGAAAGAACAGTAGTGAAGTGCTCCTATGAAGTAAACCGATTTCTTGAATACATGCAGAGTAGTTTGCCGTTCTGACTACCTTTGGTTTTATTAAGACAAACAGTAAAAAGGAGAGCCGAAGCTCTCCTTAATATTACAACTTTAATCTATTGCAGATAGTTCGGATTACAATCTGCAAACACAGCGAACGTATTCTATTGCTGTAACTCACCGCTGCCAGACTCAATGTGTGCGCGCACAAACCACTGAAACTGTTCTAAATCCGCAAGTTGGCCGGTAATCATATCTTCCGATACTGGGTCAATTTCACCTAAAAGCTCTAACGCTTTTCTATGGTCACCATTTACACCGTCATATACGGCATCCAGCGCCTTAAGGTGGTCAAGTACTAAACCTTTACCCAACTCATAATCGTTCCAGCTGCGACCTTCAACAATGGCTTTTGGTGTACCTTTCGGTACGCCACCTAATGTAGCAATTCGCTCTGCAATTGTGTCGGTCATTTCGCGTACCGCATCTACCTGCGGGTCCAACATTTCATGCACACCGATAAAATTTGGTCCTACTACATTCCAATGAATGTGCTTCAACGTTAACTGTAAATCTAATAGTGCAACCAATCGCTGATCCAATACCTTGATTGTTTTGGCAGCTGCATCGTTATCCATTCCAGGGGCTGTAAATTTGATATTGGTGTTACTCATGATATCTCCTATTGAATGCAAATAAGTCAGCGGGATGCGAAACATCATTTAGGCCAAATAACAAAGACCGTGTGCTGACGACTTGTTGTAATAGGTGCAACAGGTATGCCGAAAACTTATATTTCTATAAGTCTTGGTTTTCGTTAAGGAAATTAGAGAAGATTAAAAAATCTTTATTTTTCAAGCCTGTAGCAATCAAGAAAATGCTACAGGCTTATGTAATAAATGCACACGGAATCAACTAAATGGAGCAGGGAGGTTAATAAAGCTTACTACCCCAACCTAACTTTTTACGAAGTACATTGAAGTAGCTGTAGCCCTTAGGGTGAACAAGATGGAGTTTGTCTACGCTTTTGTTTATTCGAATTTCATCGCCAGGTAGCACCGGCAGAACAATATGGCTATCGCAACTTACTTGTAGCGAGTCACTATTAACCTTTGATACTTTCATCGATACCTGACTGTCAGCATCAACAACGATTGGACGGCTGCTAAGTGTGTGAGGAAACATGGGGACTAAAGTTAGCGCATCTAGCTTAGGCATTATAATAGGGCCGCCCGCTGATAAAGAGTAAGCCGTTGAACCTGTGGGTGTGGCTACTATTAATCCGTCGCTGCGCTGACTGAATACAAATTGCTCATCGATGTAAATTTCAAATTCCATCATATGGGCAACTTTTCCGTGGTGAAGTACCACTTCGTTTACAGCAGAGTTGTTACTTTTAAGCTTTTCGTGTCGATAAACTTCTACTTCAAGTAAGAAGCGCTCTTCTACTACGCATTCACCGTTAAAAATAAGGTCAAGTTGTTGAACAATATCATCGGGGTGGATATCAGTTAAAAAGCCGAGATTTCCGCGGTTTACACCGACAACGTGAATGTCAAAGCGAGCGAGCACACGTGCTGCACCAAGCATGCTGCCGTCACCGCCTACCACAACGGCAAGGTCAGCCTCTTTGCCAATAGTGACAAGGTTACAGCTTTTGAAGTTTTCGGTTTCAAGCTCTTCAGCAATACTTTCCTCAACCAATAATTTACAGCCTTTTGCCAATAAATAGTCGGCAAGAATGTTCAGGCTGTCGTGGGTTGCAGCGTGCTGAGGTTTTCCAATTAAAGCAACGGTTTGATAGGGCATGGAATGCTAATGTCCTTTCATTTCCAATGGTTGGACATTAGCATAGGTTTTTTGCAAAAGAAAAGCGTAAAACGGCACACAGCGCAAGGTTTAGCGATCTTCTAACCGATTATAGTCGAGAAGACCGCCTTCAATAGGATAGCGCTCGCTTGACCATTGCATTAATTTATCACTAAACGCCCAAAAGTTAGGGTTGGTTCGGCGCATGCCAACATCGTCGAGCAGGGCTTTGTAATCGGCTTCGCTTTTAATGGATTTAAGCTTCTCAATCGAAGACGTTATCTCTGAGGCATTGATATACCAGAATGCGTCAGGGTAACTGCCCAACAAACCATGAACTAGCGTGATGGAATCTTTAGAAGGCTCTCGGTTTTCCTCTTCTTCAAATAGGCTATTTACATTGTAATGCGCGCTATTTCTAAGGGCAGTGAATACATCAATATTGTCTGGGTTTTTGTCGTCTTGAATCACAATCATGGTAGTTTCAGGCATCAACGTCGCTTGTTGAGCAGGAAGTGAATCTAAGCGCTCTAATGCTTCGAACTGTTCAGCTGATAGCAAACGTTTATTGTAGGTTGAGGCGTTCGGTTGAACCTTGGCCAAGTATTGCGATAACAATTGATAAAGTTCTTGTTGAGGATTATCTGTTTCGAACGCTATGCCAGAAGGTTGTTCGAAACTGTTGATATCACCTTCCAAATAATCGGTAAGTTCAGGGCTTGCGTTTTGATACCAATCGTCAAGAAGGTCATGGCGGGTAGTTGGAGGAAGTAGATTAAGGAAGTTCGATTCACCTTCCATGCGCAAGAAATCCATATACAAACGGGTCAATAACTGATGGCCATAATTGCCGTAAACATCAAAGCCAGCCACAAGTAAATAGTGAATGCGCTCTAACAAGGCATAGTCAATCACCCATGCTGTTTTAGTGGGCTGGCCAACCATCCCTTTAACAACTGTGGCATTATCGAAATGACGAAATACGGTTAAGCTGGCATTGGTATTACCGCCGTCGCCATCCCATATACTCGACACACTCAAATGCTCTTCATTTTTGAATTCATTGTTCAAAAAGGTGGTTCTTGCACGCATATATTCGCCTTGGCGCTTTGCGTATTTAACCCAGTTTACCGCAAGGGCTGAGCTATCTTTTTCAGCGGGAAGGTGGAGGTTTTCTTTTTGAGAAGCGTAAAAAGCATTTACTTTTTCAGATGCTGCAATGTCTGGGTCGACAAAGAACACCCAGAATCGATCGTTAATGACGTTAAGCGCGACTTGTCCTCTGCACACGGGACCTTTGATATAACCCATAATGGTGTTTTGCGCGCGCTCAAGCATAAATCGATAACGACTTTCTACTGGCAATAAGGTAAAGGCCGTTAATGGGTTGGCTGCCACCTGGGGGTTGTATGATGGCAATGTTTCTACAGAAAATTCTGCGTCGACAAACCACGATTGCCATTTATCCATCAGTGTTTTATTAATGGCGTACGCTTGATGTGTTTTACTCACAATAGTTGAATGCACTGGCTGTAGACGATAGTAAACGCGCTCGACCTCCGGGTCGTCGAAGGGTCTGCGAGTAGCAATAATATCTAACGCTTGTCCGGGTGGTGTACGCGAGCGCACTAGATTAAAAAACTGAGGCGTTTTACCTTTTTCTGAAATATCTTCGAAATAGAGGTGAGACGTAAACAAGTGTTCGTAAATATAGCGTGCGGAAAGCTGCATCTTGTTGCTATCCCCATTAAGCCATACTTCCAAATCAGTTATGTTCTCATTCAGTTCTTGTGAGAGCGCTTTGGTTAAAGGTAACGGCGCACCATGGTTTAACCACTGAATGAGTGTAGAGTGCTCTGCATCCGACAGGGCTGGCAGTGCGTAGGGCATGCCTCCCAGGGGCTGGCCTGCTATGTACCCGCCCATTTCATCTATTGTTGGGCATTGGTTTTGTCGATTTAAGCTTATATCGAAATTGTCACCTAAATGAGCGGTGTTGGGCAAAGGGTGCTGTTTTTTTAGCAAAAGCATTTGCGCTAGCACCGAAGATTGGGTCGGCGAAGCGTTAGGTTTTTCTTTCGATTCGAGCACGTCGAAAAAGCCACGCTCTCGCCATGCGTCTACGTTGTGGGCGTCGAGAAACATTCTATTGGGTTGGGCAGCGGTGAGTCGTGTGCCTTCATAGACTTTTTCTTTGTTAGCACCTCTGGCTATACCTTCTGGAGATGTCATCTTTAGTTGGCATGGCGCATCGTAACAGGCGTGGCAGACAACACAGCGCTGCGTTAGTACTGGGTTTACTTGTGTATCAAAGAAATTGTCGGGCAAATTCTCCATGGCGGGCATGACGTTGTTTGATGAAAGTAAAGGAGCGTCAGGTTTCGGCCATTGCCATATCGCTATAGCGATAATTGCTATAAGCAACGAAATCATACCGAGTTTCTTCATAATCGTAGTCCACAGAAAAGTTCTAATCAGTTTATCACTCATTTCACGTACGGTGATATTAATAATTAACCATTAACGCTTGGCAATGGAAACAACCACGCATTTGTATGTATTTGGAGGAAAGCTGGAGAGGTAGTGGGGCGGTAACATTATTTTTACATTGTCATTGCTTTGGGCGTTGTACTAGGTATGCTGATGAAAAGAATTCGCAGCGAGGGAAACATGTCTCATCAAATTATTCTGCCAAGAGTGATGCACATAGGGAAAGGGGCGAGTCAGCGGGTTGCTGAAACGCTAAAAGGACTCAACTGCCATAAACCTTTACTGGTTACCGATAAGGTAATGGTTGAGTTGGGATATAGTGCTGCCATGGTACAGGTGCTGGAAGAGGCAGGAATAAGCGCCGATGTATTTTCAGATACGGTGCCAGAGCCCACGGTGAGGTCTATTTATCGCGGTGTGGATGCGTTCAAAACCCACGCTTATGACAGCATCATTGCTTTAGGTGGTGGAAGCCCCATCGATAGCGCAAAAGCCATCGCTATTTTGGGTAAGTACGGCGGCGAAATGCGTGACTACAAATTCCCGCGGGTTGTAGATGAAGCGGGACTGCCGATCATTGCTATTCCCACAACAGCGGGAACGGGCTCAGAAGCAACGCGATTTACCATTATCACCGACGAAGATACCACAGAAAAAATGTTGTGTGTTGGTTTAGGGTTTATGCCAACGGCAGCCTTGGTCGATTATTCATTAACGCAAAGTTTGCCTGCCCGCGTGACAGCCGATACAGGCATTGATGCGCTTACTCACGCTATTGAAGCGTTTGTTAGCCGCAAAGCCAATCTTTACAGTGATGCACAGGCGTTATCAGCCATGGCGTTAATTGCGCCTAATCTGCGTACGGTATTTGCAGACCCAACAAATGAAACGGCGAGAGAATCAATGATGCTGGGCTCAACGCTCGCGGGTACTGCCTTTTCAAATGCTTCAGTGGCTCTTGTTCACGGAATGAGCCGGCCTATCGGTGCGGCGTTCCATGTGCCTCACGGATTGTCGAATGCCATGTTGTTGCCCGCGGTTACCGCCTTTTCTATTCCAAGTGCATCAGTGCGTTATGCACAATGTGCTCGCGCCATGGGTGTTGCTACCCAAAGTGACTCTGATGAGGTGGCGAATCAAAAGCTTATCAACGAACTAAAAGCACTGAATGCAGATTTGCAGGTACCTACGCCTGCCGACTTCGGTATTGATAAAGAGGCATTTTTTGCAGCGACGTCAACAATGGCAGAACAAGCTCTGGCATCAGGTTCTCCCGGTAATAATCCACGTGTACCTACCATTGAAGAAATGGTTGCCATTTATGTATCTCTTTGGGAATAGCGATTACTTCATGCTTAATGCGAGCATAATCGTTCTTTGGTTTTCTAGAAACACGAATTTTTCATGTTGAATAAAGTATGAGTCGAATTAAAAATAAAGAGATTAAATTCTAAAATAGCTGACCCCTTTTTGTTTCAATTCTCGTGTTTATATATGGAGGTAATTATTGCCTTTAATACTCACAGAGGAATAACAATGAAAACGTTAGCTTTAATTTTACTTATGATTTCAAGTAGTTTTGCTACAGCAGGGCTCAAAGAGGAAAAAAATAATAAGCAATGGTCACCCGAAAGAAGTGAGCATTTCTTTTTCAAAAGGAAGTTGGTACTTGAAAATGGATATCATCATAAGATCAGATCAAACTTTGTAGATGAAATTTATAAGATTTATGTATTACTTCCCGAAAATTACGATTCAAGGAAGGAAGGAGGTTATCCGGTTTTTTACTTGCTAGATGCCGACTACTTTACTCACGCACTTCATCATTCACTAAAGCTTAATACTACAGTTCCAGACTCCATTATTGTTGGTATTGGATATGAAGACTTGGATCCTGATGGTACCAAGCGTATTCGAGATTATTCACCAACCACTGTTGACGATTATCCGAACTCGGGCGGCGCTGAAAACTTTAGGAGCATGTTGGTTAATGAACTGATGCCAAAAATAGATCGATACTTAAACATAAATCCTGATCAAGAAACGTTAGTAACGTGGTCTATGAGTGGACTATTTGCGCTTCATACTATGTTCAACTATCGAGAGATGTTTGATAACTATATTGTTGCTTCGCCTTATCTTCCTTGGGATGAATATATGATCTTCAATGAAGAAGCAGAATTCGCAAATGCCAATAATGATTTGGAAGCTAAGTTATTCCTGAGTGTCGGAGAACTTGAGCCCATTGAAACAACGTTGTCTCCATTTAACGCACTGGTACAAACACTAGAAGCGAGAAACTATCCTAGTTTACTTATTGAAGATAGAACGATTGAAGGAGAAGCTCATAACACAATGGTGGCACCATCTTTCAATAAAGGGCTGCGTCACGTTTTTAGTGATATTAAATCAGTCAATCTCGGAGATGACGTTCTAGGTGAATATGAGGCCATTTACGACTTTTTTCCAGGTGTTTCAATCGCTATTCAAGTCAAAGGAGAACTATTGGTCGCACAAGTTTCAGGTAGCAACGGTTTTGAAATGTACCCACAAGCTATCGATGAGTTCTTTAGCAAAATGATCCCAGGTTTATCCGTTAGCTTTGTACGCAATGAAGCTGGCGAAGTGAATCAGATAATTTATGACTCACCTACGCTTGGCTATTTTGTTGGTACACGTAGATAGATAATATTCGATTAATAGATTAGTGCTCGGATTTTAAATTTTCTAGAGCAGACTCTACTAAGCGGTTGGCCGATAATAACTTTTCATTATTTTCCAACCGCTCATATAGCTTGGTCAAATAACGTAAGTTCTCTTTTATAACTTTTGGATTGGGCTCATCTCTAGCTAGAGCGTTCCGTTGGCTGTGTTGGAGATATGCTTCGGCTGACTCGTAATCTTGGTTAAAAAACATGGCAATACCGATTGTTTGTTGTATTTCTGATATTGGATACTCGGTGTCTTTATATTTTGAACGAAAAACAGATTCTGCTTCCTTCATAAGTAATATGCTAGACTTCAGTTTTCCCAGACGGCCCTTAACAATTCCAAGAACCCACTTGGAATACTGAGTTGTATCGTGATTCGCTCCAAAGTGTTCTAGAGAGAGCGCCATCGCGTTGCCAAGCGTGACTTCTGCTTCAGTGTAATCGCCAGTTGCTTGAAGAAAGTTGCCATAATTTGTCAACAATCCCGTCATTTTAATGTGGCGTTCACCGTATTTTTTAGCGGTCATTTCAATAGATAATTTGTGATAGGATTTTGATTCTACCTTTTTCGCCAGCATATATTTTACAGACGCTAGCATACCAACTGTATCTATCCCCAAATCCGAGTTTTCGCCATACAGTGACGATACATCTGTTATTTGCTTTTCAAGCAGAACTTCTGCTTCCAACCATCTATCTTGATACCAATACAGATGAGCTCGTGTTGCTTGAACTTGAACAAAGTGAGGCGATTGCAAAAGTTTGTCGTCCACCAATTGTTGATGCAATGAAGAAAGTAGCTTATTTGCTTTTTCATATTCACGATTACTGATGTACGCTTTTGCAAGATAGATGCGATTAGGAATAGCGCCATCGTTTCCGGTTGATTCAAACTTTTTGTATTGTTCACTTGCATTTAAATGTGAAGTAATTGCTTCCTCCCATTCTGTGCGTTCTTGATATAAACGCGCATGTAAAAAGTGGGTATTGGCTGATAGACGAGCAGATTCATTATGTTTTATTTTTTTTATATTCTTCAAAGCAATATTTATATATTTATCAGTGTTATCTAAATTACCCAGTCCGAGTTCTGCAAAGCCGAGCGCAATCGCATTTTTAGCAGTATCATCGGGGAGACTAATATGTCCGCTTTGTTGAGCGAGTTTGAGATGCTTTTTAGCATTATCAAAGTCTGCTAGGTTTAGAAATACTTCTCCAATACTTCTATTAAGTGAATATCGAACGTAAGGCGATAAATTTTTTAGTCGCGGTATTTCCTCACTAGCTGCGACAATCACTTCCTTAGCGGATTTTGCTTTCCCCTTTGCATTATAGGGATCAACCTGTGTAAAAGAACTCAAAAGTAGATGGTTGATTGTGTCAGCCCTCGCTATTTCCATCGCAGCGAGGTCTTTCTCGTATGCAAGCTGTCTGTTTTTATAAACTAATACAACGAGTAAAGATGAAACTAAAATAGAAGAGAAAAAGAAAGCTGCACTGGCGAGTCTATGGCGCTTACAGCATAGCGAAAGTTTATTTCGAAGGTTAGGTTTAACTGCCGTTATAGGTCTGAGGTTTAAATAAGAATTAATGTCGTTTACGAAGTGCTCTACAGTTTGATACCGGTGGCGAGCTTCATAGGATAGTGTTTTTCGCAGAATCGCTTCTAATTCGTCAATTCTGTAGTTTTCGTCCCATACTTTATCCCAAGTATTACTCGCAATTCGAGCCATTTTTATTGATGGTGGGGGAGACAATCTTTCCTTGATCGTCTCGCTAACCGAAAAATTATTCGTTGAATAAGGACTTTTCCCTGAGATCAGGTGGTAAAGTATAATGCCAAGTGAATAGATATCAGTTGCTATTGATAGCTTTTTCCCAAGTAGTTGTTCCGGGCTGGCAAATTCTGGCGTGTATATACGTGTATGGTTGTCACCGTTGTCGTTAGAAATATCTGATGTACTTGAACTTAATCGAGCAAGTCCAAAATCAATCAATTTTGGTTGTTTTTGGTGGTTTACTAGAATATTCGATGGCTTTAAATCGCGGTGAACAACGGAGTGAGCATGTGCGTAAATTACTCCTTCACAAACTTTAAGGAGTAGCTCCAATCGCTCTCTAATCGAGAGTTTCTTGTTGCGACAAAATTCGGTAATAGGAACGCCTTCAACATACTCCATGACTATATATGGATCCCCTTCGTCAGTGGTTCCGCCATCTAGTAGTCGACATATAGAAGGGTGTTCAAGCGAGGCTAAAGTTTGCCTTTCTAATCGAAAGAGTGATTTATGATGTGCGGTTTTGAGACGAATTTGGCTTACTTTTATAGCGACTTGCTTTTCAAATTCGCCATCTATTCGCTTTCCTAAAAATACACTTCCCATGCCTCCCTGCCCAAGCAATCTTAGAATTCTGTATTTCCCAAAAGTTTGCTGTGTACTAGAGAACAAGCACTTGTCTAAAATGGTGTTGTTAAGAGGAAAAGGGTTATTTCTACTCGCAAGCTTTCTATCATTCTCCAAAAGTTCAGTGACTTGTCGATACAATTCTTTATTGTTAAGGCAACGTTTCTCTAGTAACACCTTTCTATCATCATCCTCCAAGTCGATACATTCTATGAACAATTCTTTGACGTTTTTATATGAGTTTTCAAGCATAAGAAGTCTCGCAATCTAGGCATCGGTTGAACCATGATTGCGCAAACCTCCATTTTCGTTTTGCAGTGCTGAGCGAAATTTGTTTTAGCTGTGCTATTTCTTCCAAAGATAACCCAACGAAAAATCTAAGCTCAGTTAGCTCAGCAATGTCTGGATCTAGCTTGTGAAGGCTTTCTAAGAGCTGATTGATAGTTAGCCATAGCTCGATATCGCTGTAGTCGATGGGTTGAGAGTTGGGCTCAAAAGACTCGATAGTGAACATTGCTCCTCGCTTCTCACATTGCTTAGAGCGAAGGTAATCTATAACCACTCTTCTGGAAACTCTTGCCAGTATTGAAAAAAAGTGTGCTTTGTTTTGCCAGTTAAATTGTTGCTGTCCCTCAAATTTGAGATAAACATTATGAACCATTTCCGTGGTACTTATTGTCATGTGTTCTCTGTGAGGAGATATTCGATTGGCTACAATTCGCTTGAGGGACGGGTAAACTGTTTCAAAAAGCGTATTCCACGCGTGCCGGTCACCAGATTGCGACCTTTCGAGCAGAGTTGCTAAATCTTGAGTGTGTACAATGTTGATTCCTTTTATCATCGTGGAAGTCCTTGCCAGTCGAATTGTAAAACTTATCCTCCAAAGTTTCTCATCGAATGGCAAGTAAAGAATTTGTCTAGTAAACTTTTACATTAACTACCGAGCCGTCCAGCCCCCATCAAGTACCATAGTTTGCCCTGTTATATTGCGAGCACTGGGCGACATTAAGAAGCTTGCGGTATCTGCAAGTTCTTCAACGCTAACAAATTGCTTTTTAGGCATGGGTTCTAACATTATTTTTGTTATTACCTCTTCCTCGGTAAGGTTATTTTCTTTTGCCTGTGCTGCAATTTGTTTTTCCACCAATGGTGTTTTCACATAGGCAGGGCAAAGGGTATTGATAGTTACATCGCAATCTCCTGTTTCAAGAGCGATAGTCTTTGCGAACCCTAACAGCCCATGCTTCGCCGCTACATAAGCAGACTTATAGGGCGAGGCTACCAACGAGTGAATAGATCCTACATTGATAATGCGCCCGTAATTTTGCTTACGCATGGCAGGTAAAAAAGCTTGGGTTAAAAGAGCAGGTCCAACAAGCATGATATTTATAAGCTGCTGCCATTTATCTGCAGGGAAGTCCTCTATGCGTGAAACGTGCTGAATACCGGCATTGTTTATAAGTACATCAACGGTATGCTTCCCTAGTACCTCAGGTAGCGCTGCGACTTGCCCTGCATCGCACACGTCTACGGCTACTGCGCTGGCCGAACCGTCTAAATGCGCAAGTCGAGTCACAGCCTCTTTTGCTGCCTGTTCGTTTATGTCGGCGATGATCACATGGTGCCCTTGTTTCATCATTGACTCAGCAATGCCAAAGCCAATGCCGCTTGCTCCACCCGTGATAAATATTGTGCGCTTAGTCATTGTTACTTCCGTTGGATTTATTTAGTGAAGGTGCACTATTTAATGAAAACAGCAGCTGTTTTACTGCGTTTATTTGTGCGCCGTTCCTGTTGGCGTAATCGCCAGAGGCATAGCCCCACCAATCCCAACAGCCTTGTGGATTTAACGGCATGAATAACGACTTCTTAGTTTGCGGATAAAGCACAACAATATTGTTGTCATCAGCCCATTCATTCAGCCCTGTTTGGGTAGTGTAGGCATCGCCAACGGCATCGGCATACTGGTTACAGCCGTGGAAACTAATATGGGCTCTGCACGGCTCGCCTTGTGCACAGCTTTCAGGCACATACACAAAACCTTCACTTGCTAATGTTTTGGCATCGCCCCCCGCTATTTTTTGCTGATCAATTGAATGAATTTGCCCTGACAGTGACTCGTCAGGTGTCGAAACATTTTCAATAAGATGAGAGAGCATGGCACCTGCTGCATCGTAGTCGCAGTTCCCAATGAAGGGGCTTTCTGACTTCATGCAGTTAACCCCATTGTTTTGGGTAGGAAAAAGGTGTGCCATCGGCTTGTCATTGATATAGGCAATATTTTGTGTGTCTGTCCACAATTTGTATTGCTCAAATAATAAATCGCTCACTGGTGCAATCACTCTGGTGTCTTGCGTACCGTGGAAAAGCCAGACTTTTGCGTCTTTCATATTGGAAAGCGACGCAATTTTTCCTTCAGTTTCATACTGTTTGGCTTTTTCATTCAGCGCTTCAAGGTTAATTTCTCCCTCTACCTTGTTCACGCACTGTGCCAGGGCAGTGGTTATATCACCTTGTGCACAGAAGTACGGGCCACCAGCAATAACGCCAACGCCTTTTACCCAGTCGCTGTGTGCTAACTGAAATTGTGTTGCCATGTAACCGCCTGACGATAAGCCAGATACGGTAACGTTATTTAAATCAATGGTGAGTGAAGGGAGCGCGTCTTGCGCAGATGACTCGTTACCGAACACCGGTACACTAACGGCAAGTGCGCTTAATACAGACAGACAAAGCGCGTGGCGTAAAAAGGGGGTAGATTTCATCATTGCATTGCTGCCTTATCATTTTCTAAAAATTGGCGAATAGCCTGAGCCTGAGCGGATACATTCGTCACGCCTTCCAAATGACCTAATTTGCCATTTAGCGTAACCAATGTGCTGTCGTTATTCATTGAAGTTAAACCTTGGTGTGCACTTTGCGATAAGTAGGGCATAAGAAGCAAATCAGTTTGAGCTGGAATAAACAGCGTTTTCGCCTTTATCGACGCCAGCCCTTGCTCAAGATTACCTTGATGCCCAGCAACGAAGAGCTGGCAAGCTCGAACCAAATATAAAAGGTGGTTTGCGTCCATGGATTTTGCCCGGGTCTTTGCTCGCTCACGCAGCCAGTTCACAATACTGTGTGATTGACGTATGTCATTAAGCGGCGCCGACTCAACATTTTTATACCCTAACGTGTTGCCGGTTTGGTTGAAAAAAGAAGGGGTAAGGGCATTTTGCGTAATTAACATGAGCGAGGCAGCTAAGCCATTAAGGGGCGCTTGCTCTTTGGAATAAGCGCCGTTGTTCCAGTTTTTATCTAGAGTGATAGGCGTTGCCCAGTGTTCCAATGCCGCGGTAGTCCATGCATCGCTTTGACCTGCGCCGATAACTGAAATCATACGTTCAACCCAGTCTGGGTAAGCGCTCGCCCAATCGATAGCCTGCATAGAGCCCATAGAAGGCCCAATAACCGCATACAGTTTGCTAATGCCTAAACTTTCGAGAAGTGCTTTTTGAACATTGACAAAGTCACGTATTGTCACGACGGGAAAGTCTAAGCCATAGGGTTTGCCTGTATCTGGATTTATTGACGTAGGACCGGTTGTAATAACGTGCGGGTCGTAAGCATTTAGATTGGCCAGCGTATCAACGCTTATTACATAAAAGCGGTCTGTGTCAATCGCCTTGCCGGGGCCGATAATACTATCCCAGTAGCCTGGCGCTGGATCGTTTTCATCGTACTTTCCAGCGGCATGAGAAGATCCAGAAAAATAGTGGGTAATCAGTATAACGTTACTCTTAGCATCATTTAGTGTTCCGTACGCCTCCCAGCCAACTTTTACGTTTTTAATTTGTTTACCACCAAAGGTTGTGAAATGAGGCATTTCAAAAACGCGTTTTTCTACCATCAGCGAAGCATTGGAATGCGAAGCGCTCGGCGAGGAAGAAGCTGCCTCAGACGAAGGTGCTTTTGAAGAACTGAGCAATGACGATGTATCTTCGAGTTCGCCAGCAATGCCCTGACAATGTATCGTCAACATTAGCGTGGCAAATAATCCTACCAATGAGCGCTGTTTTTTAACTAAAAACACCTCAACCAAGTTTGCTAATGCTAACGGTTTCTGTACTCGTTGTGAGCTGAGCTGTTTCAATAGCTTATTGATTCCTTTGCTCTTATTCCACACTAACGTGGAAGCAAGCGTCTTGTTCCAATTCATACTTTCTTATCCTTTTCTCAGACCGCATTTTCAGATGGCAATATTTTGCAAGAGTGACCTATTTGTCATGCGGTCTTCGACTATATCGTTGGCTTTGACTAATGCTACATAATGCTAAACAGGCCAATGGCCATAGCAAGCCCAATAACTGGCACCACAACTGTTAGCGCACCAACCGCCCAGTAGGCAGCCTGATGGGTTTCGTTACAAATGGCGCGTATGGTAGTAACCACATAGCCATTGTGAGGTAACGAATCTAATGCGCCTGATGATATAGACACAATTCTATGTAGCTGTTCTGGCTCTACGCCTTGGTCAAGGTAATGCGGAGCCACCAAGGGTAAGGCAATGGCTTGTCCGCCAGATGCACTTCCTGTTAACCCTGCAATCACGCTTACGGCAATGGCGGCACCAATAAGCTCGTTACCAGGAATTTGGGTCATAAGCGCTACTGTTGTTTGAAACGCTTCGGTGTTTTTTGCTATAGAGCCAAAACCTACAACAGCTGCGGTGTTACCTATGGCGATCAATGCGCCGGTGGTACCCGCATTTATGGCAACCGGTAAACTGTGAAAATGTTTGTAGTTAATAGCCAGCAAACACAGTACGCCGCCGCCTAACGCCAGAATAAGCGCAAGCTGAGCGAGTTCTTCATGGAATAGAAACGAAATGACTAACACCACGACTAACGGCACAATTCCGGTAAGCGGGTGGGGTAGCGCTCTGTCTCGCACTTCAGGGTCGCTTGCTCTGGCTTCAAACACCTCGCCGTTATTAACGGCTTTTCTGATCATCTTAGCAAGCCACCAGTAACCGAAGCATGCCATGAATATGGCGACGACAAGGCTAACTTCCCACGCGGCAAAAGGGGAGGTACCCAAATACTTTATAGGGATCCAGTTTTGGATTTCTGGCGAGCCCGCGGAGGTCATCGTAAATGTTACCGACCCGAATGCCATGGCAGCAGGTATGAAGCGACGGGGTAGATTGGCATCTTTAAACAAACTCACCGCCATAGGGTAAACAGAAAACGCTACCACAAACACGCTTACACCACCGTAGGTCAAAATAGCGCAAGCTAGCACAACAGCTAATACGGCACGCTTGTAACCAATTTTGGTGATAATCCAGCGAGAAACAGCATCTGCTGCTCCTGTGTCTTCCATGAATTTACCGAATAACGCACCAAGTAAAAACATGAAAAACCAAGAGGCGATAAAGCCAGAGAAACCACTCATATAGGTTTGAACGAAGTTTACGTCGCCGGTGAAGACGCCGATATTATTGGTAATGGCAACTACAAGCGCACACAAAGGTGCAGCAATAAAGAGGTTCATTCCGCGTATTGTCAAAACAATAAGCAACAACAGACCGCCTACTAAGCCAATCATACTTAACATAGTTATTATTCCTTAAAAAATCTGTGACCGCAGATGATCCGAAACAGTTAAGTCGATTTAAGATTTGCTTACACTCAAAACCACAAAGTGTATACAAATCAGATAAAAAGCGTTCATAACAGACATAAAGTTTGACGTTACTTTTATCAAAATCCC
This sequence comes from Alteromonas sp. CNT1-28, assembly GCF_022348345.1. Taxonomy (NCBI): domain Bacteria; kingdom Pseudomonadati; phylum Pseudomonadota; class Gammaproteobacteria; order Alteromonadales; family Alteromonadaceae; genus Alteromonas; species Alteromonas sp. CNT1-28. Next base: position 181,616 of record NZ_JAKREZ010000016.1, on the reverse strand, counting down.
ATAGTACGATGGTACTACATACTATTAACAATTAATTAACTAAAGTGATTTTGACCGTAGGCAATACATCCGGCAGTGACCAGAACTTAGAACAACAAGGACTCACTATGTCTCAATCAATACACACAAATGGCTTGGTTTTACCCTACCAATCACATTCAGCCTCTGTTAGCACAGTAGAACGCAAAAGCGATTCAGTTAAGCTCCCCATTCGCAGCCTTTGTGCCCTAGCGGTGGCTAGCGTTTTAAGCACAGCGCCAGTATTCGCTCAGGATAGTCAAGCTGATGCCGATGCCGAAGCGCAAAAAGGAAAATTAGAACGCATTGAGGTGACAGCGCGAAAAACTGTAGAGTCGCTACAGGAAACGCCGGTAGCTATCACGTCTATTGGTGCGGTTGAACTTGGCGAAAAAGGGATTAGCGTGCTGACTGAAGTGCAGCAGTTTTCGCCCAACACTACGCTACAAACTAGTCGCGGTACCAATTCCACCCTGACGGCATTTATTCGCGGATTGGGTCAGCAAGACCCGCTTTGGGGCTATGAACCAGGCGTGGGTATTTATGTTGACGATGTTTATATTGCTCGCCCACAAGGGGCCGTACTTGATTTGTTAGACGTACAGCGTATTGAGGTATTACGTGGCCCGCAGGGGACGCTTTACGGAAAGAATACCATTGGTGGCGCGGTTAAATACGTTACGAAGGAAATGACCGGCGATACGCAGATGAACGTTGAAGCTACGGTAGGTAGTTACAGTCAGCGTGATATCAAAGTGACAGGTCAAATACCGCTGATTGAAGACACGGTGTATCTAGGCGTGGGTTATGCCAACTTAAACCGCGACGGCTTCGGCGAATATCTGGTAAGCGCGTTGCCCAATCAAGATAAAGAGAACTATAACAAAGATCTCTGGGCAGCCCGTGTAACGCTTGAAGTTCACCCGAGTGAAGATTTGTTTTTCCGTATTGGGTGGGATAAGACCGAAGACACATCAAATGCGAAAGGCGGCTACCGTTTAATCCCAAGTATATTAACTGATGCGCCCGTGCCTGATTCGGTTTTCGATTCGTACACCAGCTTACCTACATGGAATAAAGTTGAGTTAGAAGGCTATAACTGGCTGGCACGATACAGAGTGAATGATGATTTAGAGCTTAAATATATTGGTTCGCATAGAGAGAGCTATTCACCTACCAACATTGATTTTGACAATACGCCTCTGCCTATTTTTGATGTACCGGCAGAGTACGACGACAGTAATGATACTCACGAGATTCAAGCGAATTATACCGGGAACGCGTTTAGCTTAGTGTCAGGGCTCTATTTTTACGATGGTGAGAGTTGCGGTAATTTTGATGCCATTTTAGGTGTGTTAGGTCAATCGCTTGGTGCCTCAGGGTTAACGCGGGAAGTGACGGGTTGTAATAACTCAGAAAGCTGGGCTGCCTATGCGCAGATGAACTATGACGTAACCGATAAGCTATCGCTTTCGCTTGGTGCCCGATACACCGATGAAGAAAAGACCGCGTTTGTAAATAACGGTCTGGTATTCGCCAATGTTTATCCTTATACCGACTGGATTGATGGGTACGTGCGTCCCGAAGGACAATTAGTACCTCAAGTACTTGGGACAGACACCGATGGCGATGAAGTGTTAGACGCGCCAGCGGTAGAAAGTTGGTCGCGCTTTACCCCGCGAGTGGGCGTGGAGTATCAAATGGACCGCGATACCATGTTCTTCGCGAGCTATTCACAAGGCTTCAAATCGGGCACGTTTAACCCTCGTGCTCAGACTAACGAGCCTGGTGTTGAACCAGAAGTCGTTGACAGCTTCGAAGTGGGTGTGAAGAGTGACTTAACCGACGCACTTCGTATGAATATCACATTGTTCTCTTACGACCACAAAGATCGTCAGTATATTGGTGTAGAAGGAGATTTGTCTGATCCAACAGCCCTTGACCAGCGACTGCGCAATGCTGCAGAAACGGCTGCAAAAGGCGCCGAGTTGGAGATGACGTGGGTAGCCACGGATAACCTTCAGTTTGACGTTGCTTATGGTTATATTGACTTTGAGATTAAGAAAAACAATGCAATCCCTCCGTTGATTGGTCTAGCAAGTACGCCAGAGAATACCTTTAATCTTAATGCCAACTACCTACTAGAAACGAGTTTTGGGGATATTACTTTCAACGCCAACTACTACTATCGCGATGATTATCTTATCTTTGAAACCAGCGATCTTATTCAACAAGATGCCTATGGTATGGTGAACTTAAGCGCGCGCTGGGAAAGCGTTGAAGGCGACTGGTATGCTGGACTACACGTCAAAAACCTGACCGATGAAGAGTATTTGGTTGGTGGTTATGACTTTGTCACGCAAGACGATGAAGGTAACTTTGGTCCGGGCCTTGGTGGCGATACGACACTTATCGGTTATTACGGTGACCCACGTACAGTTCACCTTACGGTAGGTTATCGATTCTAAACGGTATGTTCTGAAGAAGACCAGCAACACGTTTCACGCCTAGGCCATTGCGCTTAGGCGTGCTCACGTTTGCTCGACCTCTTTCGATTGTGTTGGCCGGCGGATATGTCGAGCAGTGAAGGGCGTGGTGCGGAGCCTTACCCAATTACAGATACGCAATAACAGATACGCCAATAAGATTAACCTTTTTTTACCGGCGTGGTAGTATGTTGATTAACAAGGTAGTTACAAGTTGATAGCATTATGTCTGTGAAAATCTTGATTGCTGACGATCATCCTCTGTTCAGGGCTGCGATGTGCCATGCGTTAGCTAGTGTGGAGCATATCGAACTTGTAGAAACTTCCACGTTCCCCGATACGCTCACTAGTCTTGAAGAAAATGACGACATCGATCTGCTTTTCTTAGATCTCACGATGCCAGGCAATGAAGGGTTAAATGGCCTTGCTGAGGTACATGCGCTCTATCCTGATGTACTTGTTGTTGTTATTACCGCACAAGAAGAGCCTGATGTTATGGCAAAATCGTTTGCGTTAGGCGCAAGCGGTTTTATACCCAAATCAGCTTCGGTCGATTGCATTATTGACGCGGTAAATACGGTGTTAGACGGTGAAACTTGGATCCCGTCTTCAGTTCACAGTGCATCAGCTACGATGCCAAATGCCTCTGCATCGAATGTGAATGGCCACTCTGGCCAAGATGATTTCACAAACCGATTAAAGCAACTTACCCCTCACCAACTTAAAGTGTTGCGAATGGTATCAGACGGCTTGCTTAACAAGCAGATTGCTTACGAACTGGCCATTTCTGAGTCCACCGTTAAACAGCATGTATCTGCAGTATTGAGAAAGCTTGGTGTTATTAACAGAACCAAGGCCGGCATCGCGTTCAAAAATGCAATGCATTTAAGCCAAGTACAGTAAATATGGAAACTTAACGCAGCAGGCATCTGCAAGACTTAACCCAAAAAACTTGAAACGTTTGGTTAAGGTATCGTCTGTGTGTATGAACTGGTAAATACTTATATTGTAATCTCCAAGGTAAAGTGGAGTTAATGCTCAGACCTCAAGAGTCAAAGTTTATGGGGCTGTTCAGACAAATGTAAGTGATAAATTAACAATAAATTACATTCTTTAAATATATTTTTGTTACAACGACTTGTACCTTTATCTTGTGTTTTTTTAGAGAAGTTAAAAAATGAAAAATGTATTCATTGTTGGTGTGGTTTGTGTGATAACTGCTTGTACGTCAAAACCGTTAGATCCAAATGCTAGTCTTGTGAGGCTAACGACAATAGAGCCTCAAAGCGAATGTCAATTTTTAGGTGACATCACGGGAAGTCAGGGGGATTTTTTCACTGGAGAATTTACCTCAAATGAAGATTTAGAAACTGGTGCCAGGCACGATTTAAAGAACCAAGCACATAAAATGGGAGGGAACGTTGTTTTTATTCTGACTGAGCGAGCAGGTCAAACCGGAAGTTTCCATCGGGACCTAGGTGGCTCGTCAGTTCAAACAAATGTCACCCTAAGTGGTAACGTCTACTTTTGTCCAACTGATTAAAAGAGTGAAATGAAGCGTTGCGCACTGCATATAGGCTTTAACTACATGTTTAGATATCGAGCATCAATCGTAGACCTCTTTTATTCAAAGGAGGAAATTAAGCTTGCTTTCAGAAAATTTACAGTCAGTAGAGGCTGAAAGTGATGACCTCTTAGGAATCAACGTGGCCAAGCAAATCTATCTAAGTGCTTGTATATTCTTCTTGGTAATCACGTCGTTCTTGCATAAACAGGCTGTCGCGAATGATTATGAAACGTTCAGTGGTAAAGAATCATTACGCTGTTCTGTTGAAGAAAAAGCGGAGCTGAATTATACGCTTTATTTGCGAATGGATGCGCTGTTTAAAAATGAACTATTCATCGATCCTGGACAAGAAGACTTTATCGATTACATCGATATTTCTTTGGGTATCGATGTTTATTATGATCGGTTCTTCATTGAAGCAAACAATCAGGCTAACCGCAGTAATCGAGGCTCATCAATCGGTTACCGATTGGTTGATGATGTCGACTATCAGGTAGATTTTCTTTTAGGTCAATCATATCTAGATGGCTTATCCGAAGATACGGGTAATCTATTAAGGAATGAGCCATCTGAGGAACTCCGTGGGATCAGGGACAGAGATGATGAAATCAACCAAGGCTTTCGCATTACGAGATATGGTGACAATCAGGCATGGTGGATAGATGTAGCAGGTGATCCATTCAACATTACCCATGGTGGGTGGATTGTCGATGGATACTATGCACAAGCCTACCAAGTCTATAATTGGGAATTGCACGCTGGTATAGGTGCGACACTGTTTAGTAATGAGGTCGTTGATTATCATGCTGGAATATCGCTTGAGGAGGCAACTGCAAATCGGCCTGTTTACGAGGCAGGTTTCGGGGTTCGTTTGTCACTGGACGTATCGGCGCAATACCCCCTAAGCCAAGATTGGGTTTTTGTATCGGGTTTTACCTATAAGTATTACTCAGAGGCATTCAGCGACAGTCCTCTATACCAACGTAATCAACACATGCTGTTTAGTTTGGGTGTAATGTATGTTTGGTAAAGGTAGACATCTTTATCATTACGTACTGATACTCTCAGTACTTGTTTTCGTGTTACCCGCTGCTGCCGACACTACACATTATGGTCAGTTTGAACTCAAGCCAACCAGCTGTGTTGTTATTGCCAAAGGTAAAAATTGCTATGGGGACTTAGTATTTTCATGGACGTTACAAGCGCCGAGAAATGTTTGTCTTTATCAAGAAAACAAAGAGCGACCAATTTTTTGTTGGTCAAAACGCGAAACGGGCGATTTTAGTGGATCATTTGTGTTATCCAAGACCAGTAGTTATTCATTAATTGATGTAGAGAGCAAAGAAGTGTTGTTCACCGATTCAATTGTTGTGACTTGGGTCTACAAAGAATCACAAAAAAGACGCCGTTGGCGTTTGTTTTAAAGTCAATTTGACGGTAGGAGCAACATATGTCGAGTTACGCGAATGTTTTGTTAGTAGAAGATGATGTTGCACTTGCGCAGTGGGTTAAGGATTTTTTAGAAAATGAAGGCTTTGCAGTTACGCACCTCGTTGATGGATTGGCTGTACAAGATACCCTAAATGGCGCTAGTTTTGACTTAGTACTTCTTGACTTAATGTTACCAGGACTTAATGGGATTGAAGTTTGTAAACGCGTCAGAGAGTCTAGCCAAATCCCTATCATAATGTTGACAGCGAGAGCCGACGAAATAGATGAAATTATTGGCTTAGAAGTAGGAGCAAACGATTACATTACCAAGCCCGTGAAACCACGGGTTCTGTTGGCTCGTATTAAGTCAGCATTGCGCAATGTAACAGTTGTTGAGAGTTCAGATAAAAATGCGCTTATTTTTGGAGGCTTAGAGATAAAAAAAGCATCTAAAAGAGTCGTTTTAAATGGCAAGAGTGTTGACTTAACGACTGGGTTATTTGACTTCCTTTGTTTGCTTGCCGAGAACGCCGGGACAGTAGTAAGCCGCGAACAAGTATTTCAAGAGTTGAAGTCTCGAGAGTACGATGGATTAGATCGACGTTTTGACGTGATGGTATCAAATTTGCGGAAATTACTTGGTGATAACATTGAGGAAAATGAACGCATAAAAACCGTTTGGGGTAAGGGGTATTTGTTTGTACCTGATGCATGGTAATGCACAAGTATTGGCATGTAATGCGCAATTTAAATCATGAATAAACTCATCATTCACATTGTTCTTACGGTTACGTTGTCGTTGTTTGGTTTTGGGTGGCTTATCGATGAATTTGTTTATTATTCAACGAGCCAGAACAATCAACAAAACAGTTCCGAAAACGTTCTTTTAGACGGTTTCATTAATCATTTAAACGAAGTGCCAAATGAACAATTAAAGTCAACCGTAGCCAACCTTAGTCAACAATTTGATACTGACCTACTGTTAGTTAGTATCGACGATTTTGCGTTCGATAAGGACATCATCACGGAGCTGGAAACCACTGGCATTCAGCTGGCATCAGAGAATGAGTTATTTCAGCTAAAGCGACTTGCAAATCACCCAGAGTACTTACTTAAGCTTACTGAGTTTAACAGTGCAGAGCAGGGCCGAGAGTTAGAACTATTTCTAACGTTATTGCTTTATTTTGGAGTGAGCATAGCTGTGGTTTTGTGGATGTCGCCTTTAATTCAACGACTTAAAAAATTAACCCACTTCGCAAATGAGTTTGGCAAAGGCAATTTAAGTGTGCGTGTTAAGCCTGCGAAGTATTCCCAGATAAACGTACTTGAGAACAGCTTTAATAAAATGGCCTCTCAAATTGAGCACCTGGTCGAAGAAAATCGATTGCTTGCGAATAGCCTGTCACACGATTTACGGACGCCAGTGGCTTGCTTCCGCTTTGCTTTAGACGCAAGCATCAGTGAATCAGACATTGATAAGAAGAACGGCTACTTGCGACGTATGGAGCAAGACGTTGATAACATTGAAGGTATGCTTAACGCGTTTCTCGATTACGCCAGTATGGAAAGAAAAGGAATGCAGCTAGAACATCGTGCTACGGATGTTCACGATTTTCTTGAAGCTATCGTTAATGATTTAAAACCTATAGCAAAAAACAAAGGAATCTCCTTACGGCTCAATTCAGTTATTTCTGATAAACATTCCACATTTGATAATTCGTGGATGTATCGGGTGTACGTAAACCTAATCACCAACGCGATTTCTTACGCTAAAAGTGATGTCACTGTGAATTTATTCAACAGAGTTGAACAAAGTTCGGGACACAAAAAAATCATTTGCATAATTTGTGATGATGGACCTGGTATCCCCGAACAAGACTTAAAAAAAGTCTTTGAAGCCTTCGTTCGGCTTGATTCAAGTAGAAAAAGAAACGGTGAAAACTTCGGGTTGGGTTTAGCGATAGTGCAACGCGTTATTGATTGGCACGGCTTTCAAATTGCCTTCTTATCCAAAGGTGATCTCGAACTTGAGTTACGCGAGGTTGCGCAACACTGTGAACTTGAGCGTTTGGGGGCAGTTGTTAAATTAACGATGCCTGTTAATGCCAAGCCAAATTAGTTTCGTAGTCAATATTTGTGAGTTTTGGCGACATATAGCAAAGCTTACAATTAGCTTACAATTTCCCTACAGTTCCAAACAGGATTGGCTACAGCCCACAGATATACTTGCCACACTTAATTAGTTTACGGGTATATCAAATGTACAAGTTAGTAGGAACACTCTTTTTTACCGCTTTTCTAACAGCGTGTGGTGGTTCGAATTCAAACGAGCCTTCTCCAAATCCCAATCCATCACCTGATCGATTCTCGCAATTGAGAACGACGATTGAGCAAGATTTAACAAGCAATAATACTGCGGCGATTTCAATTGCAATATACCAAGAAGGCGATGTGGTTTTTGCCGAAGCGTTTGGAGAAAAAGTTAAAGGTACTGGTGAACCGGTTACCACTGATACACTTTTTCAATTGGGCTCTACAACTAAGATGTTTACGGCAGTTTCAACATTGCAGTTAATAGAGCAAGGCAGCATAGCAATTGACGACAACTTAGTGAATGTTTTGCCTCAAATCCAATATCCGGGGGACCAAGCACTTGATTGGCAAGGTATTGAAATTCAGCACCTTTTAACGCATCAATCGGGTTTTCGCGATTCAGGTTTGCAGTCTAATGAATCGCTGCAAACTTATATGAAAGCAGTCTATCCGCAGCAGTCTCGCTTAATGAACCCCCCAGGCCTTTTTCATAACTATAGCAACCCCAATTGGTCATATCTTGGGGCGTTAATTGAAGAACTATCAGGAGTGGGTTTTGACGAGTACGTTAAAATGAATATTTTTGATGATTTAGGTATGACTAGAAGCGCTGTGGGACGTTCAGGTGCAGTTGCGGATGGAAATTATGCTCTTGGTTATCAGGCATTGGATCCAAATGAACCAGGTACGTATGTGACCAATATCAGTCAAATACCTGAAACTACTGTTGGCCACCCTGCGGGTACCGAAACCTGGTCAACGCCTACTGAGCAACTCAAAATGGCGGAGTTCTTGTTAAATGGTAACGAGAGTATTTTAGGCAATGAATTTAGAGAACAGTTAACAACCGCTCATGTCAGCGAAGATTTTGGTGGTTTACCCGTGAATTATGGCTACGGCATATATGTTAATGAAGGCTTTAACAATGATGAAGCATGGTACCCAATAAGAAACTGGAATCATGGCGGAAACACGCTTTCATACACCAGTGTGTTTTATGTCTTTCCTGACCTTGATATTGCAATATCAATTATGAGTAGCGGTGCTTTTAGCGAATTAACACCGACCCTTTTAGCGGCACTAGATGCAGTAACCACATTGCCTGCATCTACTGAATTACCACTTATACCAAACGATCCAACGAAATATGAAAAGCATGAGGGTATTTATACAACCGACAACTTTACGTTTATTATCGAAGCTGAAGGTAACAACCTAACAATAACTATTCCAGAGCTCGACTCTATGCCACAGCCCATCCCTTATGAGAGAGAACTTGCGCACTTCGGTGATGATACGTTCTTTGCAGAGATTGGTGGCGAGGTATCTAATTTAACCTTTATTCCAATCGAAGCAGATGGTGAATCCGTTTATATAAGAAATAGAGAGCTTGTAGCGATAAAAGACGGTTATTAAAACTATTTCAATGTAACGCACCCCAACCTATAGCAAGCGGTTTCCGTAACACTTTTAAGCCGGTAACCGCTTCATCTTAATAATAAAAATGCTAGGAAAGCGAGGCTTTATGAAACGCACAGTTGTGGCTATCTGTATAATTATTCCCATTATGCTCGTTGTTGCTTGGTTTGCACTGCCACAAAAAGTGCAGACGATCTTATTGACGATAAATAATATGTCAGCAGGGCTGACTATGAAATCGATAGATTTACCCTTTGGTCGAGTGCATTATCTAGAAGGTGGACGCACGCAGTATGAAGCTGAAACAGTGGTTCTATTACATGGTGTTTTCGCGCGAAAAGAACACTGGGTTGATTTGGCGCGAGAACTCACTCCACATTTCCATGTGATCGCATTGGACCTTCCCGGCTTCGGTGATAACGACCCATTGAGTCCTGACCATTACCTGTTGAAAAATCAAGCGCAAAATCTACGCAGTGTTCTAGCGTCACTCGGAATATCCAAAGCGCATTTTGGTGCAAATTCGATGGGAGCACAAATTGCAGGTCTGCTTGCAATTGAGCAACCTGAGCTTTTTCAGTCTCTTGCGTTTATTGGCAGTCCACTTGGGGTCAAAGGGAAAGTCAAAAGCGATATGGAAATTGCTATAGAAAATGGACATATACCACTTTTGGCTCGCACAGAGAGCGAGTTCAATCAACGCAATGCGTGGCTATTTCCAATCACGCCAACACTACCATCTCCGATTTTAAAAACGTGGATGAAGCAAGAAATTAGTACGCCAGAGCAGAATGAAAACATCTGGCATGCAGCTAACAGCTTTATCGACACACCTACATTAATGAAGTTAGCACCTCAGCTGGAGATGCCAACATTAATTATCTGGTGCAAAGAAGATCGTATTTTTCACGTTTCAGGTGCGGATGTATTAGATGCAAAATTACCTAACTCCAGTCGCAAAATACTATATGAATGTGGACATTTGCCAATGCTGGACAAGGCAGAATTAGTCGCTCATCTTTACTTGGTCTTTTTGCATGAGATAGGGCATTAAAAGCACTTAAGAGCGGGAGTGCTATTTAAAACACTCCCTTTCATTTTTAACCTTCCGGTTTGATAGATATTGATTGGCAGATTTCCGTAATATTTTCATCTGTCATGCCTGGGTGTAGAAATGAGTCTAATGAGCTTATCTTCGCTCCTTCTGATTCATTGGAAGATATTACACGTTCAATCCAGCCGGTGTGCGTTGAGACTCTTGTGTATAGCTCCTCAACGCCATATTCACCGACATCTCTATCTTCAGAATTTGCTCTGGAGCTAACACCTAATAGAATATAGTCGCTTCCATCTTTGATAAAAGCTGGACCACCGCTGTCGCCGTTTCCAGATACACCTTCAAGCTCTAAACCCTCATTTCCAGGCTCAAAAATAAACTTAAGGTCAGAATCAGTCACCGATAACACCTGGTTTTGGGCTTTGCGCAACACGCCATTGTTTTCTTCGTTACTTACAGTTTGCCCAGTTAATCCGGTTCCTGTACCGCCGCTACCTATAAACCACACAGTTTTTCCAACTTCATCGTTGGAACGATACAACTTGGCAGGCTTAGCGCTCTTGATTGGTCGACTCAGTTTAACCAGTGACAAATCATTTTCTCCACCTAACTCATAGGATGGAAAACTAAAGGTAGACTCAACCTCTACAAATTCATTGCCGACCTTGATAGTTTGACCTGCATTCAAACAAAAAACAGTGTGTGTGGCGGTCAATATCCATTCAGGTGCGATTAGTGTTCCATGAACACCTATATTGTAAAAGGTCGCTAGGGGCGGGAAATCATGTAAATCGGCTAAGTAGTTTTCCGCGGGTTTGTCATGTCGTATAACGATGCCTGATGCATCAGTAATTGCAGAGAATGCGATCAATGTTCCCATCGCTATGCTAGTAAATTTCGTTTTGTCTATCATCTTGTATGTCTTGTCTTCGCTGATTTACAACAAGGATATAGAATCACTAGCGACGTTATTGTGTGGAATTGTAAGAATATGGAATCAATTTGTAAGCATCCACGATTGAGCGCACGGCAGAGCTTGAGAGCAAGCTCGGAATTGCCGTGCTTTCGTTATTTAACCAGTCCGGTTTTCAACTTACGGCGCAGTAGTTTCAAACCTCATTCTCGCTTCTTTAAACGCACAATCGGCAGCAGGGGTACCACGATTCACCAGATATCCAAAACCAAGCGCGGTTAGTGCTGAATCAATGGCTTGATTGTTATCTGAGCTCGAATCTACAACTTCAAAAGTAGTCGATTCGATATCAACAGGCACACCTACCACCTCAAAAGACTGACCGGTGTGATCGTAGATAACCATGTTAGATAAGCCTAATCTTGCCCCTTCTGCAGGTAGTTGTTTATCCAAAGGTGCTGACAGGATCCCGTCTGATCGCTCACCAATAAAACAGACTGGATGCCTTAGCGCTCGCATTGATAGTAGAAAATGCTCAGCAGCACTATAGGTATTCGGTCCGGAAATTGTGGCAATTGGACGGCTATAAGAAACGCGATCGGTAGGCGCTAGTTCGCGCTGAACTCGAGGACTTTGTTGTGGTGTATTAGAATCATCATAACCAAAGGCCTCATACGCGCTAACTGTTACGGTTTCTGTAGAGAATCGACTCGCAATTGCATCAGCAATCGCTAAATCACCACCGCCATTTACTGCAACGTTAATAATTAACGCTTCTGTATGCGCTAGATCAGCAAGCACTCGGTCCATTAGGTCTTGTGTTGCTGTGAGATCACTAACCGCTGAATTTGTAGAGATACCGCCCATACTATTGATTTCAATATAGCCAGCAACACCGTTCCCAATCGTGGCCCACAGAATTATATCCTGATCTTCACCACCAGCATTCGCAAAACTTCCTAGATCAAAATAACTATCACGAATTGCAATCATTCGCGCAATCTGGCCATTTACATAAGTATCAAAATCAGTAGTTTCTGATTGATTCTGAAAACCTTGCGCCAAAATGTCCTCTAATTTGCCTTCTTGATTAAGGGGAATAAATTCGAAATCATCGCCTACAGATAAACTCACATGACCGTCGCCTAAGTCAGCAATAAGTTCGATAAGTGTCGCTAGCAACTCCTCATCTGTTGTTTGGCTATTCACTTGAGATCGCGCAATTTCCATACGCTCTTCCCAGTCTACTATTCCTCGTTTCTCAAAAAATGGATAATAGTCGTTGAAGTTATGTAATGTATGTTCAAGGGTTGATACAGGGCCGTTGTCAGTGATCAATCTATCGTCAAGACAAGCCGCCGGAATGGAATCTCTTGCAGAATATACAAGCTTAGCGCCATCGTCAGTTGCGACAAATTTATCCGCTTCAATTGAGTCTATCGTTAACGTAGTAGCAAATTCCTCTTGCGTGGTAATCCCCACCGACAAACACGTTTGACGTGTAAAGTCATACATGTCGATACTTTCACCCGAGACATTAATTGCTCTTCCAAATCCAACCCACTCCCAGGCACCATCGGGGATGTTAACAATCGGTGGATTTTGGTTCGGAGGTGGATCATTTGGTGGAGGACTCGGTAACGCTTTGTCATTGCTCCCACAGCCAAACAATATAAGAGCTGACATAAAAACCGATACTCGCAGACTATTGCGATTATAAAAATACATTTTTTCACCTTGGATATTAAATAAAAGAACTGTGACAGTTTAAATATTTGATGGTGTTTAAAATGTCAGAAAGTGGCCAATAATTGTAAGTATATGGGCAACGTCTAAATCTGATATTTTCAGATAGTAGTGGCTTCAATGTCGCGACAATTGATTGCGTCAAGGTGTTTTTGAGAAATGCTAGGCGCCTCCGCTCGCAATCAATCTCGTTTTCCCTTTCGCAGTTGCTCAGTAGTGTTCATGTTACATTTTCCATTTGCACTTCGTTTTTTATTGCTTACGAACTGGCCATTTCTGAGTCCACCGTCAACCAGCATGTATCTGCAGTATTGAGAAAGCTTGGTGTTATTAACAGAACCAAGGCCGGTATCGCATTCAAAAATGCAATGCATTTAAGTTGAGCTCAGTACAAAACATGAAGTAAGCCGAGACAGCCCATATTTTTTGAGAAGGAGTGCGCGGTTAGTCACCCGTACTTGCCTTGTTTTCTTTTTAAAAAGGCATTTTTACAATGCAGCTCGTCGTGTTCAATCGATCTCCTTACATTCTTGTGTTAGCGTAAAAGTTAAAAGGATTAACTTACTGGCATAAAAGGATATTTATGACGCGATTTATTTTATTTTCCCTTCTTTTTAGTTCTTTCAATGCGTTTAGTGCCGTTACAGCATGGACAGATTTCACCCTGGACAACGGTCACGTTTTTTTGCCTGTTACCATAGAAGGCATCGAATCTCGGGTCATGCTGGATTCAGGAGCACAAATAAACAGTATCAATCGCGCGTTTATCGGGAAGCATGATTTAGACCTTGATAAAGGGCGCCCCGTGACCGTTAAAGGAGTGTACGACGTTGAAAGGCGTAACGCTTACAACAATGTAAACGTTGAAATATTTGGTAGTGATTTCGAGCTGGATTCACTTGTCGAATCCAGCTTAGGTCATCACTCTAATGGTATGTTACTGGGGGCAGGTTTTTTCAATAACTTCATCGTTCAATTGGACTATCCCCACAGAAAAATTCGTTTGGTAACGCGTGATTCGATAGATATTGGGGAGGTGGCAAATGTTCGAGCCAGCTCTCAACAGGGTAGTGGAATGCCTATCGCGCAAGTAGAAATTAACGGTGTTGCTTTGTGGCTATTAGTCGATACTGGTAACGCCGGTACAATTTTGATTAACCGTCGAGCGGCGTCCAAGGTTGGGTTGCTTGAAAAAGTGGAAGGCGCAAGCACGTCATTTGGTGCCAATAGTTCTGGGGTCAATGAGTTCGCTACGTCTGATGTCGTGAAGTTTGGTCCATTCGAGATTAGTGACGTTAAGATTAGCTTTCCTGCTGAAGGGCAAAAGACAAACTTAGAAAGTCAGTATGAAAGAACGGGTAGCCGGATAGGTGGAAAGCGGGTAGTTGGCTTAATAGGCTATGATTTGTTGAAAGACTTCGTTGTAACACTTGATTATCGTTACGGGAAACTTCACATCGCGTTACCGCAAAAGTAAAACGTATCTTGATGCAAACCAGCTACCAAAAGAAGGCGAAATACCTACTGCCGTACTACAAATGCGATCACGAGTTCTCTATTAAACAAGCGATTGCTTTAGCAGTCGCTTAAGTGCCGCAGGCTTTAAGGGTTTTGGCAGGTAGCTAAATTGTTGCTCCGCCGCTTCTTCTCTTATATCGTTACTTCTGTTGGCAGTGACTAAAATCTTTAAGGCAAAACTCACGTTATTTTCAGAAAGAATCGCTGCAACGTCAAAACCGGTTTCGCCATAATTTAGGTGATAATCGGCGACGAGCACATCAAAGTGTTCTTGTGAAATACTCGACACTTCTGCTCCGCCCGCTATCAATGTTGTACTCCCTCCCCAATCTCTCAGTAAGGTACACATTGCATTTGCCACTTGCTCGTCATTTTCTACGAGTAGAAAACGGGTGTCTTTTAAAAATGCATTGTTGTTTTTATTCGCTGAGTCTAAAGAGGGCATTTGATGGGAGTGCGAGGAGACAGGGCGAGAACGGCTGTCTACTGCGCTTTTTTGAACGCTTACTGAATTATTTGGCGCACTTGCTGAGTTCTTCGTTAATACCGATTTGTTAAAAGGGGAGTCAACATGATTAGTGTTACTTACGTGCGCGGTGAGTATCGAGGCTTCGCTTTGAAATGCTCTAGATACAGCCACACTGAAGCAGCTTCCTTTTTTTGGCGATGAAGTCAGCCCGACTTCATGACCGAGTAGTCGACATATCTTATCTACAATAGTCAGGCCTAATCCAATTCCTTCGCCTTTGTTGTTGCTCTCTAGCTGGTGGAACTCACTAAATATTTCATGCTGTTGGTGGTCGGCGATACCTAGCCCAGTATCGTAAACACAAAGCTTTATAACCTGCTCGGTATTTGTGATTCTTGTGCGTCTCACGCCCACCAAAATACGGCCTTTTGCGGTATAGCGGACTGCGTTGGACAGCAAGTTTTGAAGCACCCGTCGCAGTAGCACTTTGTCCGAGTACACCATAACTTTGGTCGGTACATACCTGAGCTCAATACCTTTTTGCTTTGCAATGACACTAAATTCCTGCACTAATGAAGACAACATATCACTGACTGGAAATTCAGTCTTTTGAGGGGTAAGTACGCCAGCGTCTAATTTCGTCATATCAAGTAGCATTGAAAGTAAGCTCTGAGCATTGTCCAAAGAATTCACCACGCCTTCAGATAGTGTTGCCAGTTCACTGCCTTGCGTCTTTTTGCTGAGCATACTGGCAAATAATGTTGCTGCGTTGAAGGGTTGCATGAGGTCGTGCCCAGCCGCGGCCAGAAATTTGGTTTTGCTCTCGTTAGCTTTGTCAGCGCGTTGTTTGGCCTCTTCTAATTCTGCTGTGCGCTGCGCAACCCTTGCCTCCAAATCTTCTTTTGCACTTTCTAATTCTTTTTGAATTGCTATGTATTCAGTGATATCGCTATAGGTAGTCACGTAGCCGCCACCAGGCAGCGGCGCGCCGTTAAGTTCTATCACTTTTCCGTCAGGCTGTTTGCGAATATGTTTATGACGGGTGCCTTCCAGCATGTAGCTAACGCGCTTTTCGATAGATGAGGGGCTAAACAACCCCCGGTTTGCGTTGTAGCTAAGTATATCGGTAATGGGCATGCCCGCTTTTAGAAATCCTTTAGGGTAGGCAAATAACTCCACGTAACGTTCGTTCCACGCCAGTAGCTGCAGTTTGTCATCAAGCACACTTATGCCTTGCTCAATGTTTTGCACTGACGATTGAAGTACCTCGTGGTTAAACTGAAATGACTGAGAAGCTTCTTCTACCCAGTCAACCAGTTCTGGAAAGCTATCGCTGCCTGTATCTGCTATGGCACCCAGTAATATACGAGCACTAGGTGCTCCTACTTGTGCAGCAAGCAACTTATTTACCCTGTCGATAAGCGCCTGACTGGCATAACCACTGCTAGCGGCGCGATTGACGTCAACTGATAGCTGCTTAACCAGTTGAGAGTGCGTGGCACTTTCGAGCACACGTTCGGTGAGTGCAATTAAGTCCCTCACTTTTACCAGTAAACGAGGTGTGTCGTGATCTGTGAGGAGCGTATCATTTGGCTTCATGCCACGTCTTGATGTAATCAATGCAACCGTAACGAATGTTAGGCAATTAGCCAATAAGGAAAAGGCAAAGCCCAAACCAAGCGCTTGGTCAGTGGGTGCTGGGTTGAAATAATAACTCGACAGTAAGCTTGGGTAGAGGAGGAATGCTGCCCAACATGTGAACCCTACCAACAAGGCGCAAATAGCTGCAGCTTTGTTGCTTTTCGTCCAGTAAAGACCAAACATAAGTGCAGGCATGCACTGTGCTAATAGTGCTATAGCAATCACCCCGCTTTTAACCAGAGGTGCAGCCTGACTTATATTCAAGTGATACCAGAGCGCAATACTAAGTACGACCACAACGGTAATACGACGTATAGACAGTATTTTGTTTGGCTGCATTGAACGATTGGGCGAAGTCTTTAGTCTCGCTTTTAGCCAAAGTGGCGTGACAACATTGTTCGAGATCATTATTCCCAGCGCCAAGGTTGCAACAATCACCATGCTGGTGGTTGCAGAAAGACCTCCTATGAAAGCAAATGACGACAGCGCGATATTTTCAGCATGTAAAGGTAGGGCAAGCACATACGCATCAGAGCTCGTATCCACTGGCAGCAGCATTTTTCCTGCAAGTGCAATAGGAATAATAAAAAGGGTCATGCCAAATAAATAGAGGGGAAATAGCCACCTTGCTGTTCTAAGCTCCCCCTCACCGTTCTGCTCAACGAAGTTCATATGAAACTGTCGTGGCAAAACGAACATAGAGCAAACGCCCAAAACAACATGTGATACATAAACCCAGGGTGCGCTATCAGCATAAATGACTTCTCGAGCACTGGCATTTGAAGCGGCGTTAGACACCAAATCCAACACACCATCAAACAGATAGAAGCAAACGAAAACACCTACAGCGCACAGGGCAACAAGCTTTATAACCGATTCAAACGCTATAGTAAGTAGCAGACCGGGGTGTTTGTCGGTCAAGTTGAGTGTACGGGTACCGAAGATAATGGCAAATAATGCGAGCAAGATAGCTACGTAGATACTTAACCATGGCGTGCTTGTATGCGCGTCGTCAGTCAACAAATTTATTGATTTCGTAATGGCGTCTAACTGCAGGGCGATGTAGGGCACTACACCGAAAAAACACAGTAAAGTGATAAGCGCGGCAATCAAGTGGGAGTGCTGGTATTTAAGTGAGATGAGGTCTGCTAAAGAGCTGATGTTGTGTTGTTGACACAGTCTGCTTATATGAAGCACCACAGGAAACGCAAATGCCATAGTCAGCATAATCCCTAAATAAGTAGGGATAACTGCCCAGCCATATTGTGCTGCTTGAGAGGTAGTGCCGAAAAATGCCCAAGATGTACAATGCACGCCCAATCCAAGGCTGTACAATATTGGGTGTTGCCGGTTGTCACGTAAACGCTTATCGCCCCAAAATGCTAAAGCGAAAAGCGCGAGGAGATAACAACCAACAATAGTGCCAACCGTCCAGATACTTAGCATAGATATTCCGTGTAGTTGAACGCATTTATTAGCGCAATTGAAAGCGCGTTTTATTGTTGATTTACATTAACATAGTTTTCACATGCGAGGTATCTTCTGTTGGTACACAAGCAATATTTCGGAGTTAATTATTTGCAATTTGAACTATAAGTGATAGGTTTTTATACAAGGCGACGTCTTTTTGAGCAGTAGGATTTACACATAAGTCGGTCTTAGCCATGACCAAAATAATAAAAAGGGAATTTAATGAAACAAAACTCAGCAAGCACACGTATTCTTCGAATCTCACTACTAATTTCAACTATAATATCTGCATCTGTTTGGGCTATTCCGAATCAACCTGAATGCGCAGACGAAGATTGTTCACTTGCTAAGCTGAATACACTTCGAGCTTTGGCGTCCAGAGGTCATGAACAAACCAGCTTCTCCCTTGGCCATATCTTTATGAACCCTGAATCTGGGGTAAAGACAGATTTAGAAAATGCCTATTATTATTTTGATAAGTCTGCCAAACAGGGCTTCCTGCCAGCTTACCGACAAGCAGCGGGGATGGCTGCACAGGGAATTGGTACACAAAAGAATATGGCTGAAGCCAAGCGATTGATGAAATTTGCTGCAGATGAAGGCGTTAATAGAACGGCAGAGGAATATGCTGTTCTCGTCTTTTCTGATAATGAATCTACCGACGAAGAAAAAGCGACTGCGGTTGAATTTTTGGAAGCCGAAGTTGAAGAAGGAATGAGCTACCTCGCTAACTATGTATTAGCCGTTCTTTATATCAATGGAGAGTTTGTGGAAAAGGATATGGTGAAAGCGAAGTCTCTATTAGCATTTCCAGCGTCAGGTAAATACGCCAATTCGGTAGAGCTACTTCAACAATTAAGTGGAGAGAAAGTTATAGCGCAGGATAATGAGAACCCTAAGTCTACTGCTGGTCTCGATAGCAGCATTGAAACTATTACGGTGACTGGAATTAGTATCAATATGGGCGATGTTCACGGGTTGATGCTAAGTGAACTCAGAAAGCACCATGGGCAAACGGGAAGCAGGATAAAAGGGAATGGTTGCAAAAGAGGTGACCCTCAGTGTGTTATCCTAGATAGTGGTTCAATACGAACGCCAACATTTTGGCAAGTTGGTACCACTAGGTAACTAAATTAAAGAAACTCATTAAAGCGTTAGGAAGCCAAACTTAGTATTGAAGTTTGGCTTTTTTTATATTTTTTTAAAATCACCCACAAAAATAATGTGGATACCCTTGATCACCTTAAATCTAGCCCCATAACTAAGCGCAACAGACTTATTCCCAATAATTTTAATGTTATTGGGCAATGCCTAATTAAGAAAAACGTTTGGAGGTAGGCATGAGCGATAATCGCGACGTGCAGGCAGAACAAGAAAATACAGTTGATCAAACTGTACAAAATGCTGAAGAAGCGCAAGTAGAAGCGTCACAAGCAGAAGGCGTAGAGCTTGATGAAAATGCACAACGCATTTACGAGCTAGAAACGGCACTTTCTGAGGCGCAAGCCACAATCAAAGAGCAGCAAGATGGCGTGCTTCGCGCGCGTGCAGATGCTGACAACGCACGTCGTCGTGCTGAAGGTGAAGTAGAAAAGGCGCGTAAATTTGCCCTTGAACGCTTTGCTGGCGAGTTGCTTCCGGTTATCGATAACCTAGAGCGTGCTATCGAAATGACCGATGGCGACAATGAAGCGGTTAAGCCGCTTCTAGAAGGTGTGGAAATGACCCACAAAACTTTCTTAAGCACTATTGAGAAATTTGGATTAAGCCTTATTGATCCGCAGGGCGAAACCTTCAACCCTGACTTGCATCAGGCAATGTCTATGCAAGAAAGTGCAGACCACGAGCCAAATACGGTGATGGCGGTTATGCAGAAAGGTTATCAAATTAACGGCCGCTTGTTACGCCCTGCCATGGTTATGGTATCGCGTGCGCCAAGTGGTGGTGTGGACACGCAAGCGTAAGTCACGCTTTTTGCGATAAACACACAAAAATGTCAGTTTTTTTACTGACATCTATTGAAAAGGCTGGGGAATAACCCCACTAAAAGTACAGAATTAAGAAACTTTTTCGGAGACACGAAATGGGTAGAATCATTGGTATCGATTTAGGTACAACGAATTCATGTGTCGCAGTTCTAGACGGCGACAAACCTCGCGTAATTGAAAACGCGGAAGGCGATCGTACAACCCCTTCAATCATCGCTTACACAAACGATGGAGAAACATTAGTTGGTCAGTCTGCAAAGCGTCAGGCGGTAACTAACCCGACTAACACATTATTCGCAATTAAGCGTCTAATTGGTCGTCGCTTTCAAGATAAAGAAGTACAGCGTGACATCGACATCATGCCTTTCAAAATTGTAGGTGCTGATAATGGTGATGCGTGGGTAGAAGCGAAAGGCGAGAAAATGGCGCCTCCGCAGATTTCTGCTGAAGTACTTAAGAAAATGAAAAAGACAGCTGAAGATTATCTTGGTGAAGAAGTTACTGGCGCAGTTATCACTGTTCCTGCTTACTTCAACGATTCTCAGCGTCAAGCAACTAAAGACGCGGGTCGCATCGCTGGTCTTGAAGTTAAGCGTATTATCAACGAGCCAACTGCTGCTGCTCTTGCCTACGGCATGGACAAAAAGCAAGGCGACAACGTTGTTGCAGTATACGACTTAGGTGGTGGTACGTTCGATATCTCTATCATCGAAATCGATGAAGTAGACGGCGAACACACGTTTGAAGTACTAGCAACTAATGGTGATACTCACCTTGGTGGTGAAGACTTCGATAACCGTGTTATCAACTACCTAGTTGAAGAGTTTAAGAAAGACCAAGGCATCGACCTTCGTAAAGATCCGCTTGCTATGCAGCGTCTTAAAGAAGCCGGTGAAAAAGCAAAAATTGAGCTTTCTTCTTCACAACAGACTGAAGTTAACCTGCCATACATCACTGCTGATGCAACAGGTCCTAAGCACTTAGCTATTAAGCTTACTCGTGCAAAACTTGAGTCTTTGGTTGAAGACCTAGTTAAGAATTCACTTGAGCCGCTTAAGAAGGCACTAGCTGATTCAGATCTTTCTGTAGGCGACATTAACGACATCATCCTAGTTGGTGGTCAAACTCGTATGCCGCTAGTACAGAAGTACGTGACTGAATTCTTTGGTAAAGAGCCACGTAAAGACGTAAACCCTGACGAAGCAGTTGCAGTAGGCGCAGCAATTCAAGGTGGCGTACTTTCAGGTGACGTTAAAGACGTACTACTTCTAGACGTTACACCTCTGTCTCTAGGTATCGAGACTATGGGTGGCGTGATGACTGTGCTTATCGAGAAGAACACGACAATTCCAACGAAGAAGTCGCAAACGTTCTCAACTGCTGAAGACAACCAGTCTGCGGTAACAGTACACGTACTACAGGGTGAGCGTAAGCAATCAAGTGGCAACAAGTCTCTTGGTCAGTTCAACCTAGAAGGTATTCGTCCAGCAGCACGCGGTGTACCGCAAATCGAAGTAACATTCGATCTTGATGCTGACGGTATCCTACACGTGTCTGCGAAAGACAAAGACACAGGTAAAGAGCAGAAGATCACTATCAAAGCCTCTTCAGGCCTAAGCGATGAAGAAGTAGAAAAAATGGTAGCTGACGCGGAAGCGAATAAAGAGTCTGATAAGAAGTTTGAAGAGCTGATTCAAGCGCGTAACCAAGCTGACGGTATGGTTCACGCCACACGTAAACAGCTTGAAGAAGTTGGCGATGCACTAAGTGCAGAAGACAAAGCGCCAATCGAAGAAGCACTTTCAGCACTTGAAACTGCAGTTAAAGGCGAAGACAAAGCGGACATCGAAGCGAAAACGCAAGAGCTTATCCAAGCATCTAGCAAGCTGATGGAAGCGGCGCAAGCTCAGCAAGCTGCAGCCGGTGGCGCAGAAGGTGCAGAGCAGCAAGCATCTTCTGGTAAAGCAGACGATGACGTTGTTGACGCTGAATTCGAAGAAGTGAAAGACGACGACAAGAAGTAAACTGTTGTGTCAGGCCCGTTACTTAGCATGTTAGCGGGCCGTGTAAGCAGTTCAGGCGCAGCAGGAATTTCTTGTTGCGCCTTTGTTGTGTAAATGACTTGGCTTTATTGAATGTGTGTTCAGGTTATTTTCACAACAGTCAGATGTAGATTCGATGAGCATAAAATGCTTATCGACAAAAAGTAGGATATGTAAACGATATGTCGAAACGAGACTACTACGAAGTACTCGGGGTAGATAAAAGCGCAGGCGAACGCGAAATTAAAAAGGCGTATAAGAAGCTGGCGATGAAATATCACCCTGACCGTACGCAAGGCGATAAAGGCCTGGAAGATAAATTTAAAGAAATCCAGGAAGCCTACGAAATTCTGTCAGATTCGCAGAAACGTGCAGCATACGACCAATATGGCCACGCGGGAGTAGATCCTAACCGTGGTGGCGGTGGCTTCGGTGGTGGTGCCGATTTCGGCGATATTTTTGGTGATGTATTTGGTGATATCTTCGGCGGTGGCCGAGGAGGTCGTCAATCTCGCGCACGTCAAGGTTCAGACCTCCGCTACAACTTAGAGCTAACGCTTGAAGAAGCGGTTCGTGGCAAGAGCGTAGATATTCGCGTACCAACTTTGGTCGAGTGTGAAGTCTGTGATGGTTCTGGTGCGAAGAAAGGCTCTTCACCTAAGACCTGTCCAACCTGTCACGGCAATGGCCAAGTTCAAATGCGCCAAGGTTTCTTTGCTGTTCAGCAGACTTGCCCTACGTGTTCGGGCAAAGGCAAGATCATTGAAGATCCTTGTAACAGCTGTCATGGCCACGGTCGTAAAGAAAAGACTAAGACCCTTAACGTTAAAATTCCAGCTGGCGTAGATACCGGTGATCGTATTCGTCTATCAGGCGAAGGTGAAGCTGGAGAGAACGGTGCACCTCCAGGTGATTTATACGTTCAGGTCCACGTACGTGAGCACGATATCTTTAAGCGCGATGGCAACAATTTGTACTGTGAAGTACCGTTGAGCTTCACTACGGCAGCCCTTGGCGGCGAGCTAGAAGTGCCAACGCTAGATGGAAAAGTAAAACTGAAAATCAGCCCTGAAACGCAGACTGGCCGAATGTTCCGTCTACGTGGTAAAGGTGTTAAATCAGTGCGAAGCGGTGCCATGGGCGACTTAATGTGTAAGGTTGTGGTCGAAACACCAGTAAACTTATCATCTCGCCAAAAAGAACTACTTCAAGAGCTTGAAGAGTCGATGGGTAAAGCGTCAAGTAAGCATAGCCCGAAAGCGCAAGGCTTCTTTGACGGCGTTAAAAAGTTCTTTGACGACTTAACGAACTAATTGCTTAGTAGTACATACTTCATTTGAAAGCCCTCAGTTGAGGGCTTTTTTATTTTTGAAAGGCACTTAAACGCGCTCTTATGAGTGGCCAATTATCCATGCAGATTGGTATTTGTAATAGAAAGTGCTCACTTTAAGAAGGAAAGGGGGAGTTAGTCTTTTCTTTACTTACTTTTACCGCTAAAAATCTTGCGCATCATCCGACTATTCGTCACGATAACCCAAGTATCGGGACTTTTAGCTTGTTGATTACAAGGCTTAAAAGCCCGTTTGAGACCAATGAATAATATTTACCTAACAAGGGAACAGGCATGAAATTTTCAAGTAAATTGCTACTGAGCGCTGCCACGGCAGGCGCAATCTTATCAGGCTCGGTATTAGCTGCTGACGTGACAGAAGCAACGTCAGAAAAACACGCGGGAGCTGCAACACAATATCGCCAGGCCGTTTTTCAGTTAGTACGCAGTAACATGGGACCGTTAGGTGGCATGGCAAAAGGTGCTCTACCATTTGACGAAAGCGTTATGGAAACAAATGCCGTACGTCTAGAACAACTTGCTGACATGATGGGCGATTATTTATCAGTTGATACCCGTAAGTTTGAGGTTGAAACTGGCGCAAAAGATGAAATTTGGGAAAATTTCTCAGATGTAGAAAAGAAAGTGATGGCACTTAAAACGGCAGCGCAAGGGCTTCAAGCAGCTGTTAAAGCGGGTGATGAAAGCGCGTACAGAGGTGCAATCGGTAAAATTGGTGCAAGCTGTAAATCATGCCATGACGACTATAAGAAGGACTAGCCCAAGCTTGTTTTTCAACACGTGAAAGCGCTCTAATATCGGGTCAGTAAGAATGTGCCTATTGCATTTTACTGACCCAAAACCTCGATTAATACTTCGATGTGTTAATTAGTATTTTATAATTCAATCATATAGATAAATTGAGAATGGCGCTGAAGCGCAGACTCGCAACCTTCCTCAAACAGCAGTGTACTTTTTCGTCCAGGGCTTTGTAGGTAATAAGCATCAGGCATCGCCACACACTTAGCCACCTCAGAAATTGACTTCATTATTGCCTTGTAGAACGTATCTACAAGAGTACATCGTTAAGACCCATACGCTGTGGTATATTCGAAAGTGCTTAATACCAATCCGCATAGATCATTACCCACTCAGCGAGAGTTAAAATGTTCGTAATCGCGGCGTGTTACCGCAGGTATAGTGGTTCTACATCAAAAGCTTCCTAGCTTCATTCTGGGAATTTGAAAGGGAACAGCCATTCCTGCATTCCCACGCTTTGCTAGGAAACTTGCCAGCGCCTTCTGAGTGGGCAATGATCTATGCGGATTGGTATAACAACAGGTTTTTAATATGGAGATAAGATGCGACCCTCGCCAACGTATGTAGGTACATTGGACGATGTTGTAGAGCGTTTTCCTTGGCAATTCGACGCTGATATAAACTACTTTAATCAATTGCTAGTGAGGAAGGCTATATTAGGAGAGAAGATACTTATCAATGATGGGTATTTACTTAATAATAGTGCGGCAAGGCAAGCTATTCTAAACCCCAGTTGTTCTCCGCTCACGTCACTAATCGAGCAAGGTTTTGTAAGGATCTTATCGCGGAACGCCGATTTAGTCTCCTTACCAGAGAAAATGGCGGATCAAGGTGTTGCCAGTTTCAACGTTTTGAAAAATTCTGCCGAATGGCCAAGTTTGAAGCGAGAATTACGTAAGTGGCAGCCACTGTTAGAAGAAACGGATAATTTTATACCTTGGCCAGAAAAACACATCAGTCATGGCTTTGATCAAATGATCATGCGGTTGGCTGAACGCACACCAGAAGACTTATCAATTGGCAGTGTCAGTCATGACCAGTGGCGACGAGTGTTTGATTTGTATGAACAATCAAATCGATACGACAAAGAGGCTACCCGAACCCGTTGGGAGTCTGCGGTCACTGAGTGCTTAGCTGATAACCATCAAGGGCGTCTAGCTATGATGCACCTGGCCTGTGAGGCGTATCACTACAATTTCGGTGTTTGCTTGGGCAGCCAGACATCTTTGTCGAAACAGCAAATTTTGGTCGAAACACGGTTTAGCTCAACGTTTGCTGATTTATCCAAAGTAGATCAAGAGTTACAAATGCAGCACGTTTCAATACCCGGATTGCGTGTACCGCAAAATATATCAATGAATAGCGGGCCAAAATGGGCGGAACTAGTATCTCCGTTTAGCGATGTCGGCAAACAGTTGAGAGCATACCGTCAAGCTCAAGATGACTATTTTTCTGGGCAAGGTACAGAAGAGTGTTTAACTGCTGAGGCTCGTGCCTATTCGAAGCAGTTGTCATCGTTGTTTGGTGAAAAGCAATCGGAATCTGCAGTCGCGAGGGTCGCTATTGGCGTAGGCTTTTTTGCTGCGGGGCTTATGGCGGCGGGTCCAGAAGTAGCGGCAGTCCTTTGGCTGACAGAAAATTACTTGTATCCGACAATAACGCGTAAATTCAAGCTGCGTGACCGTGAATTTTTTAGCAAAAATACACCACTTCCCACGCAAACTGTTTCTAGCGCGCTAAGCTCAGTAGTGTTAGATCCTGTTCAGATAAAAGAGCTCGCAAGTACTATCCCGGATTTCAAATAGTTAATTCGTAATAATAAGAACTTTCCACGGGTTCGAAACGTTTCAATGGTTTTTTGCTGGAAATTTGTACAATTCTTGGCTATGTTAAACACTCAGGCTTGGCGATAATTTTCTTCGACTGAAGGTACGCGTTTAGGTACCCAATCTTCGCAGGTCCTGCTTTTAAAAAATATAAAACAGCTCGTAGACAACTGAAACAGCAAAACTTGTAAAGCGCTTAAAACCACGACACAACTTTTCATCCTTTTATTGTCGTGCTGCTATCGTTTGTGCTGAATTCGAAGAGATATCAAAAGGTTTGCTTAGATGGATTTACGCAGTGAACGCATGTTGTCAACCATGCGCACAACACAGCAAAACATTTCTGTGTTGCTCAATGAAAGTCGAACGAAAACAGAGGCTCTGTGTATATTACTTGCCTCGGTAAACCCTAGCAATGGAAGAGCAACGGTATTATCTTGCGACGTAAACCACCTATCATTAGAAGCCGAGAGTGTTGTTTTTCCTTCACATGTATTGCTCATGCTCCCGCTTACACCTTTGAGCGCTCCAATACCTTGCAAAGATTTTATCTTTCCCCCTTCACTCGAACATTATGCTGATAGCTATGTAGTAGTTGCTACCGTGCGAGATATGCAAAATGAAGTAATGGGTGTTGTTCTCACTTTTGTACGCCACAGTGTATTGAGCCCTCTACAACATACATTGATAGATATTACGCGCCAAAAAGTAGAGCTTAGTTACCAATATGAGCTGGCGCGTCATCCCTATTCAGACAAGTTATCCGAACAGCTTGCCTTGTTAGAAGAGGTGAGTTCAATTTCTAAAGTGGGCGCGTGGGAGATTGACAGATTCACAGGCGTACTTTCTCTGACTGAGGTGATGAAAGCCTTATTAGGCTTACCTCGTGTAAAAAGCGTCGGCCTTAATGAAGTGCTCGATATGCTTACCTCGAGTGATAGAAGAGACTTAAAGCAGCGCGTTTTTAAAGCGCTTAAAGAAGATAGAGAGTTCGTAAAGCACTTTGAATTTCACGACAAGCAAGGTCGCAGAAAAAGTATAAAACTAACCGTGTTCTTACAGGTTCAGCGAGGAAATGCTAGCGGAATTAAATTAACCCGGCTTTATGGCGCAGTGCAGGATGAAACGGAAATACAGCGTCTATCGGATTCACAACATAACTACACAGATTATCTGACCAGTTTATTGAATAATGTGGATAGCGTGGTGTTAAGCATAGATGAACATGGCACTATTTTAACTGCAAATGAACGCGTTTATTCTATATTAGGCTTTGAGCCCGAAGAGCTGATTGGGCAAGATATAAAATTAATATCAACCAAGGTGCAAAATACCGATGCGCCTTCTTGTTTCATAAACATACCAGCGGGTTTAGCATGGTGTAGCGAAAATGGCTCGGTAAACGAATGTCTTCGCCATAAAAATGGTAAACGTATTGCCTGTGAAGTTAATTTGTCGAAATGCTCTGTACATAATCAACAATTAATTATCGCCTCAGTGCGCGATATCACTAATCAAAACCACGAAATTGAGCATTACAAACAACTCGCTTTAATCGATACGGTGACAGGTCTTCCGAACTTACACCAATTTGAGCGATACCTTGGCGATAAAGCTCATGACGACAAGTCATCAAAACCATTTGCCACGTTTATGCGCGTTGCTATCTGTAACATAAAAGAATACGAAAATGCGTTTGGGGAGCCAACGATAGACTATATTCTGAGAATTTTGGCCAGTCGCTTCATTCGCATATTCGAAATTAACAAGCGCAATTCAGCCAGTATATTCAAATGTGAGAGAGGTGCTTTTTATATTCATCTTCATCAATATTTTAGTGAAGAAGCACAGTCTCTAAATGCTGCACACGATTGCGCTATTCTTATCCACGATCACGTGCTAGCGCCAATAACCCTGCACAACAGCCTCTTAAGTATTGAAACGCAAACCATAAGTTGCACGGTTCCAACGAAGCATTTTTCGTTTAAAAAGATAAAAGAACTATTGTCGAGAAAACCTTTAAGAGAGGTAAAAAATACTTCTACTTTTAAGTCGGAGCACGAGTATTTTCATGTTAATGCAATTGATATCGAGCGGTACAATTACATTAAACACTCTCTGAGCAGGGCTATTTCTAACAACGAGTTATATATTGAGCTTCAACCTCAATACGATGCAACGAAGAACGTTATAAGCTCAGAGGTGTTGTTAAGGTGGAAGCATCCTCATATGGGTACAGTAAGCCCTTCTGAATTCATTCCTATTGCCGAAGAGAATGATTTTATTGCTGAACTCGGGCTGTGGGTGTGTAACGAAGCCTGCGGGTTACTTAGTGAATGCCAGTCAAAGAAAATTAACACTAAGTTGTCTGTTAATATCAGTGCAAAGCACTTAGCGCGAGCTGATTTTGTGAAGAAGTTCGTCGCAATAGTAAATAAGTGGCGCGTGTCACACAAAAATTTAACTCTAGAGCTCACTGAAGGTGCATTGATAAGAGGGGTGAGCGTTATTCAACGTCGCGTTAGAGAGTTAGCGGAACAAGGGTTTAGTTTGTCTATCGACGATTTTGGCCTTGGTGACTCAAATTTAAATTATCTTCAAGATTTGCCAATTACCGAACTGAAAGTAGACAGAGTATTTGTCGAAGCGATGGAAGGCTCGCAGGAAAAAACATTATTGGTTACAAGTATTTGCAACATGGCCAAAGCGTTACACATAAATACCGTAGCTGAGGGAATAGAGACAACGGGTCAATTAGATCAAGCTAAGGCATGTGGTTGCGGAGCATTTCAGGGATATTACTTAGATAAACCCATGAGTGTAGATGATTGGAAAAGTAAAATTAGTGAGAAGCAATATAAAGAAGGTAGTTAACCTTACTCAGTTGAGGGCTTATTCAAGTATGCGTTGAAACAACCGCTTCGATACCTCTTGTTATCAAATAGGGAGGTAAAGTTTAAATTTATGTAAATCAATTTGTTAGTCGATCTACGCCTGAAGTCTTATTAGTAGATGTCATGTAACTATCGTAGGGTGAAGATAAACCCTACTCAGGACATGGTTATGACTTATAAAGATGAATACATTGCCTCGACCCAGCACCCCGATGAGTTTTGGTTAGAACAAGCACAAAAGCTAGCGTGGTTTCAACCTCCTCAAAAAGGATGCCAACCTACAGATAATGGTTACTTCGACTGGTTTAGGGGAGGGCAGCTTAACACCAGCTATTTAGCGCTTGATCATCACGTAAAAAATGGTCGTGGCGATAAAACCGCGCTTATTTATGACTCACCTGTTACACAAACCACTCAGCACTTTACTTACAAAGAGCTACTGAACCGTGTTGCCGAGCTCGCAGGCGGCTTATCCCGCTTGGGTGTGACGAAAGGCGACCGCGTGATTATCTACATGCCCATGATCCCGCAAGCAGTGATCGCGATGCTTGCTTGCGCTCGTTTGGGGGCTGTGCACTCTGTGGTGTTTGGTGGCTTTGCCGCAAATGAGCTTGCAGTACGAATAGATGACGCAAAACCGGTAGTTATTGTTACTGCGTCATGTGGCATTGAAGGCAATAAAGTTCTACCGTACAAACCTCTTGTTGATGAAGCAATATCATTGGCAGAGCACAAACCACAGGCATGCGTGTTGTATCAACGCCCTCAGCTAATTGCTGAGTTAAATGAAGCAACTGACCACGATTGGCTCTCTCTGGTTGAAGCTAGCGTGCCAGCTTCTCCTGTTGCCGTCGATGCAACTGACCCGCTTTATGTTCTTTATACTTCAGGTACAACCGGTAAACCCAAGGGGGTCGTTCGAGATAATGGCGGGCACGCGGTTGCTCTTCATTATTCAATGGGCGCGATTTACGGTATTAGTGAGAACGATATTTTTTGGGCTGCATCGGATGTTGGTTGGGTGGTCGGTCATTCATATATTGTCTATGGCCCGCTCATAAAAGGCGCAACGACGGTACTGTACGAAGGAAAGCCCATTGGCACTCCTGATGCCGGTGCATTTTGGCGTATGATAGAGTCTCACAAAGTGAATGTGCTTTTTGCAGCTCCAACAGCATTTAGAGCGATACGAAAAGCGGACCCTGATGCTGAGTTTTTATCTAAATACAATACGTCGAGCTTGCGTACCTTATTTATGGCGGGTGAACGTCTAGATCCGCCAACATATTTCTGGGCGAGCGAGAAGGTTGGTGTTCCCGTTATCGACCATTGGTGGCAAACCGAAACTGGCTGGCCAATTTGTTCAAACCCGATGGGGCTTGAACCATTGGCCACGAAACCCGGTTCATCAAGCGTGCCTACGCCTGGATTTAACGTAAAGGTATTGCAAGGTGCTGATGAACAGCAAGTAACCGGTGAAAAAGGCGCTATTGCTATCAAGTTACCGCTTCCCCCAGGTTGTTTGACAACGATTTGGCAAGACCATCAACGGTTTGTTGATGGCTATTTACGAGAATTTGAAGGGTATTACAGCACCGGAGATAACGGGTACGTAGATGAAGATGGCTACGTATTTATTATGGGTCGCACCGACGATGTCATAAACGTTGCCGGGCACCGGTTATCTACCGGTGAAATGGAAGAAGTGCTTGCAGGACATCCTGCCATTGCTGAATGTAGTGTAATAGGCATCCATGATGCACTGAAAGGGCAATTGCCAGTTGGATTGGTACTGCTAAAAGACGGCGTTACCGTTGATGAACAGGCACTTGAGCAAGATTTGGTTCAACGGGTTCGAGATAAAATCGGGCCAGTGGCGTGCTTTAAGCGAGCCATCGTCGTCAATCGTTTACCCAAAACCCGGTCAGGTAAAATACTCCGCAAACTGCTGCGTCAAATTGCAGCCAATGAATCTGTTGCCGTACCCTCAACCATCGATGATCCGTCAAGCGTAAGTGAGATTGAGACGCTCATGCGAGAGAAGGGCTTGGTCAACAAGCCCACGGCTGTTTAGCTAGTAGTAATATTCATCTGCCTGTGGAGCTGGCGGGTATACTTCAATAGCCACATATACAGCTGCTGCGGCGATGAGCGCCACAACAAAAGCACGTAGAATTCGCGAGTCAGTAATACCTGCTGTTGCTGACTCCTTATTGCCATGCACCATGGCAGGAACCAATTTTTGCTTCTTATACACGCTGTAAAATATTACCGCGCCTATATGAAGTGCGATAACGTAAAGTAACACATCAAAGGCAAGGTGATGCAGAGTGTTCATTAGCGCTAATGTTTCTTCTCCGGCTAACTGGCGATAGGGACCGTCTAAGAAAATATCATCGGTCATGAACAATCCCGATACCGCTTGTATGGTAAGCAACACTAGCATAACGACGACAAACCATCCGCCTAAAGGGTTGTGGCCAATAGCGGGTTCGGACTGCCTATTAAATAAGGTTTTTATATAATTGAAAACCTTTCTGGGACCAGTAATAGAGCTACTGAACTTCGCGTGTTGCGTACCAACAAATCCCCAGATTATGCGGAAAACGATAAGGAATAAGGTGAAGTACCCAATGTAAAAGTGCCATTGCACTTTGTTTTCAAGCCATTCAACTGTTGCATATTGCGCTAAAAGGCTCGCTACAATAAGCCAGTGAAAAAGCCGGGTGGGAATATCCCATATAAGAGTTTTTTGCATAGTAAATTTAGTTGGGTTGTATTCTGACTTATCCACACTTGCCGTTCAGCGGTGACGAATAAGTACTCGGTCATCTGTTAATTGCCATAGCGTCGCTTAACTTACTCTATAAAACAAGTAGGCCCAACGGCAGAAAACCTCTGTTTGTCTTAGTGTTGCAATTAGGACATGTTGATCTTTGCATTAAAAATGCGCAGTAAAGCTCAACATGTCCTAAGCATCGTGTACTGAATTTTTTTACATCCGAGCTTGAAGTTTTGGCAAAGAACTATGCAGATTGGTAGTAGTTAAATCTTACCGATTCCTTGTTATGCCTATTTAATATGAATCTCACATTGCAATAGTGACGGCATTTGGCAAAATGCCTCACAGTTGAAGGTTTATAAAAGTGTAAAACGAAAAAATGAAAGTAGGATTATTTGGCGCCAACGGGCGTATGGGACGGGTTTTAGTTGAAGCGCTAGATTTAAGTGACGATGCACAACTTAGCGTGGCAACGGTACGCGATGATTCACCTTGGGTTGGACTAAATGTGGGCGAACTTGCGGGCATTGGCAAAAAAGACGTTGATTGTACTGCGCTATCAGATTTAAGTGGTAATGATGCAGATGTAATGATCGATTTCACCCTGCCTTCGGTTATTGAAAGTAATCTTACGTGGTGCGTTAAAAATAAAATGCCTGTTGTTATTGGAACTACTGGATTAAACGATTCACAGTTAGCGGCACTCGACGAAGCAGCAAAGCATATACCTATCGTATTTGCGGCTAATTACAGTGTGGGCGTAAATTTAATGCTTTCCCTAGTTCGACAAGCTGCAAGTGTGCTGGGTGAAACGGCTGACATCGAAATAACAGAAGCACATCACAGATTTAAACAAGACGCGCCTTCTGGTACAGCCATGGCCATTGGTGAAGCCATTGCTGACGAATTGGGCCGTGATTTAAAAACCTGCGCTGTATACGGCAGAGAAGGAAAAGAGCCTGAACGCGACCAAGGTACTATTGGCTTCGCAACAATTCGAGCCGGAGACATTGTCGGTGAACACACAGCCTTATTTGCAGATATTGGTGAGCGCCTGGAGATTACGCACAAGGCATCAAGTCGACTTACTTTTGCGAAAGGCGCAGTGCATGCAGCGAAGTGGTTGTATGGAAAAGAACCTGGTCTATACTCCATGGTTGATGTACTTGATTTAAAGCTATAGGCGTTTTTATGCCAGCATGCTGTAGCTAAATTAGCAGGCGAGCTTGAGGGCGTTATCAAAGTGTTAAACTAAAGTTGCACTTTAAATGAGCAATAAGCCGTACTTTCGGTGGTTCTGCGCAAAAATCGTGGTATAAGCGGTATTTTAGTAAATTATTACAAATAAATTTGCCATTTTCGGTCAGTGATGTATACTCGCCGGAATTTGCCAGAATTTCGTATTCTGAGGCCGCCAAAATGGCTGAAGAGTGCGGTTTTATTAGCTGCAAAGATCGTAAAACGGGATGTATTGTTATCAATAACTCCCGTTTTTTGTGGGGTTTGTGCAGAAAACTGCACAAACACATAGTTATCCTTAATCTGGAGGTTGACTTGGCTAATTCTGCCCTTTTGGTGTTAGAGGATGGTTCTGTTTTTAAAGGTACGGCGATAGGCGCTACAGGCTCCGCCGTTGGGGAAGTCGTTTTCAATACTTCCATGACCGGCTATCAAGAAATTCTCACCGACCCATCCTACGCTGAACAACTCATCACCCTTACTTATCCACACATTGGCAACACCGGCACTAACGAAGAAGACGTCGAAGCAGATAAAATCTGGTCGAAAGGTCTAATCATCCGTGACCTACCTCTTGTTGCTAGTAACTTTCGTCAACAGCAAACTTTGTCTGAATACCTTAAAGCGAAAGGCGTTGTGGGTATTGCCGACATTGATACACGTCGCTTAACGCGTATCTTGCGAGACAAAGGTGCACAAAACGGCTGCATTATTTGCTCTGATGAATTAGACGAGTCTAGCGCACTAGCGCAAGCAAAAGCTTTCCCTGGCCTTAAAGGCATGGATTTGGCAAAAGTAGTAAGTATTACTGAGCCAAAAACATGGACAGAAGGCAGTTGGGAACTTGGTAAAGGTTATGTAACACCAAGCGAGTTCAAATATCACGTTGTTGCTTTTGACTACGGTGTTAAAAATAATATTCTTCGCATGCTAGCTGACCGCGGTTGTAAAGTTACGTTAGTACCAGCGCAAACGCCTGCTGAAGACGTACTAGCCATGAATCCTGATGGTGTATTTTTGTCAAATGGCCCAGGCGACCCAGAGCCATGTGACTACGCAGTAACCGCAATCAAAACTATCGTCGAAACCGGTACGCCTGTATTTGGTATTTGTCTTGGTCACCAGCTACTTGCTATCGCAAGTGGTGCGAAGACAGTGAAGATGAAGTTTGGTCACCACGGTGCAAACCACCCGGTTAAAGACCTTAAGCGCAATGTAGTTATGATCACTAGCCAAAACCACGGTTTTGCAGTTGATGAGTCTAGCTTGCCAGATAACCTAGAAGTAACTCACATTTCGTTGTTCGACAAGTCGCTGCAGGGTATTCACCGCACCGACAAGCCTGCGTTCAGCTTCCAGGGTCACCCTGAAGCCAGCCCAGGTCCTCATGAAGCGGCACCGTTATTCGACCACTTCATCGAACTTATTGAACAACACAAGCAGTAGGAATTAGCCCGCTATGCCAAAACGTACCGACATACAAAGTATTCTTATCATTGGTGCTGGCCCTATTGTTATCGGCCAGGCTTGTGAATTCGATTATTCAGGCGCGCAAGCGTGTAAAGCCCTTCGAGAAGAAGGCTACCGTGTTATTTTGGTTAACTCTAACCCAGCAACCATTATGACCGACCCAGAAATGGCAGATGCGACTTACATCGAGCCTATTCACTGGGAAGTGGTTCGCAAGATCATCGAAAAAGAACGTCCAGATGCCATCTTACCTACAATGGGTGGACAAACTGCGCTTAACTGTGCGCTAGAGCTAGACAAGCACGGCGTACTTGAAGAGTTCGGTTGTGAGCTCATCGGTGCAACGGCAGATGCAATCGATAAAGCAGAAAACCGCGAGCGCTTTGACAAAGCAATGAAAAACATCGGCCTTGAATGTCCACGTGCGGAAATCGCGCACAGCATGGATGAAGCGCACGATGTACTAAGCCGCATCGGCTTCCCTTGTATCATTCGTCCGTCTTTCACCATGGGTGGAACCGGCGGCGGTATCGCGTACAACATTGATGAATTTAATGAAATTTGTCACCGTGGCTTAGACCTTTCTCCTACCAACGAGCTGCTTATTGATGAATCGTTGCTAGGTTGGAAAGAGTACGAAATGGAAGTAGTGCGCGATAAAGCAGATAACTGCATTATTGTATGTACTATCGAAAACTTCGACCCTATGGGCGTGCATACCGGCGACTCAATCACAGTTGCTCCAGCACAAACCCTGACTGACAAAGAATTCCAGCTAATGCGTAATGCAGCGATGGCTGTACTGCGCGAGATTGGTGTTGAAACCGGTGGTTCAAACGTACAGTTCGGTGTAGATCCGAAAACTGGTCGTGTAGTAATCATCGAAATGAATCCTCGCGTATCGCGTTCATCAGCGCTTGCTTCGAAAGCAACAGGTTTCCCAATTGCGAAAGTAGCAGCGAAACTTGCGGTAGGTTATACGCTAGATGAATTAGCAAACGACATTACAGGTGGCCTAACGCCAGCATCTTTCGAGCCGTCTATCGACTACGTAGTGACTAAGATCCCACGCTTTAACTTTGAGAAGTTTGCCGGTGCTAACGACCGACTGACTACTCAAATGAAGTCGGTAGGTGAAGTGATGGCCATTGGCCGTAACCAGCAAGAATCACTGCAAAAAGCCCTTCGCGGTCTTGAAGTAGGTGCGACAGGCCTTAACCCAATGGTTGACCTTGAAGACCCTGAATCACGCAATAAAGTGGTTTATGAACTTCGTCAGCCTGGTGCAGAGCGCATTTGGTACATCGGTGATGCATTCCGTATGGGCATGACGGTTGAAGAGGTATTTAACCTTACCAATATCGACCGCTGGTACCTTGTACAGCTTGAAGATCTTATTCTTCTTGAAGCTAAAGTAGCAGAGCTTGGTTTACCGGGTATTGATGCTGACTTTATGCGCGCACTTAAGCGTAAAGGCTTCTCTGATGCGCGTCTTGCTGAGCTAACCAAAGTGGCAGAAAGCGATATTCGTGAAACCCGTCGTGACTTTGGTATTTCTCCTGTCTACAAGCGTGTAGATACTTGTGCAGCAGAATTCTCTACCAGTACAGCTTACATGTACTCAACGTATGACGAAGAGTGTGAAGCAGCGCCAACTGACAAAGACAAGATCATGGTTTTGGGCGGCGGTCCAAACCGAATTGGTCAAGGTATTGAGTTCGACTACTGCTGTGTTCACGCGGCGCTTTCAATGCGTGAAGACGGTTACGAGACCATTATGGTTAACTGTAACCCTGAGACAGTATCTACCGACTACGACACATCAGACCGTCTGTACTTCGAGCCAGTAACGCTGGAAGATGTACTTGAAATCGTTGCTAAAGAGCAGCCGAAAGGCGTTATCGTGCAATATGGTGGTCAAACGCCACTTAAACTTGCTCGTGCACTAGAGGCGGCGGGTGTACCGGTTATCGGTACCTCACCAGAAGCGATTGACCGTGCTGAAGACCGTGAGCGCTTCCAGCAAATGGTGAACAAGCTTAACCTCAAGCAGCCTGCGAATGCCACGGTAACTAACGTTGAGCAAGCGCTAACTATGGCTGAAGAGATTGGCTTCCCGCTAGTGGTTCGTCCAAGCTACGTGCTAGGTGGTCGTGCGATGGAAATCGTGTATGACCTCAAAGATCTTAAGCGTTACCTTAATGAAGCGGTTAAAGTGTCCAACGACGCGCCAGTATTGCTAGACCGTTTCTTGGATGATGCTATAGAAGTTGATATCGATGCTATTTGCGACGGCAAAGACGTAGTGATTGGCGGCATCATGGAACACATTGAACAAGCGGGTGTTCACTCTGGTGACTCTGCGTGTTCATTACCTCCACACTCGCTTTCAAAAGAGATTCAAGATGTCATGCGCGAGCAAGTTAAAGCCATGGCGCTTGAACTTGGCGTAGTCGGTCTGATGAACACACAGTTTGCGATTAAAGATGGTGAAGTATACCTAATCGAGGTTAACCCTCGTGCAGCACGTACCGTTCCATTCGTTTCTAAGGCTACGGGTGTCCCTCTTGCTAAAGTTGCAGCACGTGTAATGGCTGGCGTGAGCCTAGCCGAGCAGGGCGTAACAGAAGAAGTGATTCCACCTTTCTACTCTGTGAAAGAAGTGGTGCTTCCATTTGCTAAGTTCCAAGGTGTTGACCCACTGCTAGGCCCAGAGATGCGCTCTACGGGTGAAGTAATGGGCGTTGGCGATACCTTCGAAGAAGCCTATGCTAAAGCTAACTTAGGTGCGGGTGCGCCACTACCTAAGCAAGGTAAAGCGCTTATTTCAGTACGTGATAACGACAAGCCTCGTATGATCGCACTGGCAAAAGCGTTAGTCGAAGCGGGCTTCAGCATTGAAGCTACCCGCGGTACGGCTACCGAGCTTTATGATGCAGGCATCATGAGTACTGTGGTTAATAAGATGTCTGAAGGCCGCCCTAATATTGTTGATGCAATCAAAAATGGCGAATACGCGTATTTGATTAATACAACAGAAGGTCGTCAAGCCATCACCGACTCAGTGTACATTCGTCGTGAAGCCTTGCTAAACAAGGTAACCTACACCACGACAATGAACGCAGCGTTCGCAACTATCCGTGCTAAGTCTGCTGATGACCGCAATAAAGTGGCGTCAGTTCAAGAACTACACGCTAGACTCAAACACTAATGACATACGCTAGGATACGAGGTATCCTAGCAATATTACATTTGTGTGAACGAATAAAAAGTGCGCCTTCGCGGCGCACTTTTCTGTTTAAATTACTAGCTAAGTGAGACGGTATTCATGAGTCAGTATCCAATGACAGCGCGCGGCGCTCAAATGCTGCGTGACGAATTAAATGAGCTAAAAACCAAAACACGCCCACGTATTATCGAGTCTATTGCCGAAGCACGTGAACATGGTGACTTAAAAGAAAATGCTGAATATCACGCGGCCCGTGAGCAGCAAAGCTTCTGTGAAGGCCGCATTCAAGATATTGAAGGCAAGCTATCAAATGCACAGATTATCGACGTTACCAAAATGGAAAATACGGGTAAGGTTATTTTCGGTACTACCGTAACCATTCTAAACGTCGATACCGATGAAGAAACCACCTACCGTATTGTTGGTGATGACGAAGCTGATATTAAGAACAACTTGATTTCGGTTAATTCACCTATCGCTCGTGGTCTAATAGGCAAAGAGCTTGATGACATGGTAACTATTCAAACGCCAGCCGGCGCGGTTGAAGTTGAAATCATCGAAGTCGAGTATATTTAACCCTCATATTACACAGAAGCGCCGAGCAACTGCTCGGCGTTTTTATTTGTGTAAGTAGCTGGAGTGTTGTATAAATAATGTACACATTGACTGGCGCAAAATATCTACAAGCATGCTACAACACGGACGTTTGTACAAAGCACATCTTATATTACCCATATTGTACTTATTTATAGTGCTGGGCGTAAATTACTACCTTGGTTTCATCTCGTTTGATTTTCAGGTTACTTCTCTAGCTGCCCGAGACGCAGCAACCGCGTTGATCGCACCACTTCTCGTCGCCTTTGCATGGTGGGCCTCTTACAAAACTTTATATAGTTCAGCTTTTTACTTGTCTTTTCTGTTGTCTCACCGTAGAAAAAAATCAAGAGTGAGACTGGCAGAAACGTTACGACTTACCTTTCTTTCTCAGTTGTTAAAAGCATTCCCCTATATTTTTGTTTGTGCGCTTCTTGTTTCAAGCGGCTACGTATTTTCCCAAGGTATCGCCGATAAAATTACAGAGCAGCCCAAAAGAGTCGTTTTACTTCTACAGGCAATTCCTATGTGGTTGACGGGGTTGTCACTATTTAGCTCTAACATCATCGTATTACGGTTTATTAAGCGTCACTTGCAAAAGCACTTCAGAGTAAGACTGTTTGAAATGGAAGAAATGATGCCACTGTGTAAATTGGTACTGCACAATTTTTGCCTTTCGTCGATTTTACTGGCGTTATACTCAATAACATTTTTGTTTGTTGAAGTTCCCGTCACTGATGCTGTGCTGTTGTCGGTCATATCTCTACTAATAGTTTTGCTTTTATTTCAACCTATTTGGGAAGTACACAGTGTAGTAGCGAAAAGGCGCTCATTGGCGCTAGCTAGAATTAACGACAGTTTGAAAACAGAAATTTCACCTGAAAAGCGTGTTAGTGAAACTAGACGTTTAGTCGATGACGATACTCGTCTGCAATTTATTTCAGATCTGTTAACGGTACGAACTGAAATGGAACGGGCACCAAGCTGGCCATTAACGCTACCGTTTACGCTAAAAATACTTGTTCTTATTTTGCTTCCAATGCTGTCGTGGACGGGCGCAGGTCTTATGAGTCAGTTGATAAAGGTTATTTTATGAATATAGTAGCGCGGCAATATTCGACTATAGCAACCTGTGCTGTTACAGGTATTGGTATTCTTGCTTGCGCACATTATTTTGGTGCATTTGACTTGGCGCGACTAGACACTCCACTTGGGGTTAGGCAACGAAACGCTGCGCTTGCGTTTGGGTTGATGATTGTCTTTTTTATATATATCAATAGATATCTATACCAGCGTGCAGTTAAGTGCTTTAGTGAATTCCTAAGTAAGTACCCTGGTGAAATGAAACACCAAACAATGATGTTGCGACTACAAAATGGTTTTTCAAAATGCCGAAAATTCAGCTGGATCGGTGGGGGGATGGTAACAGTATTCTATCTGCTATCTGAAGGTTTATTGTCGTTTGATGCAGAACCATTGTCGTGGTATTTAAGTGTATTAGGCTTAATTTTTTGGCGTTATGCTATCTGCACACTCTTTTGTTTGTTGTTTGTAACCCGCTTTGCACTATTGCACTTTTTGAATGAAAGGCTTATTGACCTTTTTGGCATAGAAAAATTTAAGCATTTGTCTGATCTGGTTATTTCCAATGCGATTGTAAGCGCATTGTCCCTAAGCTTAATCCCCATTTTTTGGCTGGGCACTAACGTGCCAATAATCGATAAAGTCATCGTATCGTGCGTATTTGTAGCGCTTACTTATTTCCTGTATCTACCTGTTCATAAAGTGCAAAGATGTATTGCAAAGAAAAAATCCCTCGCTATTCTGCGCATAAATGATTCGATTAAAGCGTTGTTTCTGCTTAACGAGCAACATAAAAGGCGCCTAACCGACGATCCTGTCCGTCTGCGCAAATTGAGTTCGTTAATTAATTCAAAACAGCAAATTTCTGCTGTTTCTGAATGGGCGATCGATATTCCGCAGGGTATGAAGACTATCGCAATTGTATTTTCAGTGCCGCTTTCATGGGTAATTGGGGCATTGGTGGATAAGTACTTGCAAGAAATAATTGAAATTTCAAAGATGGTTTAGTTCATACCGCTTGTCGTGATCTACATGTATTTGCCGAGAAAGGCACTGAACGCAATGTCTGTTTGCGCTTATTTAATTGTTTTCTATACTGAAGTGAGCAGTCTATTTATTAGGCAGTAACGGGAGGTAAATCCTTCCTCATCCTCTCTATTGAGCAGTACGGTTTACATGGAGCTCTATCAGTGCGCTTGCTACAACGATTTTCTATATTACAACTGTCTGTGTTGGGCGCGGGCATTCTCTTATTAAGTGTTTCATACCTATCTTTCAAAGATATCAAGCGGTCATTAGATGTTACCAATACGGCCGCAACTGATATCCATCTTATAACGCTTATTGCTGCTGTAGAGTCAGTGGCCCATCATCATGCGGTAGAGCGCGGCTTGACAGCAGGTTTCTTAGGTAACCCAACGGTACAGGGGAAAGAAAAAGTGTATACGCAGCGTCAACATGCAGATGACGCTGCCTCAAAGGTAATGTCGTTGCTTCAAAATACTGATGTGTACAGCGAGCGAGTAGTTAAAATCGTTAATCCACTCATCAGTTACTTACGTGAAAAAGACGCCTTAAGAAGAGAGGTAGATAGTCAAAAAGGTTCTCGAGCCTTCGCGTTCTACAGTTCACTTAATGCATCTGCGCTGAACGTTGCAAATGCATTAACTATATATGTCAATAGCTTAGCTTCAAAAGAACAGTTGTCTAATGCTATTCTTTTAGCCCAATTAAAAGAGCGGTTAGGGCAACTGCGAGGGAAAGTTAATGGTGCGATAGCGAAACGTGAAGCCAGTGACATTGCAATAAGTGAACTGAGGGGGTATCAACAAGAGGCGCAATACCTTGCAGGAAAGCTAGAAAATAGTTTGTCTCATGAGAGCAATGCTGAATTCACAAAAGCTATGACATCAAATAATGCAAAAACGATTGAGCGTACTTTACAAAAGCTTAGCTCGGGGGCAGTCGACTTTAACTCCCTTCCAACAAGCAGCGATTGGTTTAGCGCTGCAACGTCGCAAATTAAAGAGGTAAAAGCGATACTTGATAATATCTGGGAAAAAGTAAACGAGAATGCGGAACGAATGCACAGGAACGCCATGTTAAGCCTAGTGCTAACGCTAATCATTATTTCTGTTGGCATTGTGGTCATTGCAATTATCTACCGTACGCTGCTGTACATTCTCAATACTCAACTAACGCGCCTTACTCAAAATCTTTCGAAAATTGCCGAAAATGGGGATTTAACAGTTGATGTAGAGATGCCGATGCAAAATGAGTTGGGAAGGGTATCTGTAGCAATTAATACTACGATATTGGCACTAAAAGATGTAATCAAAGGGTTAGAGCAATCAATTGAAGCGAGCTCGCGTCTATCATCGGAATTAGAAGCATCCTGCACTGAAATGGTACACGATGCAGGTAAAACGCAACAACGGTCACTTAATATCGCGTCAGCGCTAGAAGAAATATCGGTAACCAGTACCGATATTGCGAAGTCAGCCTTTGACACATTAGCTGCGAGTAAATCGTTAGATGAATTGGCAATAGAGGCTTTTGATATTAATGAATCAATAAGAATGGCGATGAAGCTCTTAGAAGATGATATGACACACGTTGAGGTGAATGCTGCGGCTATGGAAAAGCAAGTGACTGACATTAGTAGCATACTCGAAACTATTAACACTCTGTCAGATCAGACGAATCTATTGGCTCTGAATGCTGCAATAGAGGCGGCACGTGCTGGAGAGCATGGTAGAGGATTTGCGGTTGTTGCCGATGAGGTTCGCAAACTAGCACAGAATAGTCGAGATGCTTCTGCTCAAATAGCTACACTGCTCGCGTCGCTTCAACAAGCAAGTTTGGTTGTTGTCCAAGACGTTAATAAAAGCGCTTCGGCAGTGAAAAAATCGGTTGAAATAACTGGAAGGGGACGAGAGACAGCTGAAAAAGTAAAAGATGCCGCATCTAACGTCGAGCTTATGGCCAACAATATGTCTGCGGCTGCAGAGCAGCAGTCAGTCACAACACAAGAAGTAGCAAAAGACATTGTTGATGTTGAAGCTGCAGCAAAGCATGAAGTGGAGTTGTCTCAAGCGTTATCAAAATTATCTAGTTCAATGAAAGAGAATAATCTTTTACTTAGTCGAACGATTGCTAATTTCACAATTGACTGAGTACTTTTCATCGGCCACTATGTTTATTGAGTGACGTTATTAACATACTTGCGTTCATTAATAAGGATGACGATGGCAGATATTGAAACGCTTGATTCAAAAGTAGTTTATGAAAACAAATGGCTTCGCGTAAGGGAAGACAAAATTCGTCGCAGTAGTGG
Source organism: Alteromonas sp. CNT1-28 (assembly GCF_022348345.1). Lineage (NCBI taxonomy): Bacteria > Pseudomonadati > Pseudomonadota > Gammaproteobacteria > Alteromonadales > Alteromonadaceae > Alteromonas > Alteromonas sp. CNT1-28. The sequence goes on along the minus strand of NZ_JAKREZ010000016.1, from coordinate 138,935 downwards.
AAACGAGGGTATTTACGGCGTAGTTGAAAAGCCAGACTTTGCCATTATTTTGCCGATTGAAGGCGATACCGTGTATATGGTTGAGCAGTACCGCTATACCATCAAAGAGCGACAACTAGAGCTTCCTCAGGGAGCATGGGAAAACAATCCCGGCGCAGACCCGGTTGAGCTAGCAAAAGGTGAGCTTAAAGAAGAGACCGGCTTAACCGCTGAGTCAATGGAGTATGTTGGATTCCAATATCTTGCATACGGCTTTTGTAACCAGGGATACCATATTTACGTGGCAAAAGGCCTGACTCAAGGTACACAAAAGCTAGATGCAGAAGAGGAAGACCTGCGCGTAGTCTCACTTTCTTTGAATACATTAAAAGAGAAAATTAAAACTGGCGAAATTAAGGACGCGAGTACCTGTAATGCTTTGGGTTTAGCCATGCTTAAAGGGTTTATTTAAATGCACTGTTACAATTCTCAGGCTGTCTTTTTCTGCACAAGAGGATAGTGTAGGTAAATTTAATACAACGCTAATAAAAAAGGGATATTGATGACAATTGAAGGAAGTTTCTCCATTACCCAATGGGATGAAGACACACTTAGTGAAAAAGCTGAAGGGATTAAGTTGTCACACGCTAGCATTAAGCAGGTGTACTCTGGTGACATGAGCGGTGAGTCAAGTGTTGAGTTCTTGATGTCTTATCAATCGCAGATGTCCGCCAAATTTACGGGTTTTGAAACCTTTATCGGCGTGATCAACGGCTTGCGTGGTACTGTTACTTTTCAGCACAACGGTAAGTTTGAAAGCGGTATTGCTAGCAGCAATTTCGAATCTATCAAAGGCTCTGCAACGGGAGAACTCGCGGGGAAGACCTTTCTAGGACGCTTTCAGTCAGGAGAGTCGGGTAAAGCTAATTACACCCTTGAGGTAGTTGATGCCTAAGTAGTTAGTGATTAGGTAGCTAACGCTTAGCATGCAAGCGTTTGTAACTTTACTGCTACGTGTTAAGGCAAAAAAACGGCGCCCTAAGGCGCCGCTAAAAGTTGGGAAACAAACCAAGAAACTACTTATTAGTTCTCAAGTAAACGAGAGCCAATTTCTATTTGACGAGGCTTCTTGGCTTCAGGAATGACTCGCTCCATATCGATATGTAATAGGCCATTTTCCATATCCGCGGCCAGTACTTTTACATGGTCGCCAAGCTGGAATTTACGCTCAAAGTTACGCTCTGAAATGCCTTTGTGTAAGAACTTACGCTCTGTGTTTTCTTTATTTTCCGCTTCCGTTTTCTTCGTGCCAGTAATGGTCAACGTGTTCTCTTCAACCTGAATTGATACGTCGTCTTTGCTAAAGCCTGCAATGGCCATGGTTACACGGTATTTGTCGTCGCCAAGTAACTCAATATTGTATGGCGGGTAAGTGCTTTGCTTCTCAGCACGAGATGCCGCATCTATAAGTGATGCTAGGTGATCAGAACCAATGAATGAACGATAAAGTGGAGATAGATCGATAGTACGCATAGTCATATCCTCAAAATTAAGCAATATGTTTAAAATTTAAATGCCCCGACTTTGCGGCGGCGGTTTTGTCGACCTGACCTTTCAGCGCCGACAAAACATATATAGGAATGGCCTAAATACTTTTCAAGGAAGAAAGGTGAATTTTTTAGAAAATAATTGCATATTTAATCTAAGTTATTGAAAAAAATAAATTATATTTGATGAAAATTTCTTTGGTAGAGATTGAACGCCGTGAGTTAGCGAAAGTTTGCTATAAAACCCTATAGAAAATAAGTGTATGCGATAATTTTTATAAAACATTTAGCAATTGTTTAACCAATCCGGTTGTTTATAAATGCTACAATTTGGTTAAGCAAAATGTCTTACCACTTTTATTTGTAAATTTAAAAAATGAAGAAAGAAGTTATAGTTTTAAATTGCGGCAGTTCGTCCGTAAAGTTCGCGATAATTGACGCTGACACTGGAGAGGCTGGACTGTCTGGTATTGCTGAAGCACTAGGTAATAGTGATGCTAGTTTGTCTTACAAGTTAAACGGCAAAAAAGAAAAACGTGCACTACCTGAAAAAGCTGGCCATACCGAAGCGTTAAGCGCAATTTCAGAAGTTATCGCTAGTACGGGCGTTAAGCCTATCGCAATAGGGCATCGTGTTGTTCATGGTGGTGAAAAGTTTAAGCAGGCTGCACTTGTCGATGATAGCGTACTCGAAGCAATTGAAGATTATGCAAGCATGGCTCCGCTTCATAATATGGCGAACCTAAAGGGGATCGTCACGGCGCAAGAGGCTTACCCTGACCTGCCTCACGTAGTCGTTTTTGACACGTCTTTCTTCCAAACATTACCAAAAAAAGCCTTTATCTATGCGTTGCCTATGTCGCTTTATCGTGAGCACGGCATTAGACGTTACGGCTTCCACGGTACCAGCCACAAGTTCATACTTGATAGCATGGCAAAAATACTTGAAAAGCCAGTTTCAGATACCAGCATAATCAGCGCGCATTTAGGCAATGGCTGCAGTGTATCGGCGATAGAAAAGGGTGTAGCGGTAGACACAAGTCTTGGGTTCATTCCCCTTGAAGGCTTAGTCATGGGCACACGCTGTGGTGATTTAGATCCAAGCCTGCCTGGCACTTTGCAGAAAAAGCTTGGGAAGACAGCAGATGAAATCAGCGACTTATTAAACAAGCAGTCTGGTTTGCTCGGTATTTCAGAGCTAAGTAACGACTGCAGAACTCTTGAAGATGCAGCGCTTGAAGGCCATGAAGGTGCATTACTGGCAATTGAAATTTTCTGTTATCGCTTAGCAAAGTACATTGCAGGTTATATGGTAGCCGTGCCAACACTAGACGCTATCGTCTTCACCGGTGGTATCGGAGAAAACTCGTCGCTTATTCGAGAAACGACTATGGGGTATTTCGCTCACTTCGGAATTAGCCTAAATGAGCAAAGAAATACCGACGCGCGATTTGGTCGAGGTGGAAAGATAACCACCGATAAATCATCAACCGCCGTATATGTTGTACCAACTAATGAAGAATGGGTAATTGCGGCTGAAGCTGCAACCTTCGCTTAAATTCAATTAGCAATGCCAATGCGTAGGTGTTGGCAATAGCAGGAGTAACTATGTCTCGCAAAATTATGTTGATCCCCGTAGGTACCAGTGTGGGCCTAACTACGGTCAGCATGGGTCTTGTTCGTGCTATCGAAGAACAAGGCATAAAGCTCAACTTCTTTAAACCCGTGGCGCAACCGCGCAAAGGTGACAACGGGGAAGAGCGTTCTACCGCAATAATTGCGCATCACGCCAGCGTATCGCCAATCGAACCGTTCGGACTTGAATACGTTGAGCGAATGATCAGTAGCGACAACACCGATGAGCTTTTAGAAGAGATCATTGAGCGCTTTGAAGAAAAAAGTGTTCATGATGCGGTGACGGTTATTGAAGGGCTAGTAACCACGCGACATCATCCTTATGCCGAGCGCCTCAATTTAGAAATTAGTCGTGCACTTGATGCAGACATCGTCTTCGTGGCGGTGCCAGGTAATGAGCCGACCACGGATATTAATCACCGTCTTGAAATCGTTGTAGACACCTATGGCGGCCACAAAAGTCAAAAAGTAGTTGGCTGTATCTTCAATAAGGTTAACGCGCCTTTTGATGAACATGGTCGACTTCGTGCCGATATCGGTGCTATAGAAGCGCCAGAGCACGACGAAGAACGTACACAGGCGCTGCGCGACTTACCTATTTTCAAGAAAGGGTTGAGTTTACTTGGCACCATCGACTGGAGTGCTGATTTAGTGTCTCCTCGCGCTACCGACGTTGCAAAGCACCTTAATGCCATTTTGCTTAACGAAGGCGAGTTGGCTGAGCGACGTTTAAGTAGCGTCACTTTTTGCGCGCGCGAAATTCACAATATGACCCACACCTTGAGGCCAGGTGCACTACTTGTGATGTCAGGCGATCGCAACGATGTTTTTGTGTCGTGCTGTTTAGCGGCGTTAAACGGCACTAAGCTAGGCGCGCTTCTACTTACCGGTGGCTATCAGCCCGATGAAAACATTATGGCGCTGTGCAGCCAAGCCATGGAAACGGGCCTGCCTGTCATGCTTGTAAACTCAAATACATGGCAAACAGCCCAAGCACTTCACGCGTTCAATCAAGAAGTACCGGTTGATGACAGCCAGCGTATTGAGAAAGTGATGGTTCACACGGCGGAGAGTTTAGACGCGAGTTGGGTTAATTCACTAACGCAAAAAGTTTCTCGCCAGAAAAAGCTATCACCGTCAGCATTTCGCTTCTATCTTACTAACCGTGCAAGGCAGGTAAATAAACGCATTGTGCTACCTGAAGGTAATGAGCCAAGGACCGTTGTTGCGGCTTCTATCTGTGCTAAGCGTGGTTTAGCGCGCCCAGTACTTATTGGCGATGAAACAGAGATTCGCCGTATAGCAGAGCAGCAAGGTGTAGTACTGAGCGATGGAGTAGAAATACTTTCTCCTGGTGAGATAAAAGATGACTATGTCGAAGGTTTAGTGGCACTGCGCGGTCATAAAGGCGTTACTGAAGTAGTTGCTAAAGAGTTACTAGAAGACAACGTGACTTTAGGCACAATGATGCTTCAGCAGGATGACGTAGACGGATTAGTATCAGGTGCAGTCAATACCACTGCGAACACTATTCGCCCGGCGCTACAGTTAATTAAAACAGCTGAAAACGCCTCGTTAGTATCGTCAGTATTTTTCATGCTACTACCTGATCAAGTTTTGGTTTACGGCGACTGTGCAATCAACCCTGACCCCAACGCACAGCAGCTAGCCGACATAGCCATTCAGTCTGCTGAATCGGCGCAGATGTTTGGCATTGAGCCACGAGTAGCTATGATCAGCTACAGTACAGGCTCGTCAGGTGCAGGCAGCGACGTAGAAAAAGTGCGTGAGGCGACTAAAATTGCGCAAGAGCTGCGCCCTGATTTACTTATCGACGGCCCGCTTCAATACGATGCTGCGGCCATTGAAAGTGTAGGTAGGAGCAAGGCACCAAACAGCCCGGTTGCGGGTAAAGCAAACGTATTCGTTTTCCCAGATTTAAATACGGGTAACACGACTTATAAAGCGGTGCAGCGTAGCTTCGACTTAGTGTGCATTGGCCCAATGCTTCAGGGAATGAGAAAACCAGTAAACGATTTGAGTCGTGGTGCGCTGGTTGATGATATTGTCTTTACCATAGCACTAACAGCAATACAGGCCGCGGGTAATTAAATTTTTGTCGGTACTTATGTTTAATGTAAACTCAAGGGCGTCCAGTAGTGGTGCCCTTGTTTTAATGTTTACTGAATGCTTTTCGAATTTAAGTGTTTAACGAACTCGTCCTTGGCCAGCGCATACCTAAAGTCTCGCTGATTGATAAACAAAGTGATTCTCCCCTAATGGAAAAGCAGTATGTGCCTTGCCTGCACCGCAATACCATTCACAACGGCTTGCTATGGTCGAAAAGAAACGCCTTTGGATGTTGGTTTGAGCATGTTTGCCAGAGTTGTCATAACATCATTCCTTGTTTGTGGAATATCACAAGCATTTTGTTGCTTACCATAGCATTTCCAATATGGAGGTGGTTTCACACTTCGTGCCTGAAAATGGAACTGTTTTACGCGGCTTTCATGTTTTGCGTAATGGCATTACCCGACACAATAAGTAAGAAGGCAATCTATACCGATACTGGTATTCAAGTAATTATTTAGTTAGTTGCTGGCTTACTTACTGACTTTTTAGCGGCCTAATGCAATTAGTCTTGGGGCAAAGCAAGAGTAAGAAAGAATATGTCGTTTAACAAAAAAACAGCATATTGAACGGCTCAAGAGGCAAAGCAGGCTTTTATACAACAAATTTGTTGTATCCAAGAACAGTTGCCTAAAACGAAAAATAATTGCATTTTTAACGCCATTCTTAGATAAAGAAACCATGGCGTGGTCGACTCTGGCTTCACGGCCCCTGATTAATTAACTTATTTTTTAAGAAGATGGTTAAGTATAAAAAGCTCTATACAGCATGCTTGTTCCTCAATTTGTTTCTTCTACCTCTTTCTACTTATGGGGTGTTGGCAGGTATAGCGTCTTATTTTTTTACTGAGACTGAAGGGGTAGTTTTGTCGTCCGATAGAGTTAGAGTGAGGACTGGAAGTAGCTATGTTGATGAAGCGCAAATAGAGTTCACTTACAGCGTTGACGACATTCAGTATGTTTCAGATATCGTTTCACTCAATTCGAGGCTCCAACTTAAAAATAGAACGTTTAGCGTGGAAGAGCTAAAGAAATACGGGGCTGGCAAGAAGGTGAAAGTTTTTTATCCAGCTGTTTATCCTGTTTATGGAGTGCTAGAGAAAGGTGTTAAACCAAGCACCCTTTTGATGTTTCTCATTTCGCTTCTATTACTATTTGCTGGGAGAACATTTAAAAGCAAAATAAGTGTCTAGAGAATTCTGGTCGATTCAATGGCAGAAGCAACACTGGTATAGTGAACAAAAAGGCAAAACATAAAAAACACTGCCAAACGGCAGCGTTTTAGTTTTTATTCACTGTCCAAATTACTCGCGCGTCGACTTTTCAAAACTACTGCCGCAAACAGAAGCATAATAACAATTATCCATACCCCTAAATCTTGTAGGTGATAGTACGGCGTAAACCCGGTTGTGGCCATTACCGGGGCGGTAATGCTTGCCGCTTCGAATTGTGGCAAGCGTGTTGTCACCTCGCCTTGGTGGTTTATAAAGGCCGTAATACCGTTGTTTGTTGCCCTAACAACAGGGCGACCCAACTCAAGCGCGCGCATTTGTGCTATTTGCAAATGCTGAGCTGGGCCATGGGAGTGCCCAAACCACGCATCGTTGCTCACGGTAATGATCATGTCTGTATCTTCATATACATTTTCCATTACTTGGTGAGGAAACGCAATTTCAAAACAGATAGCAGGTGCTAGGTGAATGCCATTAGCTACAAGATTCGCCTGCTGATAGTCACCGCGAGAGAATGACGACATAGGCAAGTCGAAAAGGGGGGCGAGTGGGCGAAGCCAATCTTCAAAAGGAACAAACTCACCTACAGGTAACAGGTGGTGCTTCGAAAAACGGTTATTGTGGAAGTATTGGTAATCAGGATACGTAGCATCTGGCGTGCGTTTACCTAGCACAATGAGGTTGTTCCACGCTTCGTCGGTTTCCCAGTTATAGTTAACAATGCCGGTAATAAGTGCGGTGTTCTCTTGAAAGGCTCTTTCATTAACTTTAGCAAGATAAGGTTGTGCCAAAGGCTCAAGCTTAGGAACAGCCGCTTCTGGCCAGATAATCAGGTCGTTATCCCACAAGCTTTCGGTTAAATTCCAGTAGGTGTCCATGGTTGGGCCATCTTGCTCCGGCACCCAACGTAAACTTTGCGCAATATTTCCCTGCGCCATGCCTACAGAATAAGTTTTGTTTGGGGTAACCCAAGTATGCTGTTTAAGCAGATAGCCACTGGTAAATAAGCACAGTGCAACCAGCACTGCGTTGGCAAAAGTTCGTTTATTATGTATTAACGCAAATAGGGTAGCGCTAATAACGATAAGCGCGCTTATTCCCGTTTCGCCAATAATAGGTGCAAAGCCAGACAGCGGGCTTTCTAACTGGCTGTAGCCTAACGATAGCCATGGAAAACCACTTAACATCCAGCTTCTAAGCCACTCAGCTACAATCCAGAAAAAGGGAAGTGCCATAGGCCACAGCTGTGGCGAAAAATATTTTGCAGTGAACTTCGTCGCAAGTGCTGGGTATAGCGCTAAATAACCGCATAGCAATGCCATGAGTGCGACAGAGGCAATAAGAGGAAGGCCGCCAAAGTCGGCAATACTCACATGAACCCAGCTTATGCCAGCCCCAAACCAGCCTGCGCCAAACAGCCATCCGGCTAAAAACGGGCGATGTTTGAGCTTTATCACCTGACGTATAGCTAGGGCAAGTGCAGGAATAGTCAAAAGCCACATGTTAAAGGGAGCAAAAGCAAGGGTTAAGCTTGCACCACTTAGTAAAAGAAGAAGGTGGGGAGTAAACCGTTTCAGCATAGGAGTCATCTGATCGTGGTTAATAGAGTTGTTACGTCAACATAGGGTGAGCACGAATAAAATCATGCTGCCCTATGCTGAAACAGGCGTAGTTTGCGTTACTTCACTATTCGAGCGAAGGCACTGAAACCTTAAGTTGGATAAGTCGGCGCTTATCAGAGTTAGTCACTTTAAATTGAATGTCGTCAATGGTGATTTCGTCATTGGTTTCAGGCATATGACCAAACGCTTTCAGCACAATACCGCCAATAGTGTCGGCTTCTTCTTCGCTAAACTTGGTTTCAAAAAACTCGTTAAAATCGTCAACCGGCGTTAAGGCTTTAACAGAGTATGTTGATTTATTTAACGGGCGAATATCATCGGTACCATCTTCTTCCGTATCGTATTCGTCTTCAATTTCACCCACGATAATTTCAAGGATATCTTCAATCGTGACTAGACCAGACACACCGCCATATTCATCTACAACAATGGCCATGTGGTAGCGTTGCTGACGGAACTCTTTAAGCAGAACGTCCACGCGTTTGCTTTCTGGGACAATAACCGCAGGGCGCAGAATATCGCGAAGGTTGAATTCTTTTTCCGCGTTAAATGCAAAAGCTAAAAGATCTTTTGCTAACAAAATACCTTCGATGTGGTCTTTATCTTCGCTGATAACGGGGAAACGGGAGTGAGCAGATTCAAGCATTACAGGTAAAAACTCTTCTACCTTTTGCTCTACATCGATGGTGGTCATTTGAGCGCGAGGGATCATGATATCCCTTACTCGCATTTCATTTACCCCAATAACCCCTTCAATCATTTCGCGGGTTTGTGGGTCTATGATTTCGTTCTGTTCAGCATCAGTAATAACCGATACTAACTCTTCTTTACTTCTCGGCTCGCCAGAAATTGAATTTTTTAGTTTATCTAACCAACTCTTGCCTGATGAGCCGTTGGTAGAGTGAGGATTATCGTCGCTCATAATGTCCGTTTAATTGTTAGTTCAACGCCAACGTTAAAATGGTTCTTGCTGGCCGTCAATGTTTTATTGTTATTAAGTGTTAAAGTACTTAACTAACAATGGTTTATATTGAATTGTTAATCAATAGATTCGTAAGGGTTAGCAATGCCAAGGTGCGCAAGAATATCAATTTCCTTGCTTTCCATTTCCTCAGCTTCCGCATCATCAATATGGTCGTAACCCATTAAATGCAATAGCCCGTGAACAGTCATGTGCGCGTAGTGGTTGCTTACGTCTTTATGCTGTTCTTCGGCTTCTCGACTAATAACGGGGGCACAAATAACCAGGTCGCCTAAAAGGTTTATTTCTATACCTGGAGGCGCTTCAAACGGAAAAGATAAAACATTTGTGGGTTTATCTTTTCCTCGGTATTCATGGTTAAGGCTTTGACTTTCGGCTTCGTCAGTAAAGCGAATGGTCACTTCTTGCTCAGCTAACCCTTCGTAATTGAGCACGGCGTTAGCCCAAAGCTCAAGTTCCGAAGGTGAGGGAATGGCCGACAAAATGGCCTCGTCACCTTCAAACGCTTGCTGCACATCAATAATGGCACTCACGATGCGTTGTCGTCTTTCGTTTGCGTGGCATTATCGTCTTGAGAAGCTTGTTCACGTTGAAGTCGCAACGCTTCTTCTTTACGTGCTTTGCGAAGACGCTCTTGTTCAGCATCGTGCACTTCATAGGCTCTAACGATACGCGCAACCACAGGGTGACGAACCACGTCTTCAGCGTTAAAGAAGTTAAATGAAATGTCATCCACTTCACTTAACACTTCAATAGCATGACGAAGACCTGATTTTGCACCGCGAGGTAAGTCTACCTGCGTGATGTCACCGGTGATCACCGCTTTTGAATTGAAGCCAATACGGGTTAAGAACATTTTCATTTGCTCTACCGTGGTGTTTTGACTTTCATCCAGGATAATAAAGGCATCGTTCAGTGTTCGACCACGCATATAGGCCAGCGGTGCAACCTCAATCACGTTGCGCTCCATAAGCTTTTCTACTTTCTCGAAGCCCAACATTTCAAATAGGGCGTCGTAAAGCGGACGAAGGTACGGGTCAACTTTTTGTGAAAGGTCGCCGGGCAAGAAGCCGAGTTTTTCACCAGCTTCTACCGCAGGGCGGGTAAGCAAGATACGGCGAATTTCTTGTCGCTCTAGTGCATCCACAGCAGCGGCAACGGCTAGGTAGGTTTTACCCGTTCCGGCAGGTCCAATACCAAAAGTAATATCGTGGTTTACAATGTTCGCCACATATTGCGCTTGGTTAGGGTTACGCGGCTTAATCACACCGCGCTTGGTCTTAATATTGACTTCTTTGCCATAGCCGTCTGTTGCGTCTTTTTCAATAACGCGGGCTTCTTGAATGGCAAGATGAACTTGTTCTGCTTCTAGCTCGGGAATACGGCCCTTAATAGGCTGAGTTTCTATATAAAGAAGCTTAAGTAATTCGCTGGCACTTTTTATTTGCTGCGGTTCACCCAACACCTTGAATGCGTTATTTCGGTAGGTAATTTCTACCCCTAACCTGCGCTCAATTTGTTTAATGTTGTCATCAAAGGGGCCACATAAACTCGACAAACGTTTGCTATCTGCCGGTTCTAATTCAAATTCGTTACTAACCAATGTACTCAAGCTACTTTTTTCCTCGCTATAAAATGTATTTAGGCTGGGTTAAATTGACCCACGCCAAGCTCATCGGGCAGATCTGCCTGATGCTTTGCCATGATAGATTGGGGCGAAACGGCAACACGCAAGCCCATTTCGCTCTCTCTGCGCACAACTTCACCACGTAATGAGTTAGTGAATACGTCAGTGATGTTTACATCAACGAATTCGCCAATCATGTCTGGTGTGCCTTCGAAGTTCACTACACGGTTATTTTCAGTACGTCCCGAAAGCTCCATTGGGTTTTTCTTTGACGGACCTTCAACCAAAATTCGCTGCTCTGTGCCAACCATGTGACGAGCAATACGAAGAGCCTGTTGCGTAATACGCTGCTGTAGTAGGTGAAGACGCTGCTTCTTAGTTTCTTCACTTACGTCATCTACTGCGTCGGCAGCAGGCGTACCCGGGCGAGCACTGTAAATAAAGCTGAAGCTAAGGTCGTAATCGACTGCCTGAATCAAATCCATGGTGGCTTCAAAGTCGGCATCTGTTTCACCTGGGAAACCAATAATGAAGTCACTCGACAAACTAATGTTCGGGCGAATTTTCTTCAGCTTACGCATTTTAGACTTGTATTCGATTGCTGTATGGCCACGCTTCATCAAGTTCAATATACGGTCAGAGCCGCTTTGAACAGGCAAATGTAGGTGGTCTACTAACTCCGGAATAGACGCGTATGCTTCTATAATGTCATCAGTAAATTCAACCGGGTGTGAGGTGGTGTAACGAATTCTGTCGATACCGTCGATGGCCGCTACCAATTCAAGCAGCTCAGAGAAACGACAAATTGTACCGTCGTAATTTTCACCGCGATACGCGTTAACGTTTTGACCTAGAAGATTTACTTCACGCACGCCTTGACCTGCAAGCTGAGCGATTTCAAGCAACACGTCGTCAACAGGACGGCTTACTTCTTCACCGCGGGTGTAAGGCACAACACAGAATGTGCAGTATTTTGAACAGCCTTCCATGATTGAAACGAACGCCGTTGGACCTTCAGCACGTGGTTCAGGTAAACGGTCAAATTTTTCAATTTCCGGGAAGCTAACGTCAATGACTGACTTTGCGCCGCCCTGAAGCTGATTGATCATTTCAGGCAAGCGGTGCAGTGTTTGTGGACCAAAAACTAAGTCTACGAACGGCGCGCGCTGACGAATAGTATCGCCTTCTTGAGAGGCTACACAGCCGCCCACACCGATAATAAGTTCAGGTTTATCTTGCTTAAGTGTTTTCCAACGGCCCAGCTGGTGGAACACCTTTTCCTGTGCTTTTTCACGAATTGAGCATGTGTTAAGCAAAATAACATCGGCTTCTTCAGCACTTTCTGCAGCACTGTAGCCATGCGTTGAGTCTAGTAAGTCTGCCATTTTCTCCGAGTCGTACTCGTTCATTTGGCAGCCCCAGGTTTTGATATACAGCTTTTTAGTCATAACAACTATTCGATAACCTGTTAGTGTTCCTGTAAGTGAGAGCAGTTTCACCCTTGTTTAGAAAAGGTGGCTGCCAGAATGTTATTTTACGTGAGGCGCTTAAATCACCACGTAAAAAACACTGATAATGTCAGTTACAGGAAGATGTTCAAAATAGCCGCATATTTTACCTGTTATGCAAGCATATTCCCAGTATCTTGAGACGATTCGTTAAGAATTGATCTAGGGCAAGCCAGTTCTACGTTTTACTTCACAGCGCTTTGTGTTTTAAGACATAATGCAAGTGCGTGTTTTAAGGAGAGTAAATGGTCGATTTTTGTATAAATGGCGGCGGTATGGTAGGTGCTGCACTTGCGTTGGGACTTGCTCAGCAGCAGTTTAAGGTAGCAGTGATAGAGCCGTATCTACCAGCACCTTTTAACGCTGAGACGGGGCCTGACTTAAGGGTTTCAGCCATCAGCGAAGCATCGGTAACGTTGTTAAAAGCCCTTGGCGCTTGGGAACACATAGCCGCCATGCGTGTTAAACCTTACACAGGCCTTAGCGTGTGGGACGACCCAGCCCATCGAACAGACTTTACCGCACAAAGTATCGACATGCCCCAGCTAGGCTTTTTTGTGGAAAACCGATTGTTGCAGCTGGGGTGTCACCACGCATTAAAGCAGTTTGACAATGTTGAGCTCATTACCGGACAAACGGTGCAAGATATTCAATTAACGAATACGGCTAAGGTCAGCCTTTCGAATGGCAGAACCATTGAAGCGAGCTGGCTTGTTGGCGCAGATGGTGCAAACTCTCAGGTAAGAAAGGCGGCGGGCATTGGCACCACAGGTTGGCAATATGCGCAGCAGGCGATGGGGATCACTATAAAGATGGAGAACGCCGTTGAACCTGTAACCTGGCAGCAGTTTACATCGAGTGGCCCTAAAGCCTTTTTACCTATGTTTGATAACTTCGCTTCGCTGGTTTGGTATGACTCGCCTGACGAACTCAAACGGATTAAAAGTTTAAAAGCGAGCCAACTTGAAAGTGAAATTCTTAAAACGTTTCCAGACGAATTGACCAGAAATGGCAATAGCTTTTCGGTTATTGATAAAGCGATTTTTCCGCTTACCCGTTCTCATGCCAATCACTATGTGAAAGGCTGTTGTGCGTTAGTTGGTGATGCAGCACACACTATTAATCCGCTTGCCGGACAGGGTGTTAATTTAGGTTTTAAAGATGTAGAAACCTTTCTTTCTGTGTGTGCTGAATTCAAGCCATTCGGTCGCGACAACGCATTGTCGCTAACCGATAAAGTATTTTCTCAAAGGCTTATCAGCAATTATGAAAAGCCACGAAAGCGAGATAATTTGGTGATGATGACGGCAATGGATGGGTTTTATACCTTGTTTAGCAATGACGTTGCCCCCATAAAATGGATAAGAAACCAGCTTCTTTCTGTGGCGCAGCGCATAGAGCCTGCTAAACAAGAAGTGCTCAAATATGCGATAGGGTTACGATAATGGAAGTGTTAATTTTACTGGCGGTGTTATTTGGTGCGCTAGCATTGATTATACCGCTAATAGAACGCTCTAAAATGCGAATCAGTAATGAGGATGCTGCGAAATGGGCTAAGTGGATTTGGCCCTTAATGGGGATTTTGCTTATCGCCCAGTTGTTGCGGTTACTGTTCTCTTAGCTGCTGCTTAGGTTTAAAAACAAAATCTAGCCACTTGCCGAACTCAAATCAATTCACTTTTTCAAAGGTTCAAAGGAATGACCGTACAATTTTCGCAAGGGTTCTCCAATCAATGTCCGTGGGTTAATCTAAAAGGCTATAGCCTTTATTATATTTGGCAAGGGCATCCAGCAGACGAAGGCGAAAAACACTTTTATCAGTTGAAGAGTAAACCTGACCCTGAAAAGGTTGAGGTGATATCTGCCTGCTGGGATGGCTATGCAGGCAGTTACCAGTTAAGTGCTGAAGGAAGCCTTATTCTCACTCGGTTTCATTACTTCCTCCCCAACGGATTGGGGGAGTCCGATGCCTTACTTGAGGAGTTACACGGCGACTTTTACTTAGAATTTAGAACCCACTTTGAAGGCGATCAGCTATATGTACCGTTTGCTGATGGTAAAGTGACTGTTGACCAGGAACAGTGGGTTGAGGTAAAGCGAGCCTACATTAATATGAAAACGGACAAAAATGGTTTTTCCACTTGGTTTAATCGGTTCATTCCGAACCGCTTATTTAAGTAAACAAGGGCTCATCCAACTGGTTTCACGGCAATTTTCATGAAATGCACTGCGTCAGTTTTTGTAAGCCTTCATCTACATTAATGTGTTTGTTGTGGCCATTGTCCTTTCAAGTCGATAATGACTTTGTCTATCATCTTAATAGTTGTTTGATTATCGTCTTGCAGTAAGGCAAACGCTCGTAAGCCAACGAACTGATTTTGAAGCCACTCTGCGGCTGTTGACGTTGGCGTATGTTCAGGCAGCTCACCTTTTTCGATACAGGCTTCAATAATATTTCTAAAACCAGCCTTAAGGGTTTGCATGCTCTCAAGTACAGCTTTTTTGGCAATATCACCAATGAGTTCTAATTCTGCAATAGACTTAACCAGCAAGCACTGGCGCATGTAGCGTTGCTCGTCGGGGCCAGTTAATGCTGTTTCAAAAAAGTGGTAAAGAGCGTCTAAAGGTGATTGAGCTTCTGTGACTTGCTTTAAACGTTTTGCACTGTTGTCTGCATAATGCTCAACAACAAGTTTGAATAAACCTTCTTTGCTTTGAAAACGCGCATAAATACTACCAGGACGCATATCCAATGCCTGCTGAATATCACGCATGCCAGCCGCCTGAAAGCCTCGTTGCCAAAAAAGCGTAGTGGCTTTTTCTATAATCTCATCGTGGTCATATTTCATCGCTGCATACCTTATACGTGAATATTTTGAACATATGTTCAATTATCACTTGAACGATCGTTCAAGTAAACCTATTATTATTGGCATACGAGTTGTGAGTAGCGCAAAGCGTTGCTTGCAGTTTTGGATCACATCAATAGGAGAGTGACATGAGCGATTTTACTTTACACACGAAAGAGAGTGCGCCAGAAGCAGCAAAGCCTTTACTTGATAATTCGCAAGCAGCATTTGGAATGATTCCAAATCTACATGCAGTAATGGCAGAAGCGCCGACTTTGCTTGAAGGCTATCAAGTGCTGCATAAACTAGCGCAAGAAACATCGTTCAATGCAGAAGAGTTAACGGTGGTTTGGCAGGCTGTGAATGTAGAGCACGCGTGTCATTACTGCGTCCCAGCCCACACGGGTATTGCTAAGAGTATGAAAGTGCGCGATGACCTAATTGAAGAGTTGCGAAACGATGAAACACTGTCTGACAGCAAATTGAATACGCTTAAAGAAACTGTGCTGGCTGTAACTCGCGGGCGAGGTAATGTTGATAATGCGCAGCTTGACGCATTTTACAGTGCTGGATACAAGCATCAGCAATTGTTAGAAATCATACTTATATTGGCGCAAAAAGTGATGAGTAATTATACCAATCATTTGGCCGATACGCCTGTAGACGAACCTTTCAAAAAATTTGATTGGTCGCCTAAATAATCATTTGATAGCTCTTTTAAAACGGAAGCAAGGCTTCCGTTTTTTGTTTCTGGTTCAAACGCTTGCGAGCAATCTCGCAAAAGCTGAATAGCAGTAGGCTACACAGTGTGTAGATAAAAAGCGCAAACAGCATTTTTCTATTCCTATTCAAAATACGACTATTAAGACGCCAAGGGCAGCTGCGGGCTTAATTCTTCTACGGTTTCCATTGCAACTAACTCTTCGTATCCCTTTTGCTGCAACAGTGTTTTCAAATCGTCGCAATTACTGCATTTATTTTGTTTAGCGATAGCTACTGCTTCGATGAAACACGATAGGTGAGTTATAGATTGTGTTTGTGTCATGGTCTACTTCACTTTTGATTTTACGTAAGTTCGTTGTTTCCATTTATATTGGAATTACTTTGGCTTAGCCTGAAGTCACTAATGTGACGCTAGCATTACGCTTTTATGAAAAATAAGGGTGAAAAGTTCAAAATACCTTGAAATGTATATACATAGGCTATACATTTTGTATTCGAATAGTGTGGTAGTACTTGCAGATTCTCATTGAACGACATACTGCACGTATTGGTTTTTGCAAGGATTTAAGGTGTCTGAAAAAAACAATAAAAAGAAGAAAAAGAATAGTCAGATGATTATTCGAATCAACGACGAAGAGCGTGCTCAGTTTATCGCGTTATGCGAAGACCTAGACACTTCTGCTGCTCGTGAAGTTAGACACTTTATTCGAGAATTTATTGCCAAACACGGCGATCAATAGCGGCTTTGCTAAACGTTATGTGAGTGAAGCGAACACTACAAATAAAGATAAGGATTTACATCATGGCTAAGAAAAAAGAGTTAAAAAAAGCGATTAAAGCAACTAAGGCGAAAATTTCTAAGCAAGAAGGAAAGCTTAAAAAGCTTAAGAAGAAGCTTAAAAAAGCATAAGCGCCTATTTGGCGCTCATTAGTGCAAATTTAGTTTGAAAAGCGCTCTGAACGGAGCGCTTTTTTTGTTTCATGTACTCTAGTCCAAATTACCTTTTGTGAAGGTGGCACCTTCCTACCGCCTCTTACCACCAGTGCAATAGATGATTCCGTCGCTTCATCTTCAAAATTCTGCCTGTCGTCGATATTAAGGATTTATTACAACTTTAGTATTGTGCGAGCGAATCTTTTTGTGATTTACTCAGCCTTCAAGCACCGCGTGCTTTTCATCTCTAATAATAATAAGTCTGATCAGACAATCTGGCGTTTAGCAGTACCCCAACAACAGAAAGAAGATATTGTATTTCAACGCGTTTTTGATTCACGAAATACAAAACTACACACTTCGAAAAGTAAAATTTAAAAGAATTCAGGAACAACACAATGCAACAGGCAAAATTTAACGCTTCTGCTTTCAAGCTTTCCCTCATTGCTTCTGCAATTGCAGGAATGGCTTTTTCTTCTTCGTCAGTGCTTGCACAGGAGCAAGCTTCTGTTGATGAGCAAGATGTTGAGCAAATCCAAATTGTAGGTTCACGTCGCGTTGGTCGCACCATCAATGACTCCCCTGTACCTATCGACATTATCGATGCTTCATCTATAGAAGCAACGGGGCTCACTGAAACCAACATGATCTTAAACCAGTTACTGCCTAGCTTTAACTTCCCTCAGCCATCTATTACCGATGGCACCGACCACGTACGACCAGCGCAGCTGCGTGGTTTAGCACCAGACCACACGCTGGTATTAGTTAATGGTAAGCGTCGTCATACCTCTGCGCTTCTTAATTTAAATGGTTCGGTGGGGCGTGGCTCTTCAGCGGTAGATTTAAACGCTATCCCGGCTAATGCGATTAAGCGTATTGAGGTGTTGCGTGACGGTGCTGCGGCTCAGTACGGCTCAGACGCCATTGCCGGTGTTATTAATATTGTTTTGAAAGATGCTGCCGAAGGCGGTGAAGTGTCGGCAACGTATGGTGCTAATGTTACAACAATGGACGGTGTGCCTAACCTTGAAGGTGTGAGTGTTGGTGCTGACGGTAATTTAGCATTCGCTGAAGGAAGCGACAGAGACGTAACCGATGGACAAACCTTTACCCTTCGCGGCAACGTAGGCTTCGAATGGGGAGACGACGGCTTTGTTAACGTATCAGGTGAATACCGCGACCGTGGACAGGCGAACCGTTCGGACTACGACCAGCGAGAAAACTATGCGCGAGACGCGGACGGCAACCTAGACCCTCGTGAGCTTACGGTCAACCGCTACAATCACGTTTACGGAAATGGTGAGGTGGAAGATTACGCCTTGTTCATAAACGCGGGCAAAGCCCTTACTGATAGCGTTGAGTTTTATACTACCGCAGGCTACAGCACTCGTGATTCGGTAGGCGGAGGCTTTTACCGTCGTGCTCAAGATTCACGAAACGTAGTTGAAATTTATCCAGACGGATTCCTACCTTCTATTCAAACTGACATAACCGATATGTCGCTGCTTGCTGGTATTAAGGGCTATGGCGATGTTTGGAATTACGACTTGTCCGTAACACATGGTGGTAATGAGCTTGAGTATGGTGTTATCAACACCCTAAACACGTCTTTAGGTCCAACGAGTCAAACTGAGTTTGACGCGGGTACGCTAGAATACAACACCACAATTGTGAATGCTGACGCGTCACGTTTGGTAGATACCGGGTATTTCTACAGCGAAATGAACTTCGCCATGGGCGCAGAATATCGTCATGAGAGCTATGAAATAACTGCAGGTGAAGAAGGGTCTTACATACAAGGTACGTTTGGACCTGGCGGCGTGGTGACTGACCCGGTAGACGGCCCGTTTGGTGCTGCTGGTTCGCAAGTATTCCCAGGCTTTACACCAGAATCTGCAGGTGAAAACAGCCGTCATAACTATAGCTTCTATGTGGATGTAGAAGCTGACGTTGTAGAAAACTGGAACGTAGCAGTGGCAGGGCGCTATGAAGATTATTCTGACTTCGGCAGCACGTTTAATTGGAAAATGTCTCACCGTGTAACCCTGAGTGATGCATTTGCACTTCGAGCGTCAGTATCAACCGGCTTTAGAGCACCATCGCTACAACAGCAATTCTTCACCTCAATCGCGACGGTATTTGTTGATGGCGAGCCAACTGAAACGGGGACATTTGCGCCGTCAAGTGATGTTGCGCAAGCGCTGGGCAGCCCAGGTCTTGATGCAGAAGAATCGAATAACTACAGTGCAGGTTTTACCTACTCGCCAACTGCTGATTTCAACCTGACAGTAGACTTTTATCGCATTGATATCGACGATCGTATCGTGCTGTCTAACAACCTATCAGGTGAGGGTATAGAAGCACTACTTGCGGGTACGGGAGCTAATCAGGCTCGATTCTTCTTAAATGCGATAGATTCGCGTACGGAAGGTGTTGATATCGTTTCTACCTATACGCTTAATACGTCAGATTATGGTGCGTTTAACTTTAACGCTGGTGCTAACTTTAACGATAACGAGGTAACAAATGTTATCGATGCACCTGATGTGTTGCAAAATGCAGGCTTCGACCAGGCTAACTTGTTCGATGATGTTGAACTACGTCGCTTCGAAACGGCTTCGCCTGACAGCAAACTTAACTTAGGTGTTACGTGGAATTATGACCGCTACACAACAACCTTACGCACTACTCGTTATGGTGAAGTGGAAGACCCATCGTCAGTTGAAGCACGCAATGAAATCATTCCGTCAGAGTGGATCACAGACCTAGACGTTCGCATTGCGTTAACAGAAGGACTTACCGTTTCTGTTGGTGCTAACAATCTGTTTGATGTGTACCCAGAAACAACCCGTGAACTTGTGGATGATGTAACCACGTTCTCGCGCTTATTCCCGTATTCAGGCTTTTCGCCTTACGGTTTTACAGGCCGTTTTGTTTACGGAAAAGTCTCGTATAGCTTCTAATTAGCACCGGTTCTTGAGTGCTGAAAGCCAGTTGATTAATACGCAACTGGCTTTTTTTGTACCTGTTACTTAGTCATTTTTCTCAAAGGTAACTACACAGCGATGTTCGTTTAAAAGCGCAAAGTCTTCTTTGGGAATAAAAGCGTCGTAATCACGTTGCAGCTTAACTTGTGCTTCCTTGCGAATTTTACTGCGGCGTATAGCCGTTACGAAATTGCGCATTTCATGGTGAGTAGATAACTCTAGCTCAGGGACTGAAACAGGTGTGCCGCTATCATCTTTGGCAACCATGGTAAAAAAGCTGTTATTGGTATGTTTGACCTCGTTGGTTTTTATATTTTCCGTAGTGACTTTTATCCCTACTACCAAGGATGTGTTTCCGACATAATGAACGGTAGCGTCGAGGTGAAGTAAGTCACCCACTTCAACAGGCTGTAAAAACTCGACGCCATCAACAGTAACGGTTACACAATAGGCTCCTGCGTGTTTACTTGCGCAGGCATAGGCGACTTTATCCATTAACGATAAAATGACACCTCCATGCACCTTACCGCCAAAATTAGCAAAAGATGGCACCATTAATTCAGTCAGTCTTGTTCTTGAAAAAGCGACATTACGTGCAGTCATAAACAACCTTTAATCTTAAGCCCTTGAAAAGCGCCGAATAAGCGTTCATATCAGTATTAGATTTACCCTACCACAAATTTTAAGGAATGGTTTTGTCACAAACGCATTTTTATCAACCAAAAGAAGGTCATGGCTTGGCTCACGATCCGTTTAACGCAATCATCGCACCGCGCCCAATCGGATGGATCTCTACAAAATCAAAAACGGGAGTGTTAAACCTTGCTCCTTACAGTTTTTTCAATGCGTTGAACTACACGCCGCCAATTATCGGATTTTCAGTAGTAGGCAGTAAGAAAGATTCACTGGTAAACGTACAGGAAACGGGTGAGTTTTGCTGGAATCTTGTATCAGAAGATTTGATTGATGCAATGAACACGACAAGTAAACCTCTGGCACCTGAAGAAAGTGAATTTGACCATGCAGGGCTTCAAACTGTAGAAAGTGAAGTGGTAAGCGTTCCCCGCGTAAAAGCGAGTAAGGTGAGCATGGAATGTAAGCTAACTGATGTGGTACAGCTTAAGACCGCCTCAGGTGAGGAGGTGAATAGCTGGTTTATCATGGGTGAAGTAGTGGGTGTACATATTGATAAGTCACTCATAGAGAACGGCGTTTACAGCACGCTGAAAAGTGCGCCAGTTACCCGTGGTGGCGGACGAGGCGATTATTACACTATTTCCCGAGATAACTTTTTCGAAATGCTAAGACCAGAGGGATAGAGCTGGCGATGCTATCTCGATAGATTATTGAGGTCTTCTTGTAAGGCCTCTATTTGTTCTAGTACGGCTAAAAATCTATTTCCAAACTCTGTTACTTGGTATTCAACCCGAGGCGGGAGCTCGTGATACACCGTTTTTTTCAGAATACCAAATTCCGTGTTCTTCTTCAGGCATTGATTTAATACTTTGGTGCTTAGTCCGTCTACAGTACGCACCATTTCACCGGGGCGGTTAATGCCATTTGCCAAGAGTTGGTAAACGGTAAGCGACCATTTACAGCCGTAAATCGTCTCTACCATGCGCGCGCTTTCTTGAGGTGGTATTTTTCGCTCGATTTGTTTTTCCTTAAAATTCATAAAGATGTACCTAAAAGTACTTACTGAACCAAATTATACTTACTATTCATGGAGTTATCTAAGGCGTAAGGTTATCACGAATTGAAAACAGTGAGGGAATTTTAAATGTCACTTTTAAATGATTTTTGTGAAAACCGTAACGCGTTAATTGTAGGCGGTTCAAGCGGTATAGGTCTTGCCACCGCTAAGTTATTGGCGAATGAAGGTGTTAACGTTGTGCTTGTGGGCAAGAATGGTTCCAAACTGGAAGAAGCAGTGAAAGCGGTAAGTACATTCACAAATGTTTCAACCATTAGCATAAACGCTGTCCAAGTTGACTTATATAAGCCTGCAGACGTACAAAAATTAATAAAGTACGTAGAAGATGCAGCTGTACCTTTTCATTACTTAATAAATGCTGCAGGGTATTTTAACCCTAAGCCATTTTTACAGCATACATGCGAAGATTATGATGTTTATCATGATTTGAATAAAAGCCTATTTTTTATCACCCAAGCGGTAGCCAAAAGAATGTCTCAGCACAGTGTTGGCAGTATTGTTAATGTTGGTTCTATGTGGGCTAAGCAGGCCGTTAAGGCGACTCCTTCGTCTGCTTACTCCATGGCAAAAGCAGCGCTGCATTCACTTACTCAGCATCTGGCCATGGAACTTGCCGACGATGGCATACGTGTAAATGCAGTATCGCCAGCGGTAGTTAAAACACCTATTTACAATGCGTTCGTTCCAGAAGAGCAAACCGATGAAGTATTGGAAGGTTTCAATGCGTTTCATCCGATAGGACGTATAGGAACTCCAGAAGACGTGGCACATGGCATCCTTTATCTGTTATCAGAAAGAGCTAATTGGACTACCGGTACCGTATTAGATATTGATGGTGGTGTAATGGCAGGTAGGAACTAATAAATAGGACGTATCATTATCTTGCTTTGTCTTCATTCTAATAACACGAAGCGAGATGATGTATACGTTTATTCGGTAACAATTGCTTGCTCTAAATAAAACGAGATTATCAATGATGCTTAATATGAACTTTGATGAACGCCTAGCGATTAATACGCAAATGCAAGAGTGGCAGGCGTCACCGTCTTCTACGGTATGGCGTAAACCCTTAGAGCGTGAAGCAAAAGAGTCTGGTCATACAACTAGCGTCGTGAAGTACGAAGCTGGCGCGAGCTTTAAGCAGCATAGTCATCCTTATGGTGAAGAAATTTTGGTGCTTGAAGGTGTGTTTTCCGATGAACACGGTGATTACCCTGCAGGTACTTACTTGCGTAACCCGCCAGGCAGTAAACATAGCCCTTTCAGTAAAGAAGGCTGTGTGATTCTGGTTAAGCTGAATCAGTTTGATAAGCGCGATTTGAGTGAAGTACGCGTAAATACAAATAAAGCACAATGGCTGCAAGGGCAGGGCGGTTTACAAGTGATGCCGCTCCACAACTTTGAGCATGAACATGTGGCGCTAGTTAAGTGGCCCGTGGGAGAGGTATTTAAGCCTCACAAGCATTTCGGAGGTGAAGAAATTTTTGTGCTATCGGGTACATTTAAAGACGAACATGGTGCATACCCAAAAGGCACATGGTTGCGCAATCCTCATATGAGTCAGCATCATCCTTACGTGGATGAGGAAACAATAATATGGGTGAAGACAGGGCATTTGCCAGTAGCGTTGTAGGCCGCCACTTCATTTGTTGCAGGTAAATCAAAACCAGTGTTTTACTTGCGGTCAATTGCTACAAACGGAAAAGGCTAACCCGAGGTTAGCCTTTCTTTTTGTTTAATCTCACTAGATTAAAGTTAGCCCGGTAACACCTAACTTTAAAACACTAACCTAGTAAAAGCCGGACTTAATCCCAAATACCCTCTTCTGACTTACCCTGTATTTCACAGTCGCCCGCTTTGTATTCCATGTTTGCGCCGGTGTCTTTTTTCTTAAAGTAGTCTTTGCTGATAGACACAATGGTAGGGGTCATCCATACAATAGCAATGATGTTTATCACCGTCATTAGGCCCAACGCCATATCGGCCATGGCCCATACCTGAGGTAGGGCTGCCTGTGCGCCCCAGTAAATCATGCCTAAATAACCAATAGTGTAAACTGCACGGCCTATTTTATTATCTAGCTTGAACATGTGCAGATTACTCTCGCCATAGGCATAGTTTGCCACTACAGACGTGAATGCAAATAAGCTGATGGCGGCAGCCACAAAATCAGTACCGCCTTCGCCTAGGTGACTGCTCATCGCATCTTGGGTTAGGCGTATGCCTTCCATTTGATCAGAGCTTGAACCGCCAGCAAGTAAAATGATGAAGGCAGTAGACGTACATAGCACGAGTGTATCTAAGAAAACGCCTAGCATCTGAATGTAACCCTGTGATACGGGGTGATTAGGGTTTGGCACAGCACTCGCCGCAGCGTGCGGTACAGAGCCGCTGCCTGCTTCGTTTGAATAAAGCCCGCGCTGAATACCATTTTTAATGGCCGCACCGAGTGCACCAGCGCCAGCTTCCTGCAAGCCAAATGCTGATTTAACGATATCGAGCAGCATGGCTGGCAGTTCGGAAATATTAATGAAGGTAATAGCCAAAGCCACAAGCACGTAGCCTATTCCCATAAATGGCACCACAAACTCGGCAAAGCGCGCAATGCTTTTAAGGCCTCCCACGACGATTAAGGCTGCCAGTGCAATAATGGCTAGGCCTACATATTCCGTGGGGAATGAGTATGCATTGTTTAATGCATCGGTAATAGTATTGGCTTGAACGGCGCTAAAGACAAAGCCGTAGCCAAAGAACAAACATAGAGAAAATGCGACTGCAAGCCAGGTTTTGTTCAAACCCTGCTTGATGTAATAAGCGGGACCGCCACGGAACTCGCCGTTTTCGTCACGGACTTTATATAGCTGACCTAGTACACTTTCGGCAAAGCCAGTGGCCATACCTAAAAGGGCAATCATCCACATCCAAAAAATAGCGCCAGCACCGCCTAGAGATATAGCAACCGCGACGCCAGCTAAGTTACCCGTGCCTACGCGAGCCGATAAGCTGGTACATAAAGCTTGGAATGAACTGATCCCATCCTTAGTAGAAGTGTTACTGCCCTTTAGTAGGCTGAACATATGGCCGAAGTGCCTAAGCTGCACACCGCCAAGTTTAACGGTAAACCAGATACCACATGCAAGCAGCATAATGATAAGTACCTGACCGTCTCCCCAAAGAATATTGTTAACTAATGAAACGAATTCGTTTATCACGCACTTTCCTTCGTTATTGTTTTAATTATTGCTCGGCGTGTAGAAATGAACTGAACATGACAGGTGCGTTGTCAGAACAAACGCTTCGGCTTAAGCAAACTTTTATTTGCTAAACCTTGGAATAAGCCGAGCTATATCGATAAAAAACCAATACTAGCACGACAATTAAATGATTGGACAATGAAAACGTACTGAAACTATGACGTTTTATGCTCGCATATAGCAAATTTATTCATTCATGGGGGAGAAGAACACATTTGCTGAACAATACGAGAGTACAAACAAAAAAACCGCTCAAAAGAGCGGCTTTTTCAAGAATATGGCTGGGGTAACAGGACTCGAACCTATGAATGGCGGGATCAAAACCCGCTGCCTTACCAACTTGGCTATACCCCAATATTGGTGCGGAAGGAGAGACTTGAACTCTCACGCCGTGAAGCACTGGAACCTAAATCCAGCGTGTCTACCAATTCCACCACTTCCGCAATGTAGACTTCCAATTAAGGAATAAGTAAAAGTTGGTGGCTACGGCGAGATTCGAACTTGCGACCCCATCATTATGAGTGATGTGCTCTAACCAACTGAGCTACGTAGCCTAAACTTTTATCTTCAATAAAAAGCCGCTCGATGAGCGGCTTCTCAAGAATTTGGCTGGGGTAACAGGACTCGAACCTATGAATGGCGGGATCAAAACCCGCTGCCTTACCAACTTGGCTATACCCCAAATGGTGCGGAAGGAGAGACTTGAACTCTCACGCCGTGAAGCACTGGAACCTAAATCCAGCGTGTCTACCAATTCCACCACTTCCGCGTAGACGCTAGCTATAATAGTCATTCAAAAAGAATGGCTGGGGTAACAGGACTCGAACCTATGAATGGCGGGATCAAAACCCGCTGCCTTACCAACTTGGCTATACCCCAGTCGTGGTGCGGAAGGAGAGACTTGAACTCTCACGCCGTGAAGCACTGGAACCTAAATCCAGCGTGTCTACCAATTCCACCACTTCCGCGCAGCTAGACTTTCCTAAAAGAGATAAGTGAGAATTGGTGGCTACGGCGAGATTCGAACTTGCGACCCCATCATTATGAGTGATGTGCTCTAACCAACTGAGCTACGTAGCCTTGCTATTCTCTTCCCTCTCAGGAAGTGGCGCGTATTATGCGTATATGACTGGCAACCGTCAACCCCTTTTTTACTAACTTTTTTTAAATGCTCATTAAGTGTGCGCATTAGGGCGAAATACGCGCAAAAAGCCGTGAAATTGAACAACTTGCACGAAAAAAGTTAGCTATTTACCACGCTTTGTTACTGGTTTTTGTTTGGTAATAACATACGTCAATAGGGCGCGGGCCATACGTATTGTCATGAAAAAACGGGTTATCTAAGTTTCTTCCTGTGTTTGCCCGTTTTTTATATTCTTCATGATGCGGCGTTTGTAAGAAATAAGGTGCCGCGTTGTTTGCATGCACAAAAGCCTGCTTAATTTTGCTTTCTTGCGTTATATCATCTAGAACGCCACCTCTGTCCATATTTCCTCGCGGCAACTTTTGAAGCACATCCATACCGTGCAGTACGCGACCAACGACCGACATATTTCTGTCTAAGTGTCGTGGTGCTTGCCCAATCACAATATAAAACTCCGTACTGGCTGTATCTTTCTCGCTATTGCGAGCAAACGCCACAACACCTGGGCAGTGAAGCCCCCACATTTCTTTTCGGCTTTTATCAATGCCTACTGGAAAGCCATCTAAAAATCCGGTGTTAGGCGCAAACATATCCTGATTCTCAACCACGTTTACATTGCTATTAAGCGGTTGCGTAAATTCAGCGTTAATAGGTTTAAGCAGATTCGGCGGAAATTGTGATGCGTCATGCGTATCGTTGCTGCCTGCCTGTGCCACAAACCCGTCTACTACACGATAAAATGCTTGTTCGTTATAAAAGCCTGCGTCTATTAAACTTTTAAACCTGGCCACATGTTTTGGTGCAAGGGTAGGGTGAAGCGCAATAACTACATCGCCATATGCAGTTTTAAACGTCACAGTATTACTCTGAGGAACTTGATACCAACTGGCAGTGTTACTTGCTAATGCTGGTGCCTTTTCAACAGCATCGCTACTGATTTGTGAATTCACTGGATTAGTTTGAGGTTCACTGGCAAAAGAAAAATTAGCCAGGCTTAACAAGCACAACGCTTTAATTGAGGTTCTTAAAACAGAAAATCGTTTGGCGTGCTGTGATTTGCTGCAAGTTAAAGGGCGTGAAGCGCAAAGCTGATTAATAGTCATTACAAAAGCCGTTAGTTTTTTACTAGTTATATCAGGCCTATGTGCGCTTCACAATTATTCGCTAGAAACAAAAAAGCCACCTTGCGGTGGCTTTAGTAAACAGTGCTAATTTCTACAATAGAAATTACACGTTAAAGCGGAAGTGAATAACGTCACCGTCTTTAACAATATAGTCTTTACCTTCTAAACGCCATTTACCCGCGTCTTTCGCACCTTGCTCGCCGTTGAACTCAACAAAGTGTTCGTAGCCTACGATTTCAGCGCGAATAAAGCCTTTTTCGAAGTCGGTGTGAATTTTACCTGCCGCTTGTGGTGCAGTTGAGCCTTCAGGGAAGGTCCACGCACGTACTTCTTTTACGCCTGCAGTAAAATAGGTTTGTAGCGTAAGCAGGCTGTAACCCGCACGAATTACGCGGTTAAGACCTGGTTCTTCTAGACCCATGTCTTGCATAAACTCTTCGCGTTCGTCGTCTTCAAGCTCAGCAATATCAGATTCGATTGCCGCGCATACTGCAACTACAGTCGCATTCTCGCCTGCTGCAATTTCTTTAACCTGATCAAGGTACGGGTTGTTTTCAAAACCGTCTTCATTCACGTTGGCAATGTACATGGTTGGCTTAAGGGTAAGCATGTTCATGTAGCTGATTGCCGCAAGCTCTTCTTTAGTCAGTTCAAGTGAACGTAGTAACAAGCCTTCGTCTAGGTGCGGCTTAATCTTTTCAAGCACTTTCATTTCGTACTTAGCTTCAGCATCGCCACCTTTTGCGCGCTTAGCAACACGGTGAAGTGCTTTTTCTGTTGTTTCTAAGTCAGCAAGTGCAAGCTCGGTGTTGATAACATCGATATCGTCTTTAGGGCTAACGCGACCTGCAACGTGAACAATGTTCTCATCATCAAAACAGCGTACTACGTGACCAATAGCGTCAGTCTCACGGATGTTAGCAAGGAATTTGTTTCCTAAACCTTCACCTTTAGAGGCACCTTCAACCAAGCCAGCAATATCTACGAATTCCATGGTAGTAGGAATAACGCGCTGAGGTTTTACGATTTCAGCCAACTTGTCCAAACGAAGATCTGGCACAGGAACAACACCTGTGTTTGGCTCGATAGTACAAAACGGGAAGTTTGCCGCTTCAATACCTGCTTTAGTTAATGCATTGAAAAGTGTTGATTTACCTACGTTTGGTAGGCCAACAATACCGCATTTAAAACCCATGGTATGGATCCTTAGTTTGGAAAAGTGATAACTGGCTAGGTTTACCCTTTGTGCGAGTGTAACCTGTTTTGTGCTTGCTTAAGGTCTTCTTTCAGCAAAATTTCTGTACAACGTACCGCTTCATCGATGGCACTTTCAATGGCTGCTTTTTCTTCTGCTGGTGGTTTTCCAAGAACATGGCCGGTAACGCGGCTTTTATGACCTGGATGACCAATACCTATGCGCAAACGCAAAAAATTCTTGTTGTTACCCATTTTAGCCACAATGTCACGTACGCCATTTTGACTAGAGCTTCCGCCCACTTTGTATTTTGCAACACCTGGGGGTAAATCTAACTCGTCAAACGCTACTAATATTTGTTCTGGTTCTATGCGGTAAAAGTTAGCCAGTGCTGCTACGGCTTGTCCACTTTTATTCATAAAGGTAGTGGGGTAGAGCAAACGGATATCTTTGCCTGCAACTGTAATGCGAGCAGTTTTACCGAAGAATTTGGTTTCTGGTTTTAGCGGGGCGTTGTAGGTGTCGGCTAGTTGGTTGAGAAACCATTCACCGGCATTGTGTCGGGTATTTTCATATTCGGGGCCTGGATTACCCAGACCCACGATAAGGCGGATATCAGCCAAGAGGATTATTCCTCAGAAGCTGCTTCTTCGCCGTCTTCTTCTGCTTCAGCCGCTTTAGGAGCAGGCTTAACAGTTACAACCGCTAGGTCGTGAGCTTCGTCGTTCTTCGCAAGTTCTACTGAAGAAACGCCAGCAGGTAGAGTTAGGTCAGAAAGGTGTAGCGTTTGACCCATTTCAACACCAGCCATGTCTACTTCGATGAACTCAGGAAGGTTCTTAGGTAGACAAGTAACTTCAATTTCAGTTACGTGGTGCTCAGCAATACCGCCAGCTTTAACAGCTGCAGATTTCTCTTCATTTACGAAGTGAAGTGGTACGTTAGTGTGAACGTCTTGACCAGCGATTACACGTTGGAAGTCAATGTGTGTGATCTTTGGCTTGAACGGGTGACGTTGCATATCTTTAACTAGAACTTCAACAACTTTACCGTCAAGGTTAATCTCAAGAACGTGAGAATAAAACGCTTCAAAGTCAGCAGAGTTGTTTACTTTGTTATGATCTAGTGTGATAGAAACTGGTGCTTCTTCACCACCGTAGATGATACCAGGAAGCTTATCTTCGCGACGTAGGCGGCGGCTCGCACCTTTCCCTAGGTCTGTACGAACAGAAGCGTCTAGTTTGAAATTTGCTTCAGACATTGTCTGTCTCCAAAAATATAAGTCTAATGATGTGAGCTTTTGCGACCAAAACCCACTGTAAAATGATGTGAATTACGTTTAAAAATAACTTTTTATGCGCAATAAAACACCAGCCCAAAATTCAAGGGCGGCGAATTCTAACACCACCTACCAAAACATACAATTACAAAGGCAGATAAAATATCCAACCAAGCAAATGTGAGTGTTCACGTTGCTCACAATAGAAGAAGCGCACCTTGGCGCGCTTCTATCATATTTATAGGAAAAAGCACTTTGTGAAGACTAACTTGACCGTTAATGTCTCTTTCCTATGGCTTCACAAGGTCAACAGGCCTTGGGAACATAGCAACTTTTTACACAAGCGTTTACTTCGTCAGCACCACTCTGTAATGGGCTTTACCTTCTCTTAATCGCGCAATTGCCTCATTTACGTCATCAAACTTGAAGGTTTCGGTCACAGGTTCAATATTGTGGTGTGCGGCGAAATCTAGCATGGTTTTAATGGTCGCAGGGCTTCCCACTGGCGAACCTGACACACTTTTCTGACCACCGATTAAGTTAAACGCACCAATATCTAGAGGTTCAAGGGTGGCGCCTACAAAGTGAAGTCGGCCTTTCGGTGCCAATGTAGATAGGTACAAGTTCCAGTCAAGCTTTACATTTACGGTTGAAATAATTAAGTCAAACCGACCGCGCGCTTTTTTAATTTCATCTTCATCACGGCTATTAATTGTATCTGACGCGCCTAGCTCTAGCGCTTCCTTCTTTTTAGATTCGCTTGAAGTGAACGCTACTACCTTACATCCCCACGCATTTAAAAACTGCAGGGCAAGATGACCCAGGCCGCCAATACCAACTACACCCACTTCACTGGTAGGACTAATACCAAACTGGACTAATGGGTTGAAGACGGTAATACCTCCGCAAAAAAGAGGGCCTGCCTTTGTGCTATCGATAGCATCGGGAAGGGGAATGACGGCACGTGCTTGGGCGCGCACTTTATCTGCAAATCCACCGTGACGACCACCTATGGTCATCGTAGCATCGGCACACAGGTTATGATCGCCTTCTTCGCAGGTTCTACAACTATTGCAGTAGCCTGAATGCCAGCCTAAACCGACACGCTGTCCCAACTTAAGTGACGTTACATGTTCACCTATTTGGCTAATTGTGCCGACAACCTCGTGACCAGGCACAAAGGGATATTCTGTCATGCCCCATTCATTATCGAGCATGCTTAGGTCGCTGTGGCAGATACCACAGCTTTCAACGTCTATTTCAACATCATGTGAACCAAGCTTACCGGGGTCGTATTGAAACTTTTCTAGTTTTCCACCCGCTTCTTTAGCGGCATATGCATTTATCATCAATAACCGTCCTTTTAAGTGTTGCTTCGCAACATTAACGCGTAAGCAAAAATTCTATAATTGCTAAATCGCTAGCTTAATTACCTTTATAAGTAATTTGCTACACGCAAAGCAATATTCACGATCATTGTGTTTGCAGGTTATCAATGACTTTACTGGTATCGAGTACTTTAACGCTTGATACTTGAAGCACCGTACCGAATTGCGTAAAGGTCATCATATCAGGTTTAGGCGTACCTTTAACTTCCACAACAAGGCCGTTCTTTTGATAAGTTTCATCTAAACCATGTAGCGTATAACGATCGCCGTTTTCAGCAATAAAAGCGTAAAAACCGCCTTCGAGATCTTTATAAATAATACTGCCCTTCATAGTCATTTCACCTTTTGCATTATCTTCTATTGCTTCAGCCTGGGTAACAGGTTCGGCTACCAGTTCCTTGGGCATAGAACTCTTATCATTAGCTTGAACTGTGGAAGATTTTTCTTTCATCTCAGTTCCTTGTTTCTCGAGTTCTGCTTGCTTCACTGAGTCGTCATCTCCAGAGCATCCCGTTGTATTTAAAAGGGCAGTAATTACTGCAACAAGGCATAGTGTTTTTGTTTTCATTTTATGTCCTTCATAGTAGTTTTAACGCGCAACAATTCTTAACGTTAAACCTAAAGTAGATGAAAAGAAAGTCACATTAACGTGTTGGAAAGTGGCAATAGAATATATCTAAGACGTAAAGAGAACGTATTTGGATTGATGTACTATGCAAAGGTACAGTTTGCTTTTAAAGAAAAAAGAAAGGTAAAAAAAAGCCGGCGCCACTTACATGGGCCAGCTCTTTGGTAGGAGTAACAATATTTAAATTTTAGTATTCAAACATTGCTGAAATAGACTCTTCGTTGCTGATGCGACGAATAGTTTCTGCAAGCATCTCAGATAAAGTAAGCTGTTTTACTTTTCCAATTTGCTTCATCTCTGCACTTAATGGGATAGAGTCGGTAACGATAATTTCGTCAATAACAGACTCTTTTAGATTGTTTGCAGCGTTACCTGAGAAGATAGCGTGAGTCGCGTAAGCATAAACACGGCGCGCGCCATGCGCTTTAAGCGCTTCTGCTGCTTTTGCAAGCGTACCGCCTGTGTCAATCATGTCATCGACAATGATGCAGTCTCTGTCTTTTACATCACCAATGATGTTCATTACCTGAGCCACGTTCGCTTTAGGGCGACGCTTATCGATAATGGCAAGGTCGGTATCGTTAAGTAGTTTCGCAGTAGCACGTGCACGTACAACACCGCCAATGTCAGGAGAAACGACTACAGGGTCGGCAAAATCACGTCTTACCATGTCAGCAAGAAGGATAGGAGTACCGAATGCGTTATCCACCGGAACATCAAAGAAACCTTGAATCTGTTCGGCGTGTAGGTCGATAGTAAGTACGCGGTCAACACCAACGTTAGACAGGAAGTCAGCCACTACTTTCGCAGTAATAGGCACCCTAGCTGAACGAACACGACGGTCTTGGCGTGCATAACCAAAGTAAGGAATTACTGCTGTAATACGACCAGCTGATGCGCGACGTAGTGCGTCGATCATCACAATAAGTTCCATAAGGTTATCGTTAGTAGGCGCACACGTAGACTGGATAATAAAAACGTCCGAGCCACGGACGTTTTCATGAATTTCTACGCTGATTTCACCGTCACTGAAACGGCCAACTTTGGCATTTCCAAGTTTGGTGTAGAGGCGATCGGCAACTTTCTGGGCAAGTTCTGGTACGGCATTACCTGCAAAGAGCTTCATATCTGGCACAAGTGGTTCCTCAGTGCGTTGATAAAAGAGGTTTGGCTGGGGTAGCAGGACTCGAACCTACGAATGGCGGGATCAAAACCCGCTGCCTTACCAACTTGGCTATACCCCAATTTTTAAGTTCTTGTCCGATGTGGCGTACACGCTATCTTTGTTGTTCTAATTTGTCTAATAGTGGTGAGCGATTCACACCTTTTGCGACAAAACTCTGCCAAGCTTCAGGCATTTGAGCCCTAACTTGTTCGGCTAAAGTGTAGTCAGAAAAAGTGGCAAACACGCATGCACCTGTGCCCGTCATTCGCGACGGTGCGTAGTGTACCAACCACTGTAATAATTTTGCAACTTCAGGATAGCGATTCGCGACTAATTGCTGACAATCATTCCAAGTTTTTTCAAATTTATAGTCTTCCCAACGTATTGCAGGTGTATTTCTGGGCAAATCGGGCGAGGTAAACACTTCGGCTGTGCTGACATGAACATTTGGGTTCGCTACAAGAAAATACTGTTCTCTTTGGGGAGCTGGCGTTATCTCTTCTCCCACACCTCCTGCAAATGCCGTTAGACCTCGCACAAAAATAGGTACATCAGCGCCTAAAGCTAGCCCGAGTTCAGCAAGTTCATCTTCACTTAGCGCAGTGTTCCATAGGTGGTTAAGCGCCACTAATGTGGTTGCAGCATTCGATGAGCCTCCACCAATGCCTCCACCCATAGGAAGGCGCTTGTCTAGCGAAATAACGGCACCTTTATTACATTCTGTTTTTGTTGCCAGCAGTCGTGCTGCTTTTACAATTAAATTGTCATCGTCTGGCACACCATCAAGAGGTGTTTCCATGCGAATACTTGTATCGCCTGTGCTTATGTCAAAGGCGAGCGTATCGCCATAATCCAGCATTTGGAAAAGGCTTTGAAGCTGATGATAGCCGTTGTCGTAGCGGCCAAGAATATGTAAAAAAAGATTTAGTTTGGCGGGAGAAGGCCACCAATCTTTATGTTTAGAAACAGATGCGTTCACTACAGAGTCCACTGATAAATTTTAATTTTAAGCTGAGTTTTAGGCATTTCGGGCGTTTCGTTTTGAGTAAGCGTTATGCTGTGAGGCAACCATACAGATGTGCCATCAATTAGTTCAACACTACCGTAATTACCGTAAGCAACTTGCCAATTGCGGCAACCTTGGCAATAGCTTTCAAGGGTATTAACCAATCCTTTTTCAGTTAGGGTGAATTTATCACCGTCCAGCGGTAGTCCTTTTACCCAAGACAATAGTGATTCCACCGGAATTACCATTCCCGTTATCTGGTAAATAAGTGGTTCTGGTAAAGCATCTACATACGTTTCACCGTCAGCCTCTAATACCGACTGCTGCTGGGTAACGTTAAGGTTAACCAGACTTACTCCTAGAAAATTGGTTAATCGAAAATCAAAATCACCGGAATCGTTTTTCCAGACTAAATTCAGGCTGGCCGCTTCCTTTCCTTGGCGAAATGCAATTTTTCCGCGCATTTGCCACTGATGTACTTCAGCAACTTTTTCAAGTTGCGCCGTGAGGTTTACCGCGTTTTCTGGGCCTTTGGGAGCGGTTGTGCATGCGCTCAGTACGAAGCAGAGAAACAACAGTAGGGAAATAAAGCGAATCATTAAGGCGCGTTACCTGTATAAAAATAAAACACATTTAATTGTGACATTATGGGAACACAGTTTCACCAACACTTTCAATCATTTTGGGTTTTTCGTACAATGCCGCTCCGACGTTGCCAGCACAGATTTTAATGACTTTACTCGCCCTCGGTATTAACCACAAAACAGCACCAGTAGCACTTCGCGAAAAAGTGGCCTTTACACCAGATTCTCTGGTGGAAGCGCTTGCGAGTTTAAAAAAGCTGGAAGGCGTAGATGAGTCTGTGATTGTATCGACGTGTAACCGCACTGAACTATACGTTAATACTCAAGACGATACGGGCCAAAAGCTTCTACAATGGTTAAGTGACTTCCATCATTTAGATGTAGAAGAGATTGCCAGTAACAGCTATGTGCTCGCGCAGGATGAAGCGGTAAAGCACATTATGCGCGTAGCCAGCGGACTTGATTCACTGATTTTAGGTGAGCCTCAAATCTTGGGGCAGGTGAAGCAGGCTTTTGGTGATGCAAAACACTCAGGTATGGTGAGCAGCGAGTTTGATAAGCTGTTCCAACATACGTTTTCAGTGGCGAAGCGAGTTCGCAGTGAAACAGATATAGGTGCAAACGCGGTAAGCGTGGCTTATGCAGCCGTTCAGTTGGCCAAGCATATATTCGCTGAACTACCAAAACGTTCAGTGTTATTAGTAGGAGCTGGCGAAACCATTGAACTTGTGGCTCAGCATTTGAAAGAGCAGGGCGTGAACTGTTTGGCGGTGGCGAATAGAACTGTAGCGCGAGCAGAAGCCTTAGCCGAAACACTAGATGCGAGTGTGTTTACCTTATCGCAAGTGCCAGAGCACTTAAAAGACTTTGATATCGTGATAAGCTCTACCGCTAGCCAACTGCCCTTAATTGGCAAGGGTATGGTGGAGAAAGCCCTTAAACAGCGCAAAAATACGCCGATGTTTCTGGTGGACCTTGCGGTACCACGAGATATTGAGTCAGAGGTTAACGAGCTAGGCGATGCCTATCTTTATACTGTTGATGACCTGCAGCATATTGTTCAGAAGAATTTAGAAAACCGCGAGCAAGCAGCAAAAGAAGCGGAAAAGCTCATCGACAAACAAGCTGGCGACTACATGACGTGGAAGCAGTCGCAGCAATCGATAGATTTAGTAAGACAGTATCGCCAAAAAGGCATGGCACAGCGTGACGATATTGTGGAAAAAGCCAAAGCGCAATTAGCGGAAGGTAAAAATGCCGAAACGGTATTAGAAGAAATGGCGTATAAATTAACCAATACGCTATTGCACCCAACAACCTTAGCGTTACGCGAGGCTGCCATGCACGATGACCCGGCATTGAGCCGATGGATGGGACAGGCATTAGATTTATCTGACTTTTCGTCAGACGATAATAAATAAGGTAATAAGAAGCATATGAAAGAGTCGGTAGTTAGGAAACTCGAACACTTAGTCGAGCGTTTCGAAGAAGTTCAGGCGTTGTTAGGCGACCCTGGAGTTATCGGCGATCAAGATAAGTTTCGCAACTTGTCAAAAGAGTTTAGTCAGCTAGAAGATGTAGTGGCAGGCTTTAATGCTTATCAGCAAGCACAAGAAAACTTGGCTTCAGCGCAGGAAATGTTGAACGAAGATGACGCTGAAATGCGCGAGATGGCACAGGAAGAGATGAAAGATGCCAAGGCGGAAATTGAACGCCTTGAAACTGAACTTCAGGTGCTACTCCTGCCAAAAGATCCTAACGATGATAACAACTGTTTCTTGGAAATTCGCGCTGGTGCGGGTGGTGACGAAGCGGCAATATTCGCAGGTGACTTGTTCCGCATGTACAGCCGTTATGCCGAAAGTCGTGGCTGGCGTGTAGAGTTGGTTAACGCCAATGAAGGCGAGCATGGCGGTTATAAAGAAGTCATTGCGAATGTTAGCGGCGATGGCGTGTACGGCGTATTGAAATTCGAGTCGGGCGGTCACCGCGTACAGCGTGTACCAGAAACCGAATCACAAGGCCGTATCCATACCTCGGCATGTACTGTGGCGGTATTACCAGAAATTCCAGAGTCGCAGGCAATTGAAATTAACCCTGCAGAGCTTCGCATCGATACCTTCCGTGCATCAGGTGCGGGTGGTCAGCACGTTAACAAAACCGACTCGGCTATTCGTATTACTCACTTGCCAACAGGCTTGGTAGTGGAATGTCAGGACGAGCGTTCACAGCACAAAAACCGTGCGAAAGCGATGTCGGTACTTCAAGCGCGCTTAAATCAGATTGAAGAAGAAAAGCGTGCAGCAGAAGAGGCTTCTACTCGTAAGAGCCTAGTCGGTAGCGGTGACCGCTCTGAGCGAATTCGTACTTATAACTTCCCGCAGGGACGTGTAACCGACCACCGTATCAACCTGACTATTTATCGTTTAGACGAAGTGGTGGAAGGTGACCTTAAGCAGCTTATCGACCCAATTTTGCAAGAGCATCAGGCCGATCTACTGGCCTCTCTGTCTGACGAATAACGCTTTCTTGTTACACAAACTGTTTATAGAAAAACAATGCGCATAGACAACGCCTTAACATGGGCTGCTGAACAACTAGAGGGTGGGGAGTCACCCTCTATTGATGCCAAAGTCATGTTGGCGAACATTCTAGGTAAGTCACAAACTTACCTATTCACATGGCCTGATAAAACCTTGGATGCCGCCCAAAAAGCGCAGTTTGAAGCGGATGTGGCCAAGCGTAAACGGGGTGAGCCCGTGGCGTATATTATCGGCAAGCGTGATTTCTGGACCCTGTCACTGTTTACCTCGCAAGATACATTAATTCCACGACCGGATACAGAAGTATTGGTTGAGCAGGTGTTCAATTGGGCAAATCAACAATCCTCTGCATCCTTATCTATCTGTGATTTGGGAACAGGTACGGGCGCCATTGCGCTGGCATTAGCGAGCGAACTGCCAGAAGCATCCGTTACTGGCGTAGACTACCAAGAGGGGGCGGTGAAGCTTGCTACCCGCAATGCTCAAGCTAATAGCATAGCCAATGCGCATTTTGTGCAAAGTGACTGGTTTAGTGCGCTGGCAGGTCAAACCTTCGACATTATTGTTTCAAACCCACCTTACATAGAAGAATCCAGTCCATACCTTAATGAGGGCGACGTGCGTTTTGAACCTAAAACAGCATTAACCTCGGGCACTGACGGCCTAGACGACATAAAACACATCATCAATAGCGCGCCGCAATATCTCAATAAAGGTGCCTTACTTGCATTCGAACACGGCTTTGACCAAGGGGTTGCGGTCAACGCTTTGCTCGTAGATGCGGGATTTGTAGACGTCAAAACTGTTAAAGACTACGGCGACAATGACCGTGTAACGCTAGGACAGTGGCAGTAGTTTTCAACTTCCAAAGAAATTATCTTTCCTGTAGTTATCAAAATTTAATTGCAAACTTGCTAATATTTTGTTTTACATTAGTATCTATTAAGCGGTTGTAAGACCTCAAAAAGCACTAAGTTAAACAATCTCTTACACTACAGGACGTACCAGATGAATGATGACTTTCTTTTCGCAGAAGATGACGATGAAAATGAAGTAGATGATCTGGGTAGCTGGAAAGTACTCATTGTTGATGATGAACCCGAAGTACACGCCGTTACCAAGCTGGCGCTAAATGACTTTAGTTTAAATGGCAAAACCCTTGAGTTTGTTAGTGCCTATAGCGGAGAGGAAGCGAAGGCCATTTTCAAAACCCATGATGATATCGCCGTTGTGTTACTTGATGTTGTTATGGAGACTGATGACGCCGGTCTTAAAGTGGCGGAGTATGTTCGTAACGAATTAGACAATCATTTCACGCGTATTATTTTGCGTACTGGACAACCTGGCCAAGCCCCTGAAAAAGATGTCATCATTAATTACGACATCAACGACTACAAGTCGAAAACCGAACTGACCGCGCAAAAACTTTTTACTGTTATCATTGCAGCGCTCCGCTCATATCGAGATATTATCGTTATCGAAGAAAATAGACGCGGCCTTGAAAAAATTATAGATGCGTCTGTGGATTTATTTTCCTCTCGTTCCCTCGAAAAGTTCATGCAGGGCATCATTCAACAGCTGGCGTCTATTCTGGGCTGTTCAAAGGATGCTGCTTACATTACTACAGCGGTGGCAACCACATCGCGTACTATTAATACCAGCAACAACAAACTGGGTGACGACGAACTATATGTTTTTGCTGGCAACGGTGAGTACGCCAGTAAGGAAGGGGTGCCTTTAAAAGACGCGATTAGCGCACAAGAATATGCCCTGTGCGCAAGAGCTATGCGCGATAAGCAAATTGTTTATGCAGAAGATCACGTTGTGGCTTATTGCAACAGTAAAAGCCACAATGGCGCACTCTTGTACTTGTCAGGATTACCGAGACGAATAGGGGAAAGTGATCGTCATCTGGTAAAACGCTTTTCAGACAGTGTTCAGCTTGCTTTTGACAACGTACTTAAAACCGTAGATGTTGAAGCGACGCAGAAAGAAATAATTGAGCGTTTAGGTCGAGCGTTAGAGCATGAGTCAAATGCATCAAATAATCTCACAAGAATGGTTGAAATGGCGCAACTGTTGGCAGAAAAGGTTGGGCTGAACGAGCAAGACATCCACGCATTACGCCTTGCCGTGCCACTCCATGATATTGGGACGTCTATAGTGCCTAAATCTATTTTGCACAAAACGACGCCGTTAACCGAAGAGGAAGTATTTAAAATACGTCAGCATGCTGAATTTGGTTACCAGATCTTGCGAGATTCAAGCCGGCCCACTATCCAACTTGCAGCAATGTTAGCAAAGCAACATCACGAACGCTGGGATGGAAAGGGATATCCAGACGGGCTTAAAGGCGAAGAAATTGATATAAAAAGCCGTATTGCCACGTTAGTTGATGTGTTTGATGCACTGTTAAACGCAAGGCCGTATAAGCCAGCGTGGACAATTGATAAGGTTGAAGCCGTATTGAAAGAGGAAAGTGGCAAGCACTTCGACCCTGATTTAGTTCAGTGTATGCTAAATGACCTTCCGGCCTTTATGGCAATTCAAGCTCAATTCCCTGACGCATAATGATTTATTTCTCCGTTATTTACGTACTGTAATACGTTACAATAACAGCCTCTAAACAGGCGCCATAATTAAAACGAAGGCAGGTGCTACATGCACCTGTTTTTTTGAGTCTGCTACTCGTATTCTGAGTCTGTTGAATTTTGCATTGCTGTAAAACTAAATCGGCTCAATTAACACCTGTGTTAAAGTAACCAGAAGCAGCCTTACTATCTAATAAGAACAGGAACACATTATGTACATGATGGCTAAACACCTTCACATGACCGCCGTTGGCTTGAGCATATTATTTTTTGTCTTTCGCTTTATATGGAGTCAATTCGACGCTACAGCACTTAGCAAAAAATGGGTTAAAATTCTCCCTCATATCATTGATACCGTGCTATTAGCCAGCGCAATTTGGCTATGCATTATTTTGTCTCAATATCCTTTAGTTAATGCATGGCTCACATTTAAAGTTGTGGGCGTGGTGCTGTACATAGTGTTTGGATTGTTTGCATTGAAAAAAGCCAAAACAGCGTTAGGCAAATGGAGCTTTTTCGTAGCAGCGCTTGTTGTGCTTATGGCAACGGCTATGGTTGCTGTAACCAAACAACCTCTTTTTTAAGATTTAATTGGAAATAGATAATGTCTGAATCTCAACAGATTATTAATGTAGGTAACGTTGACGTTGCCAACCACTTGCCGTTTGCTCTGTTCGGTGGAATGAACGTACTTGAGTCTCGCGATCTCGCTATGCGTATTGCAGAACACTATGTTGAAGTAACGCAAAAGCTCAATATTCCGTACGTTTTTAAAGCCTCGTTTGATAAAGCGAACCGTTCATCTGTGACTTCTTACCGTGGGCCTGGCATGGAAGAAGGGTTGCGTATTTTTGAAGAAATTAAGTCGACCTTTAACGTTCCGCTTATCACTGATGTGCACGAACCGCACCAAGCAGCTCCCGTAGCTGAAGTGGTGGATGTTATTCAACTGCCTGCTTTCTTGGCGCGCCAAACCGACCTTGTGGTTGCAATGGCAAAAACCGGTAGCGTTATCAATGTGAAAAAGCCTCAATTCTTAGCACCGCATGAAATGCGTCACATCATAGGAAAACTAGGCGAAGCGGGGAACGATAAGGTTATTCTTTGTGAGCGTGGTAGCTGCTTTGGATATAACAATTTAGTTGTGGACATGCTTGGCATGGACGCAATGAAAGAATATGCCCCAGTAATATTTGATGCGACTCACGCACTTCAAATGCCGGGTGGCCGAGCGACGTCTGCAGATGGTCGTAGAGCGCAAGCTGCACAGTTGGCCAGAAGTGGTATGGCATTAGGTTTGGCAGGGCTATTTATAGAAGCGCATCCTAACCCAGATGAAGCACTATGTGATGGGCCTTGCGCACTGCCGTTGGCAAAATTAGAGCCTTACTTGCAGCAGATGAAAGCACTAGATGAATTGGTGAAAGGTTTTGACGCGTTAGATACAAGTAATACCTAAGCTAGTATTTGATGGCGTATGCCGGTGCAAGCACCGGCATGCGTATCAGGTGTGTGAGTTGCTTATTCCGCTTCAGAAACGTTTACGCGCTCTTCACCTTTTGTCATTGCTAATAAGTTCTTGTGAAGCTGAACTTGCGTCTCTTCAGCTAAAATCGCTTTAGACTGCTTTTTCACAACAATGTGCGCATCGTTTTCTGGCAGTACTTCGGCCATTTTTACGCTGGTCATTGCTGTGTTGATTAACGATTGTAGATTGATCTTTTCTGGTTGTGCGTTAGCATTTGCAGCAGCGCTTACAAAAGCCATTACAGAAACACTAGCTAAAAGTAATTTTTTCATTTTCACACCTAATAAAAATAATTAAATAATTGTTGATGAATGTTAAAATGTTTAACAAATGTTCATCATAAAATGCTGAAATTAAATGTTCTTTTTTAATTTCGGGTAAATTATAGTCAGTGGGTGGTGAAAAATAAAACGAGTAAAAGTATGGGTTGTCATTAGAAAAACTAATGAATTTGTCATGCTTCGGTCACACTGGATTAAAAACGATATATGCATCGACGTTTACCCCCTCTCAACGCCTTGAAATCGTTTGAAGCGGCTGCTCGCCATTTGAGCTTTACTAAGGCTGCCGATGAGCTGTTTGTTACGCAAGCTGCCGTTAGCCACCAGATAAAAGCGCTTGAAGATTTCTTATCGATGAAGCTATTTCTTCGAAGAAATAGAACCCTGCTTCTAACCGAAGAAGGTCAAGCTTATTTTCTTGAGCTAAAAGATATCTTCAAAAACTTACAAGATGCGACAGAAAGGCTACTTGCGAAGGGCAGTAAAGGTGCTATCACGGTAGCGATGCCGCCCAGCTTTGCGAGCCAATGGCTGGTACCCCGTATTCATAAGTTTAGCTTGGCGCATCCAGACATCGACGTACGCATCAAGGCAGTTGATTTCGATGAAGGCTTCTTAGAAGACGATGTAGACGTTGCGATATATTACGGTAAAGGTCGTTGGGCTGGTCTTCAAGCCGACCAGCTACATCGAGAGTTTCTAACTCCGCTTTGCTCTCCAATGCTTTTTCAAGGCCCCAAACCTTTATCCAGCCTGTCTGACTTAAGGCACCACGTGTTGCTTCACGACTTAAGCCGTACTGCATGGAAAAATTGGTTGAAGCATGTAGGTGTGGTTGGCGTAAACGTTAACCAAGGACCGGTTTTCAGTCACTCCATGCTAGTTTTGCAAGCCGCTGCACTCGGTCAAGGCATTGCGTTGGGTAACACGGTACTTGCAAGGCCGGAAATTGAAGCGGGAAGGCTAGTTATGCCGTTTGAAGAACGCGTGGAGAGTCGCGATGCGTTTTATCTCGTGTGTGAGGAATCACAGGCTGAACTCGGTAAGATTTCGGCATTTAGAGACTGGATCTTAGCGCTGGTCGAAGCTGAACAAGAGGACTTGTTGTAATATGACTAAGTTGAACACCATTGCTGAACAGCCTAGTTTTGACATTGAATTGCATGAAGCCGATAAGCCCTTAGCGTGTTTGATACTAGGCCACGGAGCCGGCGCCGGTAAGGAACATGAGTTCATGCAAGACATTGCGAAGGAACTGGTTGCTAGAGGTATATCAACCGTTCTTTTTAACTTTCCCTATATGCAAACCATAAAAGCTACCGGTAAGCGTAGGCCTCCCGATAAAGCCGATAAACTTATGTCACATTTTACTGCGGTGATTGAAACCTGCAGCAAAGATAACAAAGCCTTGCATAACTTGCCTGTGTTCATCGGTGGAAAGTCGATGGGCGGGCGTATGG
Source organism: Alteromonas sp. CNT1-28 (assembly GCF_022348345.1). Lineage (NCBI taxonomy): Bacteria > Pseudomonadati > Pseudomonadota > Gammaproteobacteria > Alteromonadales > Alteromonadaceae > Alteromonas > Alteromonas sp. CNT1-28. The sequence continues at coordinate 96,297 of NZ_JAKREZ010000016.1, read as the reverse complement.
CGACCATGGTGTACGAAGCGGTGAGCAATGTAAAAGGCGCGATAGCGCTGGGCTATCCGTTTCACCCTCCTGGTAAGCCAGAAAAAACACGAACCGAACATCTGCAAACGGCGTCTAAGCCTTTGCTTATTATTCAGGGTGAACGAGATACCTTTGGTACAAAGAGCGAAGTAGAAGATTACAAAAAGCGTCGCGTATTATCTACAGACATTGAGTGCGCCTATTTGGACGACGGCGATCACAGTTTTAAGCCTCGCAAAGCAAGTGGCAAAACGCAGGAAGAACACATTGTTACCGCTGCCACGCTTACCGCTTCTTTTATTGAAGCCCATTTAAGTAATTAATGGTTAATTAGAAATCAGAGCGAAAGACTAATTTAATGAAAACTGAAAAACTTAGGTTTGCCACCGTTGCTAAACCTTATCTTATTATTGGCGCATTGCTAGCGGGCCTTTCTGTGGTACTAGGTGCGTTTGGCGCACATGGTTTAAAAAGCGTATTAACTGCACAGCAGCTCAACACGTTTGAAATTGGCGTGCGTTATCAAATGTATCACGCATTAGCCTTGCTGCTTTTGCCTGCGCTGTCAGGCGTTGTCTCATCGATGTGGGCTAATCGTGTAGCGTTTTGTTTTGTTACCGGAACTGTGTTGTTTAGTGGAAGTTTATATGCGCTAGGAATAAGCGGTATTAAATGGTTTGGCCCGATAACGCCTTTGGGTGGCATGTTCTTTATTATTGGATGGGTGTTGTTAGTGATTGGACTGATAAAAGGTCATTATTTAAACAAGCAACAAAAAGAAGAGCAGAACAAAACTCACCACACGCCGGGGGCAGGTAATGTCTAACACCAGTATTTTGGGTTATTGCCGACCTGGTTATGAAAACGATACGGCTAACGAACTTACATCGCGTTACGGTGAAGCCCAGTGTTATGGCTACCCAGTGTCGAAGAAGAACAGTGGCTTTGTGCTTTATCATTTATATGATGGCTCGCAGCTAGAGCAAACCATTACCCAGTTTGCTGTTTACGACAGTATTTTTCCTCGTCAGCTGGTGGCAGTTTTTGCCACTCTTACCGATATAGAAAAAGAAGACAGAGTAGGGCAAGTGCTTGAAGCCCTAAAAGAGGTAGAAAAACCATTTCAAATTTTTGGCGCCATAGACGTCGAATACCCAGATACAGAAGAAGGTAAAACCCTCGCAAAGTTCTGCCGAAAGTTTACTGTTCCTCTTCGCCAAGCCCTAAGAAAAGCGGGATGGCTCACCGCAAAGGAAAATTTAGGTAAGCCAAAGCTACATATTTTCTTTGAGTCATTTGAGATTTGCCACATTGGCTATACATTACCCAGTCATGCTAGTGGCGATCACTTGGGTATTTGCCGGTTAAAGTTCCCAAGTGATGCGCCGAGCCGCTCGACGCTTAAACTTGAAGATGCTTTAGTGAATATGCTGAGCGACAAACAGCAGGCTAAGGTACTTCGAAGCGGTGGACGTGCCGTGGACCTAGGTGCATGCCCGGGTGGTTGGACATATCAGCTGGTGAAGCGCGGAATGTATGTTGAAGCTATCGACAATGGACTTGTAGCCGATAGTTTAATGAGCACGGGCTTGGTTGAACATCACGCGGCAGACGGGTTTACCTATCGACCACAATTTGGTCGTGTAGATTTGCTGGTATGTGATATGATAGAGCAACCCGATAGGGTAGCTAAATTGATGGGTGATTGGTTAGTTAAGCACTGGGCAACGCACGCAATATTCAATTTAAAGTTACCTATGAAACAACGTTATGAAACTGTAGTTGAAGCCATGACGTTGCTAAGAGGCCGATTAAATGCCTTGGAAGATGCATTTGCGGTGAAGGTGAGGCATCTCTACCACGACAGAGATGAAGTTACAGTAACAATTGTTCGCACTTCAAAAGATGAGGTGTGATTTTGTTATTTTTCAAAAAAGTGTCATTAATTAATAAGTTATTGATACTTAAAGAAAAGAATTGATGGTGGCGCGGATTTTGGCAAACGAATTTAAGGTTTATGCTAAAAAAGGTGTAAATCTGGTATAGAAATCCTTTATAATCCGGCCGTTTTTTTACTCTGAACCAATGAAAGTGAACTAATGTCAGACTTATCTCATTACAGAAACATTGGTATTTTCGCCCACGTAGACGCGGGTAAAACTACCACAACAGAACGTATCTTGAAGCTTACTGGTAAAATCCATAAAACTGGTGAGGTTCACGATGGTGAATCAACAACTGACTTCATGGAGCAGGAAGCTGAGCGTGGTATTACCATCCAGTCAGCGGCAACAACCTGTTTCTGGAAAGATCATCGCATGAACATCATCGATACTCCGGGACACGTTGACTTTACAGTTGAAGTATATCGTTCACTTAAAGTACTAGACGGCGGTATCGGTGTATTCTGTGGTTCTGGCGGTGTTGAGCCTCAGTCAGAAACTAACTGGCGTTATGCTAACGAATCAGAAGTTGCGCGTGTAATCTTCGTAAACAAACTAGACCGTATGGGTGCAGACTTTTACCGTGTAGTTGGCCAAGTTAAGAAAGTACTTGCTGCTAACCCACTAGTAATGACGCTTCCAATCGGTATCGAAGACGAGTTTAAAGGTGTTGTTAACCTTCTAGACATGAAAGCGTACATCTGGGACGATTCAGGTCTTCCTGAAAACTACGAAGTTGTAGATATCCCAGCAGATATGGTTGATAAGGCTAACGAATACCGTGAGCAACTAATCGAAACTGCTGTTGAGCAAGATGACGACCTAATGATGGCTTACATGGATGGTGAAGAGCCGTCTCTAGAAGACATCAAGCGTTGTATCCGTAAAGGTACTCGTGACCTAGCGTTCTTCCCAACATACTGTGGTTCTGCATTTAAGAACAAAGGTATTCAGCTAGTTCTTGACGCGGTTGTAGACTTCCTACCTTCTCCAACAGAAGTTGATCCACAAGATCTAACTGACGAAGAAACGGGTGAGCCTACTGGAGAAGTTGCAACAGTATCTGTTGACGAGCCGTTCCGTGCACTTGCGTTCAAAATCATGGACGACCGTTTCGGTGCCCTTACGTTTATCCGTATCTACTCTGGTAAGCTAAACAAAGGCGACACTATTCTTAACAGCGCAACGGGTAAAACTGAGCGTATCGGCCGTATGGTTGAGATGCACGCTGATGAACGTACTGAACTTACTTCAGCACAAGCAGGTGACATCCTAGCTGTTGTTGGTATGAAGAACGTTCAAACTGGTCACACGCTATGTGATCCTAAGCACCCTTGTACACTAGAGCCAATGATCTTCCCTGAGCCAGTAATCTCGATTGCTGTTAAGCCAAAAGACAAAGGCGCTAACGAAAAGATGTCTATCGCTATCGGTAAACTAGTAGCAGAAGACCCATCTTTCCAAGTTGAAACTGACGAAGATTCTGGCGAAACCATCCTTAAAGGTATGGGTGAGCTTCACCTAGATATCAAAGTAGACATCTTGAAGCGTACTTACGGCGTTGAGCTAGAAGTTGGTCAACCTCAAGTTGCTTACCGTGAAACTATCACACAAGCAGTTGAAGACAGCTACACGCACAAGAAGCAGTCTGGTGGTTCTGGTCAGTTCGGTAAGATTGATTACCGCATCCGTCCGGGCGAAACTAACTCTGGCTTCAAGTTCACATCTACTGTTGTGGGCGGTAACGTTCCTAAAGAATTCTTCCCTGCAATCGAAAAAGGTTTTGCAGGTATGATGGAAGTAGGTCCTCTAGCGGGCTACCCAGTACTAGACGTTGAAGTTGAGCTATTCGACGGTGGTTTCCACGCAGTTGACTCATCAGCAATCGCGTTCGAAATTGCAGCGAAAGGTGCATTCCGTCAGTCAATGCCAAAAGCAGGTCCTCAAATTCTTGAGCCTGTGATGAAAGTTGACGTATTCAGCCCAGAAGACAACGTTGGTGACGTAATCGGTGACCTTAACCGTCGTCGTGGTATGATCAAAGACCAAGAAGCTGGCGCTACTGGCGTTCGTATCAAGGCTGACGTACCTCTATCTGAGATGTTTGGTTACATCGGTCACCTACGTACTATTACATCTGGTCGTGGTCAGTTCTCTATGGAATTCAGCCACTACTCAGCATGTCCTCAGAACGTAGCTGACAAAGTAATTGAAGAAGCAAAAGCACGTAAAGCTGCTAAGTAATTAGCCTTTGCGAACGTAAGCTGACCTTGGGTTAGCTTACGCTTCAAGAAATACTAAAAAGCCGGTCGCATGACCGGCTTTTTTTATGTCGAGTGTCCCATCCTGAAATACGTTTAGTACATCTTATATGGCAGAAACTTACCTGACATAACTACGCTGACACGGTCACCTTTAGGATCGTTTTCGCGCTGTAAATCCATAGAAAAATCAATGGCACTCATGATGCCGTCGCCAAACTCTTCATGAATTAATTCCTTTAATGTAGTGCCATACACACTCACTAATTCATACCAGCGGTAAATAAGTGGGTCGGTAGGGACTTCTGTGGGTAACGAGCCTTTGTAAGGCACGATTTGAAGCCAGGCAATCGCTTCGTCGGTAAGCTCAAGTAACTCACCCACGGCTTCAGCTTGCTGTTTTGTCATGGCCATTTGTCCTAAGCAAGCTGCTGTACTCCATTCTTTTGATTGACCAACAACTTCGGCAATCTGGCTCCACTTTATGCCTTTTAAAATTTTGGCTGACTGGATCATGTCGGTAACTTGGGTTCTCGATGTAATCATTTACATTTCCTTAAAGGGTTAGTTAAACAAAATGAGCGTAACTAGATTGCTAAAAATAAGTGCCAGTATTAGCACCTTGTACACAAAAAGAGGGTGTCGTTTTACTAACGGCTCGTACGCCGTATGTTGTGATGGATTTGGGTAGCGAAGCGAAAAAAGAAACTCAGATAGTGAAGAAAATCGCTTGTCAGGGTTCACATGCAAAGCACGTTTAAGAGCGCTATCAACCCAATTAGGTATTGGCCGATTAGGAGCCAATGCGGTTTGGTATTTTAACTTTTTCTGCTCGGCCAACGTGCGACAGTGAGCGAGCTTTGTGCCATAGGGGTAACGCCCGCACAAGAGATAGTAGGTGAGTACGGCTAAGGAGAACAGATCAGAGCGCTCTGTGCCAACATTTCCTAAAAAGTATTCAGGTGCGGAAAAAAGTGCAGCGCCAGGAATAGGTGTGTCACTATAGAGGCTTGGGGCATCGGCTAAGGCTGATGAACCCAAATCTATAATTGTACAGTGCCCTTGTTCGCTAATAATAATATTGTCAGGGCGTATATCCCTATGAACAATGCCCTGACGGTGCATTGCCTGTAAACCTTTACCAACCTGCTCGATTATATTTCTAACTTGCTCTAATGGCGGCGTAGGATTATCAACAGCCCATTGAGCTAGCGTTTGACCTTGTACATATTCACTTACGCTGTAAAAAGCAGAGGGAGGGTACGGTAAACCCAAATCAGTAAACGTTGGGCTTTTAATAACGTGTGCCGAATTAATCCGTCTCGAAAACCAGCTCTCTATTAGGAACCCATTTACCATTTCTGGTGATAGGGTAAAGTCGGTAGCCGGTGTTTTTACAACCACAGGGCTGTTTGTGTGCGTAGCTTCACAAGACGAATTGGTGGCAATAAAAACATGGCTTCGGGCCGACGTATAAAGCTGTCGTTCTAGCTTCAGTCCATCAACATCATCACCCGTCTTAAAGTTTGCGGCAGCAGGCTCTTCGCATACATGTTCATCAGACTGCTGATTTGAGTAATGAATCGCAGCATCAGAAACCTCAGAATTGGTTATCAGTTGGTTGCCCAACGGCCTGTTAAGTACAGATGAATGAGGTGAAGTTGAAACGCCTGTATACAGTGGGTGTCTGTGATCGTCTAGGCCATCATGGCTAGCTACAAGAACCTTTACGAGAAGTAAGGTGAGGTTGTCATCGCTTCCTCTAGTAAATGCCTCATGTACTACCAACGCAGCTTGGTTTTCAGAAAGCGTATCGGCTTCACTGATTTTCATAAGAATGGTGGGTAGCGAAACAAACTCATAAACGCCGTCGCTACTTATCGAAAACGTGCTCGATGAGTTGAGGGTGAGTGTTGTGTGGTCGATATCTATATGTGCTTGAATGCCTAATGCTTTAGTAAGATAACTCTGCGAAGGCTCACTTTCCGATACTTTACGATGAGGTTTTGTGAGTAAGACAGGCGACTGTGCGTTCTTAGAAATAGCCTGAATTTGACAATCCCCCACATGAAATACATCCATGTGATTGCCTGTTACCACCGCCACTGTTAACGTGCACACATAACCTTTTTCTGGTGTATAGCAAAAGGGACTTCTTTGCGTACGAGTGTAAAGCAGCGCGTTTATCTCTTTAATAATGGTTTCAGCGCGCGTCTTAACCGACCATTGTTCCGGCGCCATATTAAACAGTTTAATAAACTGACTGGTAGCAAAGTCGCTAGCAACTTGGCTAACCGTACTGCTACTTACACCGTCGGCGATAACAAAAACGCTGCTTTGATTTGGGTTATCAGAAACATGAAAAGCGTATGCATCTTGGTTTATCGCTTTAACGCCGGCTGTAGAAAATGCACTTACACTGAGCGTGTTAGCTGGTGGGTTAATTGGGGTGTTTAACGCGGCTCGCTCATTCATGTTTAATTGCTTCTTACCTGCATATTTAATTTATGAGCCCAATTAGTTATTTCCAAGGAAACGGATAACGCCATCATGACGTGTCTTGTAGGGACAAGGCATGATGGCTTTAAGATAAGCGCCTTAATTAAATAGGCAGTGTTTGCGATGCAGCGGCTTTATCAACAGGGATAGTACGTTTGGGTAGCGTCTTAACGTGGGTGGTGTACAGGGTTAGTCCAGTAAAGGCGAGGCCACCAACAAGATTTCCAAGTGCAGTTGGGATCTCGTTCCAAATGAAGTAGTCCATAACCGAGAAGTCGCCGCCCATAATAAGGCCAAATGGGAAAAGGAACATGTTTACTACTGAGTGCTCAAAACCCATAAAGAAGAACAGCATGATTGGCATCCACATGGCTAGTACTTTTCCGCTAACGTGAGTTGAAATCATTGCACCCACTACGCCTAGCGACACCATCCAGTTACACAACATGCCGCGAATAAAAATGGTGAACCAGCCTGCAACGCCGTGTTCTGCGTAGCCCAATGTACGAGCTTCGCCAATGCTGGCTACCTTAGTCGCGATGGCACCGCCATCCACGTTATATCCCATGGTAAAAATAAACGACATCATAAAGGCCACGGTTAATGCGCCGCCAAAGTTACCTAAAAATACTAATCCCCAATTTCGTAGAATTTGTTTTGGCGTGACGCCAGGTCGCTGTGCAAGCCAAGCGAGTGGGGTAAGTACAAACACGCCGGTTAATAGGTCAAACCCCATAAGGTAGAGCATACAAAAGCCCACTGGGAATAACACTGCGCCAAGAAGAAACACGCCGGTTTGAACGGCAATGGTAACGGCAAAAACAGCGGCAAGGGCCAATATTGCACCTGCCATATAAGCGCGAATTAGAGTATCTCGTGTAGACATATAAATTTTGGCTTCGCCTGCATCTACCATCTTGGTTGCAAACTCAGCGGGGAGAAGATAAGCCATGGTTTCACCTCACGTTGTCGTTATTAATAAGTTGTCATCTGTGTGTTGGCGTTTACTGTTTCAATGCGTTCCAGAAGATCAAAAAAAGGCGTCCGCAGCGCTCTCGTAAGAAAGAACTGGGGACGCCTTTGTCCGAAACTCATGCATTGTGGTAGCTAACAAATAAACCGTCGGTTATGTGTACGCCTTTGTACTCTAAAGCCCGTTGGCAACTAATACTTGTATAAGCGCCTTCGTACTTTTGTTATCCATTTGTACAAAGCTAAAAAAGTGCCAATAACCAAAATGTACCTAAATGTGTTATTTATTGCTATTTAAAACAATGGCTTGTGTAAATTCGTGGCTGTATTGATGTTCGCTTGCGCCAAGGCACTATTAATTAGTCTGCACTAAAAAGGGGGGAGTGTGAGTGTTTAAGGTGCAACCGGTTTAACCATTTCCTACTTTAATGCCTGTTTTAACATTTTTAGCTGACGCTTCATGGTTGGATAAACTTTTGCCTCTTGTGTTCGGTGTGCGTACTTTTCACGCTCAAATAGTTCACACAGAAGTGTTAGTGCCTTGGTAGCATCTTCGTTTATCAAAGGGTTAACTTCACTCATAAAGGCGGACAAGGTTTTATTCCCTCTTTCTTTTCCTGTTTTAGCTTCAACGCATTTTATTGCGTTTAGTAAAACTCTGTGTGAAGGCGACAGTTTGTTGCGATGCGTTTTGGGTAAAAAATAAAGTGCTAAAATAAGCCCAATTAGGCCAATGGCGGAAAGAAATACAACTCGCATTTTTTGCGGCGTTAGCGAGCCTAGTAATTCTTCAAGCATGTTGGTTTGCGCAGTATTGTCAAAGCCCAGTACCCATTTACTCCATGAGTAATCGAGCTGTTGAAACCAGCTTTGTAACGTTGCAAAAATGGCAGCGTTGCTAAGGTCGCCCAAAATACTGGCTTTACGAGACTCCCCAAGCTCTTCCAGCGCACGTTCAAGCCCGAAGGTTAAGCGTGACGGTGCCACCATACTCGTTGGGTCGTGTCGAATCCACACACCATCAATAAAAGCTTCCACCCACGCATGTGCATCGTACTGCCTTATTTGCAGCACATTGTCATTAAGTGCGCTTCCGCCTTGGTAGCCTGTCACCATTCTTGCCGGTACCCCTGCGGCACGAAGCACATACACCATGGCGCCTGCGTAATGGGCACAAAAACCTGAGCGTTCTTCAAATAAAAAACGGTCGATGGGGTCGGTAGGCATGGCGTTCGGCGATAGGGTGTAGCGGAAGCCCCCTTGATTAAATTCACGCATTATTGCGCTAACTATTTGCTGTGCGCTTGAGTATTGTTTGGCAAGTGTCTGTCCCCATGCTCTGGCTTGAGGGTTGCCATTCATGGAAACCTGAAGGTTTAGTTGCGATTCAAAATTTCCTATTCCGCTAGTGATTTGAGCAGTTGGATAGTAGCGCAGATAAAACGCTTTTTTACTGGATATTGGGCTATTCGCCCTTAACGTAAAATCAAAAAGACTTCTTACGAAAATACTGTTCTCGCGGTTGTTGGGTGTCGAAGGCGCTAGCGCAAACAGCCACGTTTGCTGTGTGGCTTCCACGATCAATTCATAACTTATCACTTGAGGCGTATTTTCCTCGGCCAGAGCTGACAAGGGTGTTGGCTTGCCCATGTAAGCTAGCTGCTGCTCTGCCTGTTTGCGCTTGTCGCTAATAGACCAGGTTTTCCCGTCAAAATGTTCTAAGGTCATAGCGCGCCAATACCTGGACGGTGCAACAGGGACTGCTTCTGCGTTTTCAAATGTGGCGCTGAAAGCCAATTCAGATGAACTTGCAAGTGACGCAATATCACCAGGCGTCACCGTGTCAGAAAGCCCGGTTTCAGTCGACTTTGACGTGGGCATCTGCCAAAGCGGAGGGAGTTGGGGAAGCAGTAAAAACAGTAGCAGCGCGATAGGGAAAGCTTGGACAATAAGCACGGTCACGAATTTAATGCTTTTTGATTTGGGTATTCCTGCACCGTGATAAATGGCAGTCGCGAATAGCAGCAGGGCCAGTATTCCTGTATAGCCAATCCACGCAAATACGCTTAGAGACGAGATAAATCCGCAGCCGATCAAGAACAAACAGGTACATACAATTAAGTGAAAATCTCGTTTTTTCTCAACCAGCATGATTTTGAGCGCGCACGCGACGGTCAATAGGTTGATCATGCTATCAAGCAATCCTACTGAGAAGCCAAACCACGATAATGCGAACACTGCCAATATCGCCAGTAGATTAACCGTGCGTGATGTTGGCAAACTATTCAACGCACTAAGGCCTGCCGTCCTTACTATCACAGCACATCCGCCTAGCATGATTACCCATGTCATAAGCGGCGCGGTGAGAGTGAAAAGAATAAAAGAGAATGCTATGCAGAGCATAAGCACAGCCACGGACGTTGGTTGGCTAAACACGCTTTTAACAACGGTTAATTGTGATAAACGGCTTAAAATAGCGGAGTTCATTTCGTTGACCTCGCTCTTTCACTCTTTATGGAAGATATTGAGACCGTTTTATTCAAGGTTGAAGAAGCTTGTGATGAATGCGAATTCAAACAAGCAAGCGCACTAAGACATTCGTGCCTATGTTTTACCCCGTGAGCAGGGGCAATGTTAAGCCCTTTGTACTGTATTCCAAATACCCGGTCTGCGCCTGTCCAAGACAATGTTGCATAGGTAAGTGCCGATACGGCAGTTTCCACATCTATGTTTGAGGGAACTGAAAGTACAAAACTGTCGCTTTGCAAGGAGGTAAAGGATTTCGAAACCCAATTTCCGTTTTTCGCCACATGCTTCCATGATACGCGATTAAGCGGCTGTCCAACTTCGTAATCGTTTAATGCGTAGAAGTCCTCGTTACTTGTAAGGTCGTTAACCTGACTGACGCTATCCGACTCATTAGAACTCGCTACCTTATTAACAGTGACCGGACCTTCTTGAGGTTTTGCATAGACAGTGACTTGTTGGTCAAAATCGAGGTGGGTCCAGCATTTGTATAATCCCAACGGAAAATCGCATGCAATGGTTAGTCTGCCCAGTGCAAATCGCCCCCGTACTGGTATTGGAAGAGGCACGCTGAGGGTTTGCGTTTGTCTTGTATCCGTAACTTCATTGTCGTTTAAAGAAAAGCTGTACGTCTGCTGATCCACTGAGGTATCTTGATTGCTTGCATTAACAGCGGTTTCCATGGGGCGTGCTGTATTTAGCCACTTTATTGCTAATACACCATTGCACGTTTTCGTTGGCGCTGCCGCGTGAGGGATAACCTGAAGCTGCAATTCACCCTGTAAGTTACAGTGAAATGGACTGGGGGGCGTCGCTTTAAGCGCTAAACGCGCAAAGTTTTGATGAGTGTAAAACAGCGTTAATAGCATAATGCTTAAGCACAAATAGCTAAGCAGCAACATCAAGTTGTTTTGGTAGTTAGTGCCAAGTAAAAACAAACACAGCGATAGAATAATAAAAGACCAACCGAATCCGCTCGGCAATATAAAAATACTGTTTAAGTTGAGGTGATGTTCGTGAGAAGCCGGAACTCGCCTGTCTAACCACTTTAATAGCCTACGTTGTAGGTAATTCGAAAGTGAAGCTGGCATTCTACGCACCTTTAGCGCTCCGAAAATTCATGAATGCTAGGCTGCCAGTGGGTCAATACTATCGAGTAATTTCTGGCTCAGTTTTTCACCGTCAAAAGCATGGGTTTGCTGCCCTTGTGCCAACTGATGTGAAGACAATGTTAGCCTATGAGCGGTAATGGCCACGAAGACGGCCTGTACATCTTCGGGAGTAACATATGATTTTCCGGAAACAAACGCCCAAGCTTTGGCACCTTGTAGTATCGCTCTACTCGCTCGTGGCGATAGGGGGTTAGGGTAATCATTACTTTCTCGACTTTCACTCACCAATCTTAGAATGTAATGAATAATGGCATCGCTGGTATGAATAGTGGCTACCTCTCGTTGCATCTCGCGCAAATTCTCCTCATTTAGTATTTGTGCAAGCGGTGCTGATGCATCCTGTTGCAATAGCATGGCTTTTTCTGCTTCCCACGCTGGATAGCCCAAAGAGATACGCATAAAGAAACGGTCGAGTTGGGACTCTGGCAAGGGATAAGTGCCCGATTGATAGCTTGGGTTTTGTGTAGCAATAACAAAAAATGGAGAGGGTAGCGCGTGGGTTACACCATCGATACTTACTTGTCGCTCTTCCATCGCTTCTAACAGAGCGCTTTGTGTTTTGGGGCTGGCTCTGTTTAGCTCGTCCGCTAACACCACTTGGCTAAAAATAGGGCCGTGTCTAAACGAAAAGCGCTTTGCCTCGTCTTGTTCATTACTATGAAAAATGTTTACGCCCAACATATCTGATGGGAGTAAGTCAGAAGTAAATTGAATGCGAGAATATTGTAGGCCAAAAACTTGTGAAAGCGCATGAGAAAGGGTGGTTTTACCCATTCCCGGTAAGTCTTCAATTAATAAGTGGCCATTGGCAAGTAAACAAGTTATTGCGAGTTTTAATTGGTGATCTTTACCAATAATTTTCTGACTAAGAGCCCGCTGTACGTTAATGATATCTTGGCGCATATAATTGTCACTTAAGTTTAAAGTTACTCTGTCACACTACGTATTAAACAGTGAGAAAGCGATTCAGGCTTTTCTAAGGATGTTGCGCAATGATGTTTAAGTTCATGTCTGAGTTCATGTTCTAGTTTACATGTTTAGCGAACGGTAACGAGTGCCGACAATGCGGTGTTTCGAAGGTCACTACTTCTTAATAATAGCAACGATAGCGAAAGGCTTTCTATTGAATTACCTGTTAAATTTTATACGCAGGTATATCAGCGACTTGATGGTTCGTTGAGTTGTTTCTCCTATGTTCTTAATGTTGTTAAGGCGACGTCTATTTTAAAAAAAGTAAAAACGGCTTACATGGACTTTATCGACAGCAGATACGACGGGATGGGAAGCAGTAAAACGTCACTTTCTTACCTTATTAGCATAGATTCCCGCAAAACATCTGTTATTAAGTGCTGCGTAGTTTATCTGTGTTGTCTATAATGGTGCCTCTTAAAAAGGAAGTAGTTATGAAAAGCATTGAAATAGATGACGATTTATATGCCTTCATCGCCAGCCAAACGAAGCATATTGGTGAGAGTGCATCACAAATTTTAAGACGTTTACTTTTGCCTGAAGACGGTGCCGTGTCCCATGGTGTCCAGCATGGTGGGGCTTCATCTACATCTGTAAAAACAAGCGAACCAAAAAGTACAGACGTTGTAGAAACCGCAGATAACGCAAGTGAGTCAACACCCGAAGTTGAAACTCAAGTGGCGACTAAAGTACAAACCAAAGCGCCTACTAAAGCGACAGCCAGTTCAGCAGTTAAAGCAGCGCCAAAGGCTGCAGCGAAGAAAGCTCCAGCTAAAGCAACGGCAGCAAAAGCGCCTGCGAGCTCAAGGGCAGCTAAAAAGGTTTCGGAAGTTTCTTCAGTAACGCCAGCAACAGAATCTCACTCGAAAAGAGACATTCTTGAAGCGGTGTCAAAAGATGCATTAGGCACATTTACCAAGCGCGTTGATCAATTCCTGTTTGTTTTGAGTGCAGCGCACAAGCTTAATGCAGAAAACTTTACTCGTGTTGAAAGTATAAAAGGTAAAAACCGTACGTACTTTGCGACAAGTAAGGCGGCATTGTTGGAAAACGGCAGCAGTACAAATCCTAAAGCTATCCCTGATAGCCCGTTCTGGGTGGTAACAAATAACAATACTGCCAAGAAAACGAATATGCTGGAACAAGTTTTGCGTAACTTAGGCTATCAACCCGATGTTATTGAAACCGTGATTGCGCGTTTCTCTTCAGAAGGTAAATAGCAAGCCAAGGTATAGAACAACGAAACTTCTAAATAAGGATTTTTTTCATGGCATTACATCCGCAGGCTGGACAGCATGCAGCAAAAGAGCAACTCATTAACGTAGCGCAGTTAGTGAGCCAGTATTACAGCTATAAACCGGATATGAATGACCCGGGTCAAGCGGTCTCTTTTGGCACGTCAGGTCACAGAGGTACAGCTTCCAACGCTACGTTTACCGATACCCACATCAGTGCAATTTGCCAAGCATTGGTAGAGTATCGTAAACAAGAAGGTATCGACGGTCCGCTGTTCGTTGGTAAAGATACCCATGCGTTATCTGAGCCTGCCATGATTACCGCTATCGAAGTTTTGTGTGCAAACGGTGTCAATGTTGTCGTGCAGCGCGCAGACAATGAAAGCATGGGCTATACGCCGACACCTGTTATTTCACGTACTATTATTCGCTACAATCGCGCAGGTAACACCGACAAGGCAGATGGTATCGTCATTACGCCTTCTCATAACCCTCCGTCAGACGGTGGATTTAAGTACAACCCGCCTCATGGTGGACCTGCCGATAGCGACGTAACCAAGCAAATTCAAGAACGCGCGAATGAACTAATTGCCGATGGCAATAAAAACGTTAAGCGCATTGATATTCGTCAAGCTACCGCGCGCAAATTGGTTCGTGAAGAAGACTTCATGGAACCTTATATTGAAGATCTTGCAAGCGTTATCGACATGGAAGCGATTGCAAAAGCTAACTTGAAGTTAGGTACTGATCCATTAGGTGGTGCAGGCATAGGTTATTGGTCGCGAATTGCAGATAAATATGGCTTGGACATTACCGTTGTTAACGACGCGGTTGACCCACAGTTTGGTTTTATGCGCCGCGACAAAGACGGTAAGCTTCGCATGGATTGTTCGTCTGCCTATGCGATGGCAGGGCTTATCGAGCTGAAAGATAACTTTGACTTAGCTTGGGGCAATGATCCTGATTTCGATCGTCACGGTATTGTGTGCAAAAGTGCGGGCCTAATGAACCCAAACCATTATTTGGCCGTGGCTATTAACTACCTTTATACCCACCGTCCAGAATGGCCTAGCGATTTAAATATCGGTAAAACACTGGTGTCTAGCAGTATGATTGACCGCGTAGCCAACAGTTTAGGTAAACCTCTGGCTGAAATGCCGGTAGGCTTTAAATGGTTTGTTGATGGTTTATCAAACAGCACTATTGGTTTTGCGGGTGAAGAAAGTGCTGGTGGAATTTTCCTTGAACGCAATGGAAGCACGTGGGCGACAGACAAAGACGGCTTTATTCTTTGTTTGCTGGCAGCTGAAATCCTAGCCATCACGGGCAAAGATCCTGGCGAGCACTACAAAGCGCTAACGGAAAAATTTGCAGCGCCGGTTTACAGCCGTGTTGACGTGGCAGCAACACTTGAACAAAAGCAAAAGCTTTCGGCGATGGATGCATCTGTCGTCACTAGCGATACGTTGGCAGGCGAGCCTATCACTGCCGTTCAAACCCATGCGCCAGGTAATAATGCGGCAATTGGTGGCGTTAAAGTATCGACAGAAAATGGCTGGTTCGCAGCGCGTCCTTCTGGCACCGAACAAATTTATAAAATTTATGCGGAAAGCTTTAATGGTGAAAGCCACTTACAGGATCTAATTGCTGAAGCCGAAGCCTTAGTCGGAAAAATAATTAAATAAGTACAAAAACAAATCACTTTAAATTCCTTCTTGTAAATTAATTGTTAAAAATCGCATGAATGCATACGAATTCATGCGATTTTTTGTTATTTTAACAAAATTATTACAACATAATCGTTTAAGCGCTGCTATATTGCTGTCATATTCTGAAGTTATTCTGTAATTAAATTACGTTTTCGGTGTGTAAACACCGCTTCTACTTAAGAGTGAGACGCAAAATGAACGCAAAAGCGACCAAGACGCAACCCTCTCCAGTGATCGATAAGGCTGCATTCAAAGCAGCGGTTATTAAACACTTACACTGCACGCTAGGCACCGACGAAAACAAAGCAAACAATCACGCTTGGTGGAAAGCAACGTGCGCTGCAATTCAAGAACAAGTACTTGAAGGGTTGCGCAAAACCCAGAAAAGTCATTACCTGAACGACACCCGCGCCGTTCATTACTTTTCTGCTGAATTCCTAATGGGCCGTTTGCTTTCAAACAACCTGCAAAACTTTGGCTTATTCGATGTGGCTAGTGGCGCGTTGAAAGAGCTAGGTGTTGAAATTTCAGACATTCTTGAAGAAGAGCCTGATATGGCGCTAGGTAATGGTGGCCTTGGCCGACTAGCGGCTTGCTTCATCGACTCACTGGCGACAATGGAATTACCTGCAATAGGTTATGGTATTCATTACGAGCACGGTTTGTTCCGCCAAGAAATTAAAAGCGGTGCGCAAATCGAGCGTCCAGATAGCTGGCGTGACTACGGTAATCCATGGGAAATTTGCCGTCCAGAATCTATTCAAGAAGTATCGCTTTACGGCTATGTAGAGACTAAATACGGCGACAACGGACGAGTGCTAAAAGAATGGCACCCTGGCTCAATTGTTAAAGGTGTGCCGTGGGACATTCCGGTTGTAGGCTACGAAGGTAAAACCGTAAACGTACTGCGGTTGTGGCAGTCAGAAGCGTCTGACTACTTCAATTGGGACGTATTCAATGCTGGTGGTTATGTTGATGCACAGCGTGAAAATGTATCAGCTGAAACGATTTCAAAAGTACTTTATCCAAACGATGAGACCGAAGCGGGTAAAGAGCTGCGTCTTATTCAGCAGTACTTCTTCTGCTCGTGCTCGCTTAAAGACATTATCCGTCGTTACAAGCGTGCTCATGGTGACGATTGGAGCCGTTTCGCCGATCAGGTTGTTATTCAGTTAAACGACACGCACCCAGCTATTTCTATACCAGAGCTAATGCGCATTCTTGTTGACCGCGCAGAGCTTGGCTGGGATGAAGCGTGGGGGATTTGTACAAAAGTATTTGCATATACCAACCACACCTTGCTGCCAGAGGCACTTGAAAAGTGGCCTGCGCGCATGATTGAGAAGATCCTTCCTCGTCATCTAGAGATCATTTATGAAATTAACCACCGCTTTATGGCAGAGGTTGATAAGAAGTGGCCTGGCGACAATGCTATGAAAGCTAAGCTTTCAATCATTGAAGAAGGTAACGAGAAGATGGTTCGTATGGGCCACCTGTCGGTAATCGGTTCATTTGCCGTTAACGGTGTGGCAGAAATGCACTCTCGTCTTGTTAAGTCGTCTCTGTTCCCAGAGTTCGATGAACTATATCCAGGTAAGCTAACTAACGTAACCAACGGTATTACACCACGCCGCTGGTTGAAAGCGTGTAACCCAGCGCTGTCTAAGCTAATCGATAAAAAGATTGGTGAAGACTGGCCGCGCGACTTAGACAAACTGCAAGGGTTAGCTAAATTTGCGAGCAATAAAACGTTCCAGAAGCAGTTCATGAAAGTGAAGCTTGAGAACAAAGAGTTGCTAGCAGAGGAAATTCGCAAGTCACTTGATATAGAAGTAGACGTTAACGCCATTTTCGATGTGCAGATTAAGCGTTTGCACGAGTATAAGCGTCAACACTTAGCGCTTCTGAATATTATGGCGTTATACCGTCGTATTCTAGAAAACCCTGATTACGATATGCACCCGCGTGTATTTGTGTTTGGTGCTAAAGCGGCACCGGGCTACAAGCTTGCGAAAGATATTATCTTCGCTATTAACAAGGTAGCGGATAAGATCAACAACGATCCGCGCGTAAATAACAAGATTAAAGTAGCATTCTTACCAAACTACCGTGTATCACTCGCTGAAAAAATGATTCCAGCGGCAGACGTATCTGAGCAAATCAGTACGGCAGGTAAAGAGGCATCAGGAACCGGTAATATGAAGCTTGCACTGAACGGTGCGGTAACTATTGGTACACTTGATGGTGCAAACGTTGAAATTGCTGAAGAAGTGGGCGATGACAACATCTTTATCTTCGGACTTACAGTAGAAGAAGTGAACGAGCTTAAAGCGAATGGCTATAACCCACATGACTACTACTATAAAGATCCAGAAATTAAAGCTGTGCTGGATTGGTTAGAAACGGATTACTTTACGCCAGGTAAACCAGGTGCATTGGTGTCAATTAAGCAAAGCTTACTTGATAACGGTGACCCGTACATGGTGCTTGCAGATTTCCGTGCTTATTCTGATGCACAAATTGCAGTTGATGCTGCATACCGCGACAAAGAGCGTTGGGCAGAAATGGCCATCATCAATACAGCGAAGATGGGTAAATTTACCTCAGATCGTTCAATTCGTGACTACGTAGAACGCGTTTGGAAACTTTCACCGTGTAAGATTGAAAGCTAATCGCAGAACCGTAAAGAAATAGCCCGGCAGTGGTACACTCGCCGGGTTTTTTATTACCCTCTAAATACTTCTTCATTGTTTCGTATTGGGTTCAAAATACGGCACAGTTTGTTCTTAACGTCACCAGAAATAAGTACTACAGCCATGTTTTTTGTCCAATATTAGGCTAATGTTGTACAAAAGTATAAGACGGTATACAAAATAATACGTTACTGTCGTTGCGCCTTTCGTAGCGCCATGGTTTTATATAACTAGTTGTTTTTAGTACCTCGAAGCGTAAAGCTCAAGGAAAACATCATGAGCCAACACACATCACTGGCAACCATTCCCAATCGCTATGCGTTTATCGATAGCATTTCGAAGCAAGCATCTCGCAGTGCTTCTATTTCATTGATGCTGGTCGATGTAGTGCGTTTTTCTGATGTTACAACCAGTCTGGGCATTCATGTAGGCGATCGCTTTTTACTTGAAATAGCCAACCGCATCCAACTCCTATTTGGAACTGCGGTATCGATTGGCCGTATCAGTGGTGATGTTTTTGGCATCGTTTTTCCTAATGAAAGTAATGAAACCGTAATGCGACAAATGTTCGAACGCTTAGTCGAGCATTTCAAAACGCCTATGCATTATGATGGTACGGCTTTTATTGCAGACTTTAACGTAGGTGTGGTGTGCAGTATTAAGAATGACTTTGATATCACTTCCTTTGTTTCCCGAGCGGAAACGGCTTTAAAACAAGCAAAAGAAAACAAATACGAAAATTACTTCGCGTTGACTAAGTCAGACAAAACCGACACGGGCAGAAGTTTGGCGCTAAAAGCAGATTTAAAACGTGCATTAGCACAAAATGAACTCGAGCTTTACTATCAACCAAAAGTCGATCTGACAACGCTAGAAGTAGTGGGGGCTGAGTGCTTACTTCGCTGGAATCACCCTCTTGATGGCGTCTTATTTCCAGGTCCGCTAATCGAAGCGGCCGAGTCGTATAATATGATGAGCGAACTGGGCTACTGGACGCTTGAGCAAGCCTTTAGGGCGCTCTCGGAATTGGACCTAATGAAGCGGTCTTTAATGCTGTCTGTGAATATTTCTCCCACACAGTTATACGACAACCAGTTAGTTCCAACCCTGACGATGCTGAGTCGTACCTATTCAATGCCGCTTTCGTTAATTGAGCTGGAGCTTACCGAGGACGTGGCACTGTCTAATTCATTAATGGTGAAAAAGCAGTTAGATGAGCTGCGAAGCTTAGGCGTATCTATTTCTGTAGATGATTTTGGTAAAGGGTATTCAAATCTTGCTTATATTCGAGATCTGGATTTGGATGCGCTGAAAATCGATAAGTCTTTTGTGATGGAACTTGAAGCTCACCCTGTTAATCGCGCCATTATCGAAGCGGCGAAAGTGATAGGGCATGCAAAAGAGTGCTGTGTAGTCGCCGAGGGCATAGAAACCGTAGAGCAGCTTCACATACTCAGAGAAATAGGGGTTACACAAGGGCAGGGATACCTGTTCTCTCGCGCCATTCCATTCGATGATTTCGTACAGCTTACCCAACAAGAGATAATTATCGGCAACTCGCCTAGACGCGCTCAAGCGTAGTATTTGAAAGTGCGGCAATCTTTAGTTGTGTTGTTCAATGCTTACAGCTACTGGGAATTAAACAGTGAGATAACGTGATTTTGAAGGCCTGTCTGGGTACACTGGAAGCATTCGAGATTAGACAACGTAGACAAAGCTCACACTTATGCAAGAACTTATCGAAAGCGGCCAATTTTTAACACTTTCTCGCCGTAATTCCGCATTATTTGAACGCTCTCATCAATTTACATTAGCTAATGGTACGCTCGTCGCAATTACCGCACCTGGCATTATCAGTTTTTCAGTACAGCCAACCTCTAAGCCTAATAAACGCATTGTTTTATCGTGTGGTGTTCACGGTAATGAAACCGCGCCTATCGAAATCTGTGATGATTTGGTTAAGGGGATCCTTACAGGGAATATAACGCTGGCACATGATGTTTTGTTCTTATTTGGCAACCTGCCCGCGATGGATATTGCAGAGCGTTTCGTTGAAGAGAACATGAACCGCTTGTTTAGCGGTGCTCACTCGAAGGGCGAAGGTTTAGTGAACGCAGAGCGCGTTCGTGCAAAACAGCTTGAAGACGCTGTGGCGTCTTTCTTCGAAGCGGGTGAGGGCACCCGATATCACTACGACCTACACACTGCAATTCGCGCCTCAAAAAATGAAAAGTTTGCGGTATATCCTTATCTTCATGACAGAATACACAGCAAAGGGCAGCTGGCATTTCTCGCCGCGTGTGGCGTGAAAACCATATTGCTGTCGGAAAGCTCGACAACCACCTTTAGCTATTTCTCGTCATATCAATACAACGCGCACGCGTTTACGGTTGAACTTGGCAAAGTGCGTCCATTTGGGCAAAACGATATGCGTCGATTTGAAGATGCGAAACAAGCGATAACGCAGCTAATTACTCAAACCGAGTACGCGCCAACAGTTGAGATGGGTGACCTTGATATTTATCGCGTGAACCAAGTTATAAACCGAAACGAAGAACAGTTTACGCTTCATTTCGATGACGATACGCCAAACTTCACTGACTACCCTAAAGGCACGGTATTGGCTTCTGAACCGGGTAAAGAGTACATAGCAGAGCAGGACGGCGAAGCCATTGTTTTCCCGAATGCAAAAGTGGCCATTGGGCAACGCGCCTTGTTAACCGTTGTGCCTACTACGTTGGATAAGCTAGATGTTTAAACTTGATAGCCGTTTACACAATGATACATTTTTTGTCTGTGATCTTTCGCTGTGTCGTGTACTGTTGATGAATGATAGTCAGTTTCCGTGGCTCATTTTAGTGCCGATGAAAAATGATATTGCGGAAATTATCGATTTGTCAGAAGAAGAGCAGATTACTTTACTCAAAGAGTCTGCATTGGCATCAAAAGCCATGCAGTCCTTGTTTTCACCACTTAAACTTAATGTGGCAGCACTAGGCAATGTGGTAAGGCAGCTTCATGTTCATCACGTCGCACGTTTTGAAAATGATTGTGCGTGGCCAAAACCGGTGTGGGGCAACCAGCCAGCAGTGGCATATAACACTAACGATGCTCAGGCACTTGTTAAGTCTGTTAAGCAGTGGTTTGAAAACAACAGCTAGAGGGCGCACGCCCTTAATAGCGACAAATAAACAGTTCACATTAAAAGGAGTTACGCATGATTGTTTCAACTACCCCAACGCTTGAAGGGCATAAAATTGAAGCTTATTACGGTATTGTTGTGGGCGAGGCCGTGATGGGCGCAAACGTATTTAAAGATCTTTTCGCTTCTATTCGCGACATCGTGGGTGGTCGTTCTGGGTCGTATGAAGAAGAGTTAACCACCGCACGTAAGTTAGCGTTTACTGAGCTTGAGCACGAGGCGAGAAGTATGGGCGCCAATGCTGTGGTTGGCATCGACTTAGACTATCAAGTGATTGGCGATAAAGGCAGTATGCTTATGGTGAGCATTAGCGGTACCGCGGTGAAAACAACCCCTTTATAAGATTATGAAGGGCGTATGCTTTGGTGAATTAACGTTTATCAATTAAGTGCCGATTAAAATAGCGATAAGCAAAAAGCGACACAATCCAATTAAAAAAGGGCAGCCTAAGCGTTTCAAAAAGCTTTGCTGCCCTTTTCTATCTGTAAGACTAGGCTTTACTTGGCCGTATTTTCTATTGGCTGCTCTTCAATAGCATCAGCATCAATGGCAATCGTATCTACGATCACTGCGCATGCTGCATCACCCGTAATATTTAGCGCAGTGCGGATCATGTCGAAAATTCTGTCCAAGGCAAATAGCAGGGGTAAACCTTCAATGGGAATGCCGGCAGCAAGCAACACGGCAACGACTAAGAATGATGGCCCAGGAACGCCCGCTTGACCAACCGCGCCAAGGGTAGAGGTTAGGACGATGGCAACATATGCACCCATTGATAAATCTATATTGAAAAGCTGCGCAAAAAACACCGCTACCAAGCCATAATAAATGGCATTTCCGCTCATGTTGATGGTGGCGCCTAACGGCAGTACAAAAGATGCCGTTGCGTTTCTTACACCTAGCTCATTTTCTACTGTATTCATAGTGACCGGCAGTGTCGCCATGGATGACGCGGTTGAAAGAGCAACCGACTGAGGCTTTTTCATAGCCACGAGAAATGATTTAGCCGACGTTTTTGTAAATAGCTGTACCAAAAGTGGGTAAACCACAAAACCAAATACTAAAATTGCCGCAGTAAACACCAAGAAGAGTTTGAATACCACCATGAGCGCGGCAAAACCAAATGTTCCTACTGCCTCTGCCATTAAACCAAATACGCCGATAGGCGCGATTTTCATCACACAGTTGATCATCCACACCATGGCATCAACGATAGTGTTCACGCCATTTAAAATAGGCTCGCGGTTCTTTTTAGGCTGTTTAGAAAGGGCGAGGCCAAAGAACAAGCAAAACACCAGAATTTGAAGAATGTTCGCGTTGGTTAACGACGCAAATACGTTGGTGGGGATCATACCTGTAACGGTAGCCCAAAATGAAGGTAGCTCACCTTTAGAGGCGTATTCACCAGAGAACATACCTTCTACCGCAGAAACGTCGATACCTATTCCTGGCTTAAACACTTCACCCATAATGAGGGCCAGTGTTACGGCAAGTGCTGACGTTAACGCAAAATAAGCAAGGGTAGATAGCCCCACTTTTCCTGCATTAGTGCTGTTGCCAAGCCCCGCAGCGCCAGAGATAAGCGCTACTGCCACCAGTGGAATGACCAGCATTTTAATTAAATTGATAAAAATGGCACCTAGTGGTGCGAACATTTCAGCGTTTTCACCCATAAAGGCGCCAACAGCGGTGCCAATAATCATAGCAATGACAACTTGTACGCCGATATTGCCCAGTAAGGATTGTTTTTTAGACACGTCTAGAACCTCTTAGAGTGTGTTTAAATGTGAAAAGTGATTTGTGAATGAATAATTGAGAGCCCTAATACTGAAGTGCCCGCGTCGGCATAAACAATGGGTAAAAGCTTCTAATTATAAAAGCCTCGAATTATAAAAGCTTTACTTAGGCTTCGATTAAAATGCCGCGATTGACGCTATCAGGATAGGGTTATTTCATAGGGGTGTTGCTGTCTTTATCTTGGTCTTTAACGGATGTATTCGCGCTTTCACTGTCCTTGTTTGAATCGTCGTCACTATCATCATAAGGTTTAGAAGGTGTCGGAAATTTAAATCTAGCACTGTATTTAAGCAGCGTGATATTCCCAATCACAACGCCCAATACTAAAACAATAATGATGATGACCCAGGTAGTACTCATAAAAATTCCGTAGGCTACAGCCCTTTGTTCAATACGTAGCGATTATACAAGCTAGGTAGCTGTGGCAAAATACATGTTTTGCCTTCTATATCGCTTTGTTCGATGGCTTTCGTAAAGCCATCTAAGTGCCTGGCATTTTCGAAAGCACACGCTGTGTTTCGAAAGCTTAAATGCCATGGCTCTACTGCGACGCCACCCGTATTAACAGAAAAAGGACGATAAAAGCCAAACTGTTCCATATTGTCAGCTAGCCAACATGAAAGGGCATGGCACGGTCCGCCAGAAAGGTATTCGCGTTCGACAAGATTAAACTTGCCCCCCCAGTTATGCACGGCAGCTCTGTCGTACACGTCGATGTCAGTGCCCCAGTGGTGGCGACTGCCGCCGGGAAGTGCTGACCATGTCAAAATAGCATGAAGCTTTTCATTATCGCTTAGTGCCTCGAATGGCAGTTCATCACCATTGGTATCAAGAAGCTGTGCTTGACCTGCCCATTTGCGGTTAAAAATGGCAGTTTGTCTGTCAAAATCACGAAAGCTACTGACCAACTGTAAGTCTATACCGTCTTTTTGCGCAGCATCTTGCATGGCAAGAAACGGCGATATCACGTCGCGATGCAGTCTATGGCCGTTGCCAGCATCAACGAGATAGTCGTTGTGCTGGCCTAACCACGCTTTTTCTGGCACTTGATTCATAACCATCAATAGCGGCTATTTAGCCAGCAAGCGTTCTAAGATACCGAAGTACATATCAGCAAGCTGTTCAAGATCAGACATTTTCACGCACTCGTCAATTTTGTGAATAGTGGCATTCACCGGGCCTAGCTCTATCACTTGTGCACCTGTTGGCGCGATAAAGCGACCATCTGATGTACCGCCAGCAGTAGACAGCACGGTAGGTGTTCCTTTAACCGCCGCTATTGCACCTTGAGTGGCCTCTAACAAGGCACCCGTATCGGTCAAAAAGGGTTGACCGTTAAACGTCCATTTAATCTCGTACTCCAGTTCGTGGGCTTCCAAAATTGCCGTGACTCTCTCAATGAGAATTTGGTCGGTTACTTCCGTTGAAAAACGGAAGTTGAAGCAAACGTGCATCTCGCCCGGGATCACATTGCCCGCACCTGTACCCGCGTGAATGTTTGATATCTGGAAGCTGGTGGGAGGGAAAAAGTCGTTACCGTTATCCCAATGAGATTTAGCTAGCTCGTCAAGGGCTGCCATTGCACTATGAACAGGGTTTTTAGCTAAATGAGGGTAGGCGACATGGCCTTGGATACCTTTTACTATCAAATCACCCGTTAATGAACCTCTACGGCCATTCTTAACAATATCGCCTACTTCGTTGGTTGAAGAGGGTTCGCCAACAATACACCAATCAATTTTTTCATTGCGGGCTTCAAGGGTATCAATAACGCGGGTGGTACCGTTTATAAAAGGGCCTTCTTCGTCGCTAGTAATAAGGTACGCAATACTTCCCTTGTGATCAGGGTATTTGTTCACAAACTCGCGGGTGGCTACTAGCATAGCGGCAAGACTGCCTTTCATGTCAGCTGCGCCCCGCCCATGCAGATAGCCGTCAACTTCTGTCGCGGTAAATGGCGGTGTTTTCCATGCTGACTCAGGGCCACTAGGCACTACATCAGTGTGGCCTGCGAAACAAAATACCGGGCCTTCTTTACCTCTGCGAGACCAAAGGTTCGTCGTGTCTTCAAATACCATGGTTTCATTATTAAACCCTAAAGCACCTAAAAACTCGCCCATGGCTTCTTGGCAACCTGCGTCTTCTGGCGTTACAGAACGGCGGTTTATTAATTCTTTCGCAATTTCAATAACAGAGTCGTTTAACAAAATATTTCCTCATACTGCGCGGGTTTGAAGCCAATATAAAACGCGTCGTTGTGAAGAAGGATAGGGCGTTTAACCATGGCAGGGTGAAGCTCAAGTAAGGCAAGGGCTTTGTCTTTATCTAGATTTGCTTTCTCTTGCTCTTCTAGCTGGCGAAAGGTCGTGCCGCGTTTGTTGAGCATTGCTTCCCAGCCAAGCTCAGACTCGGCTTGTACAAGAAAGTCGTTATCTATCCCGTCCTTGCGGTAATCGTGAAATGTGAAAGCGATATTGTTGTCTGCTAACCATTTTTTTGCTTTTTTAATGGTGTCACAGTTTGGGATCCCATAAAGGATTGTGCTCATGGTGATTTATTCCGTACTACTTTGTTGTTTGTAAATGAAAGACGCTGGTTAGAACAGTGCCATTATGTGGCGCAGTTTCGAAGAGCTAGAGAAAATAGAAAACCGCAATAGCCCGAAAACAGTGCGCCTGTACATTTTTGTTTTTCAATGTGCTCCATCATACAAGCTGTTGATACGTTGATAAACTCACTTGCGATGATTTTTAATAGTAAATCATTCAGGGCTGAAAGCCTGTTTTACAATTAGGTCAACAGGCCTTAGAGGTAAAGTGTCAACAACGTATCTTCGCCTGCTTCGACAAACTTTTGATGCGTAGGCACCACGCCGATAAGCGCATTTGCATTAAGCAACGTCATTGAACAGGTATTGCTAACACCGCGCTGCTTTAGCCATGCAGCATTCACGGTAAAAAGTACTTGTTTAAGTCTTATTTCATCGCCCCGCTTCAAAGAACAGGCGAATTGTGCGCCATGCAAATGACTAGTATCGCCACCATATTTAATCTTGCATTTAAGGCCCGCGCTTGACTGTATGTCGATAGCGTAATCTAGCGGGGAAACGCTCAATACTTTACCAGCGAAAGGCGATAAGACAGTATTTGATGTTGAGCTTATTGCTGCACCAGGCCCCATAAGGCCACTTTTATAATAGGGATCGTCAATGTTTGAGAGTGAAACCACTTGTCCTGAAAATGGGCTTAAAGTTACAAACTGCTTGGTAAAACTGTCTGGTGCATATTGTAGTTGCTTAGCATTCACAGTATTAAACGTCCTCACTTACCGAGTAGCCAGCTTTCTTAAGCGCACTAATGGCATCTTTTAGTTTATTGTCTTTTACTAAAAAGAAGTCAGTGTCGAAGGTTGATACCACAAATATAGCCACTTTTGCTGATGCTAACACTTGGCCGATTTGGGCCATGATCCCTACCATGGACAAGTGCAAAGGCCCTAACAGTTCAAGTGCACGCCAACCTTCATCACTATCTAGTGACGGTACGTCTACCGAGTCAGGCACAACAATAGATAGTTCATCTTCTGTTTTACCTAAGAAAAAAAGAGGGCTATTAAGTACAGATGCGGGAATATTGGTTTCAGGATCCAAGCTGTGAATGGTAAACAAAGATTCTCTGACTAAAAGTGTTTGTTTGGGCATGAGAAACCGAAAAAAAGATAACTTCGAAGATATTCACATTAAACCACTAACTGTGATTAAGTGCTACGTGTTATCCACTTAATCTGTGGATAAGTTTGTTGAGTAGTTTGGGGCTTTGTTGTAAGTATATGTATTTAAAGGGATAAATAAGCTGTACAAACAATGTTCAGTGGATAACATTCTCAATTTCACAAGCATTTTCCACAGGCCATGTCTACAACTAAAATAAAAAATGTTTTGTAATTTTGCAATTTCTTAGCTTGACAACCATGGCTTTTTTCAGAAATTTGCGTATTACTAAAACGCGAGATTCAAATGATCGAACGCTTTTGGCCATGTTGATCTTTGATGTACAGCAAAGGTCAATAGACTCTAGCCTTTTTACCTTTAAAACATCAGTACATTAAAATGATCTATTAGTTAACAAATATTCAGTAAGGTACTACTGTTAGTAGTTAATTTAGTCTTGGGTTTTGCTTATTGAAGCAATGGGGCATTGCGCTTATCAGTTATGTAGCTTACTGGGTATTTGATCTCTAACCAGAACAAGAGCGCTGACTAGAAAAAATGCCTCAACCATAAATAGAGCCCTAACAAAACAACAGCCCTAAACAAAAAACAGAGGGAGAGACAATGTCAGATTCTTCATGGTGCGATATTACGGTAGAAAACGCAGACGAACTTGTCAGCTTTTATGAAGCTGAAATACCAGTCCGCATAGATAATTACCCACTCAGCGAGAGTTAAAATGTTCGTAATCGCGGCGTGTTACCGCAGGTATAGTGGCTCTACATCAAGGTGACTTCATTCTGGGAATTTGAAAGGGAACAGCCATTCCTGCATTCCCACGCTTTGCTAGGAAACTTGCCAGCGCCTTCTGAGTGGGCAATTATCTATGCGGACTGGTATAACTGGATGGAAGAAAGAGCCCATAGATATGGGTGGCTACAATGATTATGTCATGATGAAGGCCGACGGCACACCTGTGGGCGGCATTTGTCATAAGCAGGGTGTAAACGCGCAGTACCCAAGCGGATGGATTAATTACTTTACCGTAGAAAATCTAGATGCTGCGTTGAAAGAAGTTACTTCCAAAGGTGGAAAACAGGCGGGTGATATACGTCATCACGGAAAAGACAGCTTTTGTGTCATCATTGACCCAAGCGGCGCTGCGTGCGCGCTTTATGAAAAAGGCAGCAAGTAATGAGACTTGCTGCCCTAGTATTGTGTTAGCTATCGAATTACTTGTTTAGCACGCCGCGATTTACCTGATCGCGTTCAATTGACTCAAATAGTGCCTTGAAGTTACCCTCGCCGAAACCTTCGTCTTGTTTGCGTTGGATAAATTCAAAGAACACTGGGCCGAAAACGGTTTCAGAAAATATCTGAAGCAGTAGGCGAGGCTCACCATTTTCCGTTGTGCCGTCCAATAGAATACCGCGCTTTTGTAGCTCATCTACGTTTTCGCCGTGCCCAGGAAGACGTTCTTCAAGCATATCGTAGTAAGTGTTTGGTGGAGGCGTCATAAACTTCATACCTTTCGCTTTAAGCTTATCTAAACACGCCACTAGGTCGTCACAAGCGAAAGCGATATGCTGAATACCTTCACCATTGTACTTCATTAAGAACTCTTCAATCTGGCCACCACCGCCAACCGCCTCTTCATTTAGCGGTATGCGAATTTTACCGTCTGGCGCCGTCATTGCTTTCGATAATAGACCCGTGTATTCACCTTTAATATCGAAATAGCGAATTTCTTTAAAGTTGAATAGCTTTTCGTAGAACCCTGCCCAGAAATTCATGCGGCCGCGGTACACATTATGGGTGAGGTGATCGAGCGTATGGAAGCCACATCCTTCAGGATGGCGATCAACGCCTTCAATCCAATTGAAGTCGATGTCGTAAATGGTATTTTCGCCTTCATAACGGTCTATAAGATAAAGCATCGCACCGCCAATACCTTTAATGGCAGGAAGTTTCAGTTCCATTGGACCGGTATGGGTATCCATAGGCTGTGCACCACGGGCAAGCACTTCTTTATATGCGTGCTGTGAATCTTTAACGCGGAATGCCATACCGCACGCTGATGGACCGTGTTCTTCGGCATAATAGGCTGCATGACATTTCTTTTCGTAGTTACTTAATAAATTGATGTCGCCTTGACGCCATAATTCCACGTCTTTTGATTTGTGGCGAGCAACAAGGGTAAAGCCCATAGCTTCAAAAATGGGTTCCAACATGCCCTTTTTAGGCGCAGTGAACTCTAAAAATTCAAACCCGTCTAAACCAATAGGGTTTTCAAACAAATCAGCCATAGCGATACATCCTCAACGTAAATCACATTTTATAATTGTTACCTGATTGTAAGGGCGCAGTGAAAAAGCAAGCAATAGGTGTCGAGTTCAAGGATTTTGGGCATGGAAAGCGAAGCTGTAACGTTTTGTTTTCACCCGTGAGTGAGATGCTGAGTTAGGGAAAGCTAACTTCCCCTAACTTGTTGAAAATAAATGCTATTGAGCAAAGGTGATGCTTGTCGGTAGTGTTCAAAAATCAGTACAATTGCTTGTTTAGGTATCGGTACGTGTAACGTTACAAATCCCAGGGCGCTTATTTTTCACCATCGTAGTACTTTTTAAGGCCTTTCCAGCACGCCAAATAATTTCGTTGACGAATATCACTGTTTAAAGCGAACTCCGTTGGCGCAATGGCATAGCGAGATTCAAACATAAACGCCAGCGTGTTTTCATAGCGCTGCGGTGAAAGCTCGGCGTTCGAGGCTTTTTCAAATACTTCAGCTTCTGGGCCATGGGGAGTCATACAGTTGTGAAGGCTCATCCCGCCCGGCACAAAACCGTGTTCTTTGGCGTCGTACATCCCCTCAATTAGTCCCATAAACTCGCTCATAATATTTCTGTGGTAATACGGCGGGCGAAAAGTATTTTCAGCAACCATCCACCTTGGAGGGAAAATAACGAAGTCAACGTTCGCCGTACCTTCCAGCTCAGATGGTGAGGTAAGCACGGTAAATATCGATGGATCCGGGTGGTCAAAACTTACGGTGTTCATAACGTTGAAACGGGACAAATCATATTTATAAGGGGCAGAGTTACCTACCCAAGCCACCACATCAAAGGGAGAGTGATCGAGTTTTGCTTCGAACAAATTTCCACAGAACTTGTTTACCAAAGTGTGAGGCGTCTCATTATCTTCAAACCAGGCCGTGGGATAGCAAAAATCACGCTGGTTCGCATAGCCATTCGCGCCTACCGGGCCGCGCTCTGGCAGCACAAAAGGATGACCGTAGTTTTCGCATATATATCCGCGAATTGGCCCATTTATAGGGTTAACCGAAAATCGAACGCCACGAGGAATAACGGCAATTTCACCTACAGACAGGTTGAGCCTACCAAACTCGGTGGTGATCAGCATGTCACCTAGCTGAGGGACAATAAGCATTTCTCCGTCTGATGAGTAGAAAACACGATTTTGCATATTAGCACTGGCACTGTAGCAATGAATGCCCATACCTACTTGGGCTTTAGCGTCACCGTTAGTGGCAATGGTGACAAGCGAGTCTACAAAATCAACGTCTTTTTCTGGTAAGGGTACAGGGTCCCACCTAAGTACATTCGGAGGGCAATGGACATCAGACTCAGGTGCTGTTCTTAACAGGCCGTTATCAATTTTTTCAAAGTCGCCCATAGCAATAGAGGGGCGTAAACGATAGGTCCAGCTGCGGCGGTTTTCTGCTCGTGGGGCAGTAAATGCTGTACTGCTAAACTGTTCAGCGTAAAGCTTATAATTCACTTTTTGTGGGCTGAACTGGCCTTTAGGAAGGGCACCCGGCAGTGCCTCTGTCTCGTGCTCGTTATTAAAACCCGTTAAATACGACAAATTATCCATAAACCCTCTCATAGGCGGCCATCGACGTGGCTGTACAGATGAATGCAAAATAAAGTAGTTACAAATGAAACTATGTGATTTAGGCTAGAGGTAAATGAAATGTAAATCAATGGCGAAGGGCGAGTAGAGGGAATGGAGCCAACGTCATTTGGTACGCTAGCTTTACACCTTTTATGTGAGGGCCATTACAAGGTTACACGTATTGCGTGTTTTTAATGCACGATGTTAGCTGTGAAAGTTACCTGAGTTAATGTTGAACGCGCCTAAACGCTCGAACGATGGTAGCGACACTGTGGGTATAAGTAACGCCTAAGGTAAATGAAAAACAACCATGGCTTTTAAGGCGGTCACAGAAGTAAAAATAGCAAGAGTAATACAGTGATAAGGGCTTAAAACATGCAGTTAGAAGATATGCTTGCCTACAAGGTAGCCATGCTTGCAAGCGATTTAAGTGAATCGCTCTCAAAAGAATATGCAGAATATAAACTTACTAAACCAGAATGGCGAATCTTAGCCACATTAGGCGGCCGAAATGAAAGCTCGCCAAAATCACTGCTAACGGCAAAAGAAATCGCTATTGCAACACGACTAGATAAAGTGCAGGTTTCGCGAGCGCTGGAGCGATTGGTTAAGCGAGATGCTATCGTTAAGCGTGTGAGCAAGCGAGATAAACGGGCCACATTAATTTCATTGTCAGTGGAAGGAGAACGAATCTATCGGGCGCTGTTGCCTAAAATTTTGGCTTGGCAAAATAAGCGTTTGGAAAATATCACTGAGGATGAGTATCGAATATTTGTAAAAGTGATAGATGCACTAACGCCTTAAGATTCGGGTGAAGACTTTGAAAATTCTGGTCTGAGCAGATGTGAGGACATTGCTATAAAGGTTACTTTCGCGCCTTTAACTGATAAATTCCCTCGAAACTGATTATATGGGGAAGTTATTGGATTTATAAGTCATGGCTTGCTACCCCCTAAATATTTAACAAGCGCTTTATACAGCGCTTCTATTTAGCGCACAGCGAGGACATAGAGTGGCACCCTTAGAAATATACGCAGGTAAAAAAGCACGTGAATCCATAATGAAAAACGGGTTTACGCCTGAGTTATTTAGCTATTTTCTGGGGGCATCTGGCGGTCCGAAATGGTTTTCTCTGGCTGGTCTAGACCGCGTACTGTTCCCTGAGTGGTTTGCCAACGTTAAGCATCAAATTCATGTGATTGGCTCTTCAGCAGGTGCGTTTCGTACCATTTGCGCTGTTCAAAATGATCCCCTAGCAGCCATAAATCGTCTAGCCTCTTCTTATTCAACAACGACCTATAGCAGTGATAAGCCTACGCCTAGAGAAATTACGGCTAAAGCTGAAGACCTGCTGAAAGAAATGGTGGATGAAGCAGGTAAGCAAGAAGTGCTGTCTAACTCCCGCTTTAAAGCGCACCTGATCGTTGCTAAGTGTTTAGGTGCTACTCGTTTTGAAAGTAAGTTTAGGCAACTTTCGGGCTTGGCGATGAGTGCAGCGGCCAATACAGTGAACCGAAGACACCTTTCTCGTTTATATAAGCGCTACGTGTTCTCAACGCCGGGTACGGAGTTTGCGATAAACGACCCGTATCAACTGCCTACTCAGTACCATGCCTTAACGCATGGAAATATTCATACCGCGCTGCTAGCGTCTGGTTCTATTCCTGTGGTTATTGAGGGCGTACAGCAAATTGAAGGCGCGCCAGCCGGAATGTATAGAGATGGCGGTATTATTGACTACCATTTCGACTTGTCCTTCGGACCAGATGATGGCTTAGTGTTATATCCCCATTTTTATGACAAGCCCATTCCAGGCTGGTTCGACAAGGGCTTGAAGGGCAGAGTGCCTCATCGTTCAAGCTACGATAACGTTGTAATGCTTGTGCCTTCGGCATCGTTTGTTGCTAATTTGCCTTATAGCAAAATCCCCGATAGGAAAGATTTTGAAGTACTCGATGCAAAAACGCGCATCAAGTATTGGCAAACAGTATTGAAAGAAACCGACAGGTTGGGTGAATATTTTATGCGTGCTGTTAACGACGGATCCTTAGTGGACGCTATCAAGCCGCTTCCATTTAAAATGATTTAAGTTAATCGCAATTGTTGAAGAAAATGGCTAATTGCTGTCAAATTAGTCACTTGAATCGTCATTTGATAAGTTTTCCTTGCAGGCAACGCTCGTGCTAAGTATTATACGCGCCGTTGCTTGGCATTCGCCTACCTATCAGGTGCAACAAAATTCTATATGCGTCTATAGCTCAGTTGGTTAGAGCGCTACCTTGACATGGTAGAGGTCCCCTGTTCGAATCAGGGTAGACGCACCATCTTACGATTTAATTTCATCTTTTGTTGACTCAAGTTCTGCGTAACACGCACTGATACCTTTTTCTCTATTCAGCGATATTCATGAGTAATTTAACTTTTTAATGTCGGGTGGTCTGTGTGATTTGGACTACACTAAAAGAATGGTGGCCGTTTTTATATCTTTGCTATCTAACAATTTAGCACTCGCGGGAGTACGATGAGCTTACAGAAATACCAAGAGCCCCCGTTATTTGAACAACATGGTTCGGCTGAAAGGCGGTTCCTTCAGCTTATTAGTGCCTTGCCAAAGGTATCGGTGCAAGGATATGACAAGCACCGAAAAGTTATCTACTGGAATAAATCAAGTGAAGACATGTATGGCTTTCGTGAGTGCGAAGCACTAGGTCAAAAACTTGAAGATCTCATCATTCCCTCGTTCATGAAAAGTGAAGTGATAAAGTTACATCAGCGATGGATAGATTACGGTGAGGCAATTCCTTCAGACGAACTCGTGCTTGAGAAGAAAAGTGGCGAGCCTATCCATGTTTTCTCATCTCACGTCATGCTGAAAGAAGGCACAGATTCACCCGAAATGTATTGTGTGGATATTGACCTGAGTGAGCAGCACAACATCAGGCAAGAACTTGAGCGAATGGCATCCACAGATTTGTTAACCGAGTTGCCTAATCGACGCCTGTTAGAGCAGTTTTTGACGTCGTCCATCGAGGATGCATCGCGCAATGAGTCTGGCTTCGCTTTGTTTTTCATTGACTTAGATATGTTCAAAGAAGTTAATGACACGCTTGGGCATACCTGGGGTGATGAATTACTGCGCTCTGTTTCTAAGCGGCTGTCAGATTGTCTAAGCGAACAAGGCTTACTGGCTCGGTTTGGTGGAGACGAATTTGTTTTTGTCGCCACACAAGTGACTTCTGAAAATGAAAGTGCTGACATTGCTAAGAAACTTACTGAGTGTTTCAAGCAGAGCTTCGCACTTAGCACTGAAAACGTGCATATCACTTCAAGTATCGGTATTAGTATGTACCCTAAAGACGGAAGTGAGATTGATGATCTTCTGAAAAATGCAGACGTCGCAATGTATCAGGCGAAAGCTGAAGGCCGAAACCGTTTTCATTTTTTCACCCACGCTTTAAGTCAGAAAGTTCGACAACAGCGAAGTATCGCAGCTTATCTGCATGAGTCTTTGGTTAACGATGAGTTTGAACTCTTGTATCAACCTCAAATCGATTTGCTCACTGAAAAAGTGGCATCGTGTGAAGCGCTGTTAAGGTGGCGTCCTAAAGATGAGGAGCAGGCTGTTCCACCCAATATCTTCATCCCCATCGCTGAGCGCAGTGAGTTAATTGTTCACATTGGAAATTGGGTGTTAGAAAAGGCGTGCAAACAGGCACAGCTATGGAAAGAGCAGGGCATTAATATTCGCGTTGATATCAATGTTTCAGGAAAAGAGTTAGAGCAGAATGCTTATTTCGAACGCCTAAGGGAGTGTCGAGAGCGGCACGGTTTAATGCCTAAAGATATTGGGTTAGAGCTTACTGAGAATGTGCTCATTAAGTCTGACAATACGATTTTAGAGAATTTGAGAGCGCAACGCGACCAAGGCGTTGAAATATCGATTGATGACTTTGGTACGGGTTATTCTTCGCTTAGTTATTTAAAACAGTTTCCCGTTAGCCACTTAAAAATAGATCGTTCATTTTTAAGAGGTGCTCCGGAAAATGCCTACGATAGCGCGTTAATGGAGGCTATCGTGAATGTTGGTCACAAACTCGATTTAAACATTGTTGTTGAAGGCGTGGAAACTCAAAATCAATCGAACTACTGTAAGTCTCTTAACGTTGAATATGTGCAAGGCTTTCTGTATTCAAAACCCATTAGCTCTGACGCCATTATAAAGCTGCTTAACGAACAGTAAATGCGGTTAAAAGGAGGTGTATATGAAAGAGATTTTCACAACACCGCCTTAAACGTTTCATTGAATCTACGCACAATTAAGTCGTATAAAGCGCGGGGGCTCACATAAAGCGTCAATACCTATCCTGACGTTCAGTGCCTCAGACCAGCGAGCTTACACTTAGTACATTGTCCAAAGTGAGGGTTTAGAAAAGTAATAGCCTTGTTGGTGTTCAACGTCTAGTTTGCTCAGTGCAACAGACTCAGCCTCGTTTTCTACCATTTCCGCAATAACATGGATATTAAGGCCTTTCGCAATATTGATAAGGCTAGAGACAAATAACTGATTATCTTTGTTGGTATGAATTCCCTGGGTTAGCCGTCCCGAAAGCTTAACGAATTGAGGCTGAATTGCCCTTAAACCCGCAAGCGAGGCAAAGTTATCGCCAAAGTGTTCTATGGTAATTCTACAGCCCAGCTGTATGAGTTGACGGCAAAAGTTCTCGGCTACTTCTCGATGGTGAATAAGCGCTGCATCTTCGACTTCAAAAATAAGTCGTGGGCATAGCGTTTCCCGTGTTCGAAGCTCTTCAATTAACCATTTTCTAAACTCGCCGTTGGCAATTGAGGCGTTACTAATATTTATAGCAACCTGATGAGACGTTACCGTTAGTTTTTTAAACACAATGCCTGCTACCAACTTATCGACTTGAGGAATAAGGTCCAATCGCTCTGATGCGGGGATAAGTTGCGCCATGGGTATAACATCATTGGTGTCTTTGTCTTTAAATCGAGCAAACGTTTCGTAATATGCTGGTGCGTTTCGCTCTACATTCATCACGGGTTGAATGAGAATATCGGCATATTGCTGCGCCACGATGTAATTGAGGCGCTCACGCCATTTTGTATTGCTATGAACCTGAGACACTTCTGAAGAAAACTGCCATCCTTTTTGCGTTTTCATTGCCGCCATCAACGCACTGTCAGCACTTTCCATTACCTGCTGTAACGACATTTGGCTAGAAAAACGTGTAACGCCCATCCACGTTGCTTTGCTTCCATCTCGAAGTGGCGTGGCGTTTGCAAACTGCTTCGACATATTTTCTAACATCAAATCCCGTTCGTCCCGCCCCATAATTTCACTTATCAAGGCGAAATCTCCGCCTGATAACCGAAATACAAAGCCACTTTTGCAATTGTGCTTCGCCTCATGCACAAGAAAGTCCGCGATAGATTTTACATAATTGTCACCAGCTAACATGCCCAACTTAGTATTTATAGTGGTAAGTTGAGCGAGCCTGATGAGAATAAGCTCTTTTTCCTGGAAATTAGACGTGTCAGACAACAGCGCGCGAGTGTGTCGCTCGAATGCACTGCGGTTCGACAACTTCGTCAATGTATCTTTATTGGCTTCTGTTTTGAATCGCTCAGATTGCTGAGCAATGTCATTAAATTTTGATGCTAACGACGTGGTTAGGGTGTTCACTGTGCTGGTAAGTTGGCGGTAATCTGTTGTAAACGCATTTACCTGCGAGGGGGTGAAGTCGTGGCTATTTATCTCATTAAGCTTCTTAATGGTGTTGGCAATGGGGCGCCTAGCAAATTTGGTTACCGTGACGATATATAGCGCGAGGGCGAAAAATAGCCCACAAAAGATAATAGCATTTTTGATGAGAATAGCGGTGATTTCAGTGTAAATATAAGACGTGTCTGACGTAACTAACAAATAACCATCATTGTTCGAAAAAGGAATTTTCTTGTTAACGGCAGGTGCGGAGTCCAGCTGTAAGTACCAATTAGGAACAATAGTGTTAGGCGAGCGCTCGTACTTCGCAAACACATTTCCTTCGACATCAATGACTTTGGCTGCAGATAAAAACGGCTGCAATACCATTTGACGAAGCATGGCATCAATCACTGATTGCTTCGACTGAGACGACAAGGCAGAGGTTTGTAAGACGGTTGTTTCGTAACGCAGCCGTGCTTCTTCAGCTTCTTGCTCGATTGACACTGAAGTGCGAGATTTTATTTCGCTTAGCTCAATACTCGACAACACCGTAAATGCTAAAAGCATAAGGGCAAAAACGCCCAAATTAATTTGACTAGACAGCTTCATTGCTAGCAGTTAGCTCCTTTAACTGAGAAATTTATTATTCGCCTCAACCAAATCGAGTACTATCACTTTGATTGAGGCTTTTGTTATACCCGCCAATAGTGCCTAAGCGGCGAATAATAAATGTACTGCAAAACATAGAGTTAAGCGAGCAATTAAAGCCCAGAATAATGAAGCAAGCGCTGTTTATTAGCTACTCACCTTTCGTCTAACCACCAGGTTTTGTTCGGAGCTTCGCCTGCACCCTTAACTGGAACAACTTCGCCAAAGATAGGAATACTGGTGGGAACACCCTTAGCACCAGCAAGGTCTGTGATTTTTATTAAAGGCTCATTCCAATTATGTAGTGCTAAATCAAAGGTACTGTTGTGCACGGGCATCATGACACTAGCTTGAATATCAATATGGGCTTGCAAGCTCTCTTCAGGCAGCATGTGAATGTCAGACCATAGCTCGTTGTACGCGCCGGTTTCAATCATCGATAAATCAAACGGACCGTACTTTTCACCAATAGCTTTAAATCCGTCAAAATAGCCCGAGTCACCGCTGTAAAAGATATTGGTATTTGCAGACTTGATAACCCAACTTGCCCAAAGAGTTTCGTCTCTATCAAATAAACCTCGCCCTGAGAAATGCTGAGACGGTGTGGCCACTATTTCAATGTCGCTCAGCTTTGTACTTTGCCACCAATTTAGCTCAACAACTTTATTTGCATCCACACCCCAGTCACGTAAATGATTGCCTACTTTTAGCGGTGTAATAAACACGTCGACTTTGTTTTTTAGTATTTCAATACTGCCCTTATCTAAATGGTCGTAATGGTCGTGACTTATGATAACGGCATCCAATTTAGGCAAGTCTTCCAGTGAAATTGGCGCTTGGTGGAAACGCTTGGGTCCCATCCATTGAACGGGAGAAGCACGCTCACTAAAGACCGGATCGATCAATATATAACGCTCGGCAAGTTTCAATAGGGTAGTAGAGTGGCCCAGCTTTATCACGCTGTCTTCTGCAACTGCGTCAAGCATCTGTGGTGTAAGTGCCGACACGGGTATGTCAAACGTTGGCGTTGCAGCATCTCTATTGTCACGAAAATACGCTTTGGTGACTTTCCACATGTCTCGCCACGTCGTTTTATATTCAATATGAGTATTAGTGAATTTTTCAGGTTGCGGCGCGCTTGCAGCAAGGGTGTTTGAAGAACCACAGAAAGATGTCATAAATAAAACTCCAACAAGAAAGCGTGTGCGATTAAAAACGGGCATGCTCTCACCTTAAATAAAAAGTATACTGCACAGTGTAGTTTACCCATAATAAACTAATTTTGTTAAAAGTAAACTGGTGGGTGTAGTTTTTGTTGAGAAGGATAGATTGCAGCTAAGCGATAGTATGCAGCCAGCAT
Source organism: Alteromonas sp. CNT1-28 (assembly GCF_022348345.1). Taxonomy (NCBI): domain Bacteria; kingdom Pseudomonadati; phylum Pseudomonadota; class Gammaproteobacteria; order Alteromonadales; family Alteromonadaceae; genus Alteromonas; species Alteromonas sp. CNT1-28. The sequence goes on along the minus strand of NZ_JAKREZ010000016.1, from coordinate 57,941 downwards.
GAGTAGACTCTCCTCATGCTGGCTGTTAACAATATTAGGTCCGCCCCGTTTTTGTGCTACCTACACGAACTAGCGCACAGCTAATCGAATTTGTTGTGCGTACTTTTTATTCTGACTTAATACCGTGGAACGTACAGTGCAGCACAGGCAATATAAGCAGTGTAAGTACGGTGGCAACGGTCAGACCAAATACAATAACAACTGCCATTGACGCGAAGAACGCGTCAGAAAACAGCGGGATCATACCCAGTATGGTAGTAATGGCTGCCATTGAAACGGGACGTACACGAGATACTGACGCGGCTACTACGGCATCGAATGCACCACTCTTACCCTCTGCCTGTACGTTTATTTCTTCCATTAATACGATCCCGTTTTTAAGCACCATACCAATAAGGCTTAAGCTGCCGAGTAGTGCCATGAATGTAAAGGGTGCACCAACTAACACCAAGCCGCCAATAATGCCGATAGTGGTGAGCGGAATTACGCCCCATATCGCTAACGCCTGACGAAGCTTGCCAAACAGCAAAACGGTGATAATGAACATACCTAATATACCTATAGGCATACTTGCAAATAGGGCGCTTTGTGCGTCTGTTGATGTCTCGTATTCGCCGCCCCATTCAATGTGGTAGCCATCAGGCAGTTTAAGCTCTTCTACAAGAGGGCGAACTTTAGCTTGCACGCTCGCAGCCGTTTCACCGGATAAAGGCATGGGCTCTGCATAAACCGCCAGCATCCGTACCCGGTTGCGGCGTTGGATAATAGGGTTATCAAGCGATACATCCACATTGCTGATAACATCAGCCATGCTTATATATTTACCTTGTTCTTGGCTCCATACGTTGAGTGAGGCGAGGTTATCTATGTCATAGCGCTGGTTTGGATCGTTGCGCATGACAATCGGTATTAAATCGCTACCTTCGCGGTAAAGGCCCACAGTTTCACCTTCATTGTTCAGTAAAAATGCGGTGTGAACGGCATCTCGCGTTACACCGATACGCCTGGCTTGTTCTTCCAGAAACACAGGTTCAACAAATGGGACTTTGTTGCTCCACGACAAGCGAACGCTGTCCATGGTTTTCTCTTCTTGAAATATGGCTTCAATGTCGCTGCTTATCTCACGCAAAACTTCAGGCTCTGGCCCGTAAATTCTCGCTTCAATTGCCGCTTTTGCAGAAGGGCCTACTTGAAGCGCTTTTACCTTGTATTGCACATTAGGGAAGTCTTCTCGCACCAGCTCGATAATTTCTCGCATACGAGCATCACGAGACTCAACCGTATCAGTTTCAACGATAAGCTGACCATAACTGGCATATCTGTCTTCTGGCGCATAGGTGAGGGTAAGGCGCTGTGCTCCACCGCCAATAACGCTTGTTACGTTGGTAATACTCTCCATGCCTAACACGTTATCTTCTAAGCGACGAATAGACTGCTCGGTGGTTAAGATGTCGCTACCTTCAGGCAACCACAAATCGACGAAAAACAGCGGTGTGGATGAATCTGGGAAAAATGCATTTTTTACGAATTTACCTGACGCCATGCTGCCTACTAATGCAACAAGTACCAATACAATTGTCACGTAACGATGATTGATAGCAGCAGTAAGCACACGCTTGTACACCGTAAAAATAATGCCCTTATATGGGTCGTCATCTTCGTCATTAGCACCGCGCTCTTTCTCAGTTTTAAACAGTAAGTCGAAAAAGAAAGGGGTAATGGTAAGTGCGGTGATCCAACTTAAGAAAAGCGAAAAGCACAGTACCCAGAAGAGGGAGCCGACGAATTCACCTGTGGCATCTGGCGATAGGCCAATTGGCGCAAAAGCGGTAATGGCAATCACAGTCGCGCCAAGCAGCGGCAACCCATTTTGCGACACCACGTCTTTTGCCGCCTGAAGCTTGGTTTGTCCTTTTCTCACACCAATCAACATGCCTTCGGTGACCACGATGGCGTTGTCGACCAACATGCCAAGAGCAATAATAAGCGCACCCAAGGAGATTTTTTGCAACTCAATGCCTTTTACCGACATCAATATAAAAGTGCCAAGAATGGTAAGCACAAGAATGAGCCCCATCAGAACGCCACTGCGCCAGCCCATGAAAAGTAGCAGCACGAAAATAACGATGGCCACGGCTTCAACAAGGTTGATAAGAAAGCCAGTTACAGAATCGTCGACCACTGTGGGCTGGTTGTAAACGGTATCCAGCGTCATACCTAGGGGCATACGCTGCTCTAGCTCGGCTATTTTGCTATCAAGTCGTTTACCTACATCAACTACATTTACCGCCGACGCGAACGACACACCAATCGACAGGGCCGGCGTGCCAGAACTGTGATAAAGGATTGAAGGGGTATCGTTAAGCTTGCGCTCAATAGTCGCGATATCTGTTAAGCGAATAAGGCCGCTTGCAGGTGAGCCAATTACCACCTGACCTAACGCCTCTAGGTTATCAAATTCGCCAGTGGGCTGTATGGACAGGCGCTTGCCCTGAACCTTGATCGAACCCGCATTGCCCACTACATTTTGCGCGGTTAAAAGGCCAGCAATGGATTCTGCAGAAACGTTTAGGGTTTTCATTTTATCGTGATCTAACGACACAATAATCTGTTCATTAACGGTACCAGCAATCGACACCTTTTTTACACCGTCAACAAGCTGAATCTCTCGCTGCATTAAATCTGCAAAGTCTTCCATTTGCTTAAGGGAGTAGTCTTCGCTTTTAAGGGTAAGCAGCAGGCCAAAAACGTCACCAAAGTCATCATTTACAATCGAGGTGCTGGTGCCAGGTGGCAGTGATGCTTGTGCATCGCCCACTTTACGGCGCAAGTTGTCCCAGTATTGCTCTAGGTCCTTGGCCTGGACACTACTTTTAAGCTCAACAGTAATTTGCGATAGCCCAACCATGTTTACTGAGCTGATTCGTTTTACGTTGGGTATACGCTGAATCGCCTTTTCAAGCTGCAGCGTAACTTCTTCCTCAACTTGCTCAGGCGTTGCCCCTGGGTATTGAGTAATAACCAGAGCATTTCTAATGGTGAATTCGGGAAACTCTAGCTGACCTAAGCCAAGAAAAGTCACAATGCCGCCAACACCCAAGATGATGGCGACCATCAAGCTAATTACTTTTTGACGAAAAAAATACTCGACCATGGCTTATAGGCCCCCTTCTTTCGTCCACTCCGTAACAGCTTGGCCTTCTTTTACAAGATGAGCTCCAGCAGCAACGATTTTATCATCGTCGTTTAGCGGGCCTTCAACTAACAGACCGTTGGAAATACCGCGCGTAATCATTACTTCTACTGCTTCTACGGTGCCCTTCGTTGCGTCGCTATCACTGGGTTTAAAACGCCATACAATCGCTTTGTCTGGATCTGCATTGTCGGTAACCACCGCACCAAAAGGTACTAGCCAGAGCTTTGCGTTAGACTCAATGAGTTTCGACATATCAAGTAATACGGTGGCGCTCATGCCCGCTAGAACATTGATGTCGTCTGGTTCTGGCAGAGTAATTGTTACCTCATAGCTAAGCTCGCCTTGTCGCGTGGTGCTTTCGTGATCCTTATACATGGCCGCGTAACGCTTGTCTGGCATACCTGAAAAGCTCACCCATGCCATTTCAGATGTTCGATTTTCACGGGCTCGTGAGCGATCAATCATACGCATTTTTTGCTCTGGCAATTGAAACGTAACGTCGATTGCACCCGGCATATGAAGCTCGGCAATGGTTTGCTGCGGTACAATGACTTGGTAATTTTCAACAGGAACAGACGCAATAAGCCCCGCAAACGGTGCGCGAAGCTCCGTATAGCTTAGCTGATCCTGTGCGTTGGTCAGACTGGCTTTAGCGGCTAAAAAATTGGCTTTCGCTTCATCAAAAGTTGAGCGGCTTACCGCGCCTTTTTCAACGGAAGCCTCCATACGTTCAAACATAGCCGATGACACGTCAAACTGAGACTGGGCGGTGGCTAACTGTGCTTTCGCGTCTCTATCATCAAGTCTAGCGATAAGCTGGTTCTCTTTAACTTCCTCGCCCGCTTTTACTTTGAGTTCTTGGAGTTTGCCGCCAATGCGAAACGAAAGGTTTGAATACTCAGCCGCTTCCACTTGCCCCGGGAATTTGGCGATGGTTTCGTCTGAGTGCTGCACTTTATAAAGCGTTACCGGTGTTGATGAGACTGCCTTGGGTGGCGTAGGGGCTTCTTCACACGCACTTAATCCAGCGAGTGCAGTAAATACCATCACAGTGCGCAGGGCTAAGCTGTGAAAGAGACTTTTTTCAGACAACATGGTAACTCTCCATTTAAATAGACCACTTTTTATTCCCACTTAGGCAATGGGTTATCTTGTACAAGGCGCGTGTCAACTTCTGAACGTGAAAGATAAAAAGCCAATATACGACAAGTTTGATATACATACAGGTTATAGCGCTTTTTTCCCTTTTCGATCAGCTTTTTGTTTATTTTTACAAGGCGATAGTATGCTACCGCCCATAAATATTCGTGGGTGACCGGTCACTATCAGACAATTACCTTCTCGAAATACCGCCGGCTAGTTCGCAATTCACCCTAATCAGGGTTTTCATCGGGCGCTAGTTTTTCAGCATATCCTTTAGGCGGTGGAGTCCAGCCACGCATTTTCGAATGCTTGTCGTGTAAATCTGCTTTTAGCGCATTTTCGATTAGCGATTCAAGTTCAATAAAGAGTTTCAGATAATTATTGTCTACTCGTTCTCCGCTGGCCTCATCCGCCCACGCGTGATAAAGCACATCGTTTTGCTGAGCCTCAATATTTTTATACGCCATTTTTTGCCGTTCAACTTGGAAAGGGTGAATGTTGAGTGAGCGAAGTGCCTCTGCGCCCATTTCAAGAGCGCTGTGGTACGTTTCTGATACCACAAAATCTGCGCCCAACTGGCGCAAGCGATACCCATGGCCGCGGTCAAAGGCACGCGCAAGCACTTTAATGTTAGGAAATGCGTGCTTGGCGTATTTCACCATTTCGGCAGCGGTTTCTTTATCGTCTATAGCAATAACTAATAGCGATGCTTCATGAGCGCCAGCAGTATGCAAAATGTCTGGTTTAGATGCATCGCCAAAATAGGCTTTGGTGCCAATCCGTCTGATAAGGTCTATTTGCTCAGAGCGAATATCAAGCACAACGGTATTTACATCGTTGGCCACTAAAAGACGGTTAATGATTTGTCCAAAGCGCCCAATTCCAGCAATAACGACTGTGCCTTTCTCGTCAATTTCATCTTCAGCTCGCTGTGATTTCGCGTTTTTGTAGCGAGGAATGATGGCCTTGTCGAAAAGAATAAAAAGTCCTGGCGTTAGGAACATTGAAATGGCAACAACCAGCGAAAGAACAGAAATAATGTCGCTGGGCAGCACATAGTTTTGCGAGGCAAAACTTAATAGCACAAAGCCAAATTCACCCGCCTGAGCAAGGCTTAATGTGAATAGCCATTTGTTAGTGCCTTTTATTTTAAAAATTAAGGCGATGATAAACAGCACAATGGCTTTCACAAGCATAACAGCTACGGTTAGCCCTGCTATTAGCATTGGGCTCTCACTAAGTACGGAAAAGTTAATGCCTGCGCCTACCGTTATGAAAAAGAGGCCTAACAGTAAGCCTTTAAACGGCTCGATATTAGCTTCAAGTTCATGCCTGAATTCACTGTTTGCTAAAACTACACCAGCCAAGAATGCACCAAGGGCGGGAGAGAGACCTACAAGTCCCATTAGTGCTGCAATTCCTATAATGAGCATGAGCGCAGTGGCGGTAAAAATTTCCCGTAAACCCGATGCAGCAACAAACTTAAATAAGGGGCGACTTAAGTAGTGTCCTCCGATGGTTAAAAAGGCAATTGAGCTAATGATCACAAGACCTGAAGCCCATGGGGCAAGCCCTTCAACTAAATTAAAGCTATCGTGTGACCCTGTATCGCCGCCATGTGCATTTCCTGCTTCGACCAGTTCGGGTATGGCAAGAAGAGGGATAAGCGCAAGCATGGGAATAACCGCGATATCCTGAAACAGCAACACAGAAAAAGCGCTTTTGCCTCCTTCCGTTTTTTGCAGCCCTTTTTCCTGCAACGTTTGTAAAACAATGGCAGTTGAAGAAAGGGCGAATATAAGGCCTATTGTAAGGGCAATGCTAAAAGGCTGATCAAGCAATATGGCTACGCCTGTGATAAGGGCGGTGGTTAACGCTAACTGAAGGCCGCCCAATCCCATTAATTTTGACTTCATCGCCCACAGCGAGCGAGGTTCTAGTTCTAGCCCAACCAAAAACAGCATCATGACTACACCGAATTCAGCAAAATGCTGAATGGCAACAGTTTCGTCACCAACAAGGCCAAATATCGGGCCAATCACTAGCCCTGCTATTAAATAGCCTAGTACAGACCCTAATCCAAGACGCTTCGCAATGGGCACTGCAATTACGGCGGCGACCAGATAGATAAATGCATATAGAAAATAGCCAGTCACATTAATCTCCTTGAGGTGTACAAAGGTCTGCGAGATTCTCGATGTGCTTTGCTTTTTCTAGATTCAGGGTGTTAGTGGTCAATTTGTTTAGCAAGGTTGTCCACTTGCCTCTATGTTCAGCAACGCGATGCTCTTCTTGCGCAGTACGAGAGCCAAATATTGCAAAAGGAGCAATGTAGGTCATGTGCGTGATCTGAGCCATTTGCTCTAAAGGCTGGAGCAGTTGCCTGATGGTGTAATGATTAAAGCCATCAGTTTGATAGGCTTCTTCCTTACCGCCTGCACTTAATGCGCAAAGAAATAATTTATCTTTAAGTGCAGTGCCTTCATGCCCATAGGCAAAACCATATTCCAACACTAGATCTTGCCATTCTTTTAAGATTGAAGGTGTGGAATACCAGTAAAGTGGAAACAGAAAAACAACGACATCGTGGTCGATTAAACGCTGCTGCTCCCGTTCAATATCAATATTGAAATCTGGATACTCTGCATACAAGTCAACAGCAGTAACGTGTTTATTCATTTTTGCTTCGTGAAAAAGCGGCACATTTACTTCTGAACGGGTTTGCGCGGGATGGGCAAAGAGAACCAGTACTTTCTTACTTTTCTTAGTGCTCTCTACATTGCTTTCAATGATGTTCTCGTCAGTCATACATTTCTACTCAGTACTACAGCCAGCTCTCGTTGAGCTATAAGGAGCCGTTGATTTTTGATGTGCAAAACACGGCAAAGGTCAAAAGACCCTAGGTTATTCATTAATTCAATCTGTACGTTTAGAGCAAATAAGAATGTGTTTTTCCTCAAAGTTATAAGGTTACTAATATTTATTAGGTTGAAAAAAGTAACCTGATTACCATTATGTACTCACGTATAAAAACAGCTTCGAATAGAAGCGTCGACGGAACACTATTTTTAACTTTTGATTAGGGCCTGTTGACCTTTGATGTACAAATTTTGGTCTAGATGGAAGCCTTTTAATCGCGAAACAGTCCTGCAAGCCTAGTGGGCTAAGTTAAAGGACTGTAACAAAGAGTAAAAGGCTTCCATGACGACCCCTTTGGGCAGCGCCTGTGTGCCACCTATACTGCGTTGAATGTTTTCGATTTAGAACCACTAGACCGTCAAACATTCGTCTTGTCTAGATGGCACACAGACCGCTGCAAAATTGTACAGCAAAGGTCAGCAGGCCCTAGGACAGTATAAACATGAAAACACCAGTAAAAACACTCGCACTTGCATTATCTTTACTTTCTCCCCTTGTTTCTCTTTCTACTCAAGCCCTGCCGCAAGGAAGTGAGCTTAAAGCTGGGGCTGCGGTATGGAACTTGTTTGATGACGCAGACCGTTACGCATTGCATGTGGCTTATGTTCACAAACCGCTCGAATCATTTTACGGAATTCGACCAACAGTTCTCTTGGTAAACGCAGATCAAGGCCAACACTATTTCGCTGCGGGGTTGGCAAAAGATGTCTACAAATACAATGACTTTTCAGTACGCGTTGCCTTTCACGCGGGCATTGTTGATGAATCTGAAAATTTAGGCGACACCATTGAGTTCTATTCATCACTTTCCGGACTCTACAATTTCTCTGAATCTTTTTCGCTAGAAGCTGAAATTGGCCACATTTCTAACGGTGGGCTAGGGGACACGAACCCTGGTTCAGAATCGTTTGTATTGAGCGCTCACTACCATTTCTAATCTCGCCTAAACAAGCAATGCCTACTTCTTTTGTTGAACAGCCCGCTTAAAACGCGGGCTGTTCATTTTTGGCAAAGACTTTTTTAACTTAACTTTCTGTCGGGCAAGGTGCGCCGCCGTTAATCCAAACCGACATTGCCTTAGCGAACTGTGCATGTGTGCCAGGAGCAGGTGTTCTGCCTGGGCCGGGGTTCCATGCCCATCTCACTAATGGATCATCACTGACATGGTGTTCAAATTCTTTTTTGAACGTTTTCATGTCATCTCTTCCTCCACGTTGAGCAAGAAAAGAGTTCAAACGCGGGTTTAACCAATTGTTGCATAATTTTGAGGGTGTCATGTCGCTGCCAATTATCATGGTAGGAGGCGGCATGTGCCATACGAAACCTGGCATTAGCTCGTTTGCTGCGCCAGGTGGCCTGCCAGGTTCACGCGCATTTTCATCTTGGTGACATCCGCGGCAGTTTACGGGGTGCGTTTCGCCAACCTGAACAAACTTTCCATCTTGCACCGCCATTTTCAAGTTATTCACAGAGGTAATGTTCATAGGGTGGGGGACGCTGTTGTCGCCCACTGTCGGTCGGTGAGCGCCATCTTCAATAACACCATGACAGTTCACACACCGTGGATGTGTTGCTACATCGAACAAGTAGTTAAATGCTGTCATTGGGTTAGGGTCTTGCTCATAAGCTTCAAAAGCAGGCGTTGAGTTAGCTGCTTTTGAATCGCTAGCGGTCAAATTACTATGGTCGCTATCGTCATTTTTATTTGCAATACACCCACTCAGGACGAATGATGAGAGAGCACCAATTAATAGGACTGTTATCATTTTCATCATACTGCCCTTATGCTTTTAATGCTGCGGTAACGTGTTGAGCAAGCATGGGCAAATGACGTAGCCGTACACCAATGGCTTGGTACACGGCATTGCCGATAGCCGGCGCGACACCAATAACGCCTGGTTCACCCAGTCCTACTGGAAACTCCTCACTTTCAACAAGTTCAATATCCATCTCTGGGACATCGTTCATACGTAGAGGAAGGTAGGTATGTAAGTTTGTTTTTGAAACCTGACCGTTTTTCACTTCGTTATGTTCAAACAGTGCCAAGCTCAGTCCCCACAGCAGTGAACCTTCAAGTTGTGCCATCGCGCCATCTGGATGAATAACAATACCAGCATCAGACACAACCCATAACTTCTTAACCGTTATCTTTCCAGTGCGCTTATTAACGTGAACATGAGCTGCAGTCGCGAGCCAAGCTGGCATAGTGCGTTCTTGACCTGCACTTACGCTATAGCCAATGCCTTCATCAGCACCAAGTTTAACATTCGCCATCTTTTTCTTAAGAATTTCAAGCGTATTGGCAAGTCGTGTGGCACCGCCGACACTTTCAGGCGCTTTGCCCCCTTGTTTACCTTTACCGTCTAACATAGCAAGTCTGAAGTCGACGGGGTCTTTGTTCGCTTTCATTGCCACTTCGTCAATAAATGATTCTAAGCCCCATACAATCCAACCTTGACCTACCGAACGCAGCCAACCTGGCGTAAACGTATCTTGCGCTACCTTATTGTTAACCGCGCGTGCGCGATGGTGAGACATGGTGTACCAGTGGTCGGCACCAGATGCCGAAAACATATCGACTTTCCCTTCACCGTTTACTCCTGGTGCTAGAAATCCTGGTGCCATTTTTAGTGTTGGCCAGCCTGCCGCTAGCGCATGCTCCATGCCTAAAAACTGATTATTTTCATCGAACGACGCATTAAACAGTGAAGTAGAGGCAGAGCGGGGTTGATCAAATAATGTATCATCCGGGCGCATGAACACCAGTTTGACTGGCCGGCCAGCAGCTTTAGCTGTAAGCAAAGCTGGAACAACCCAATCACCAAAAAGGCGTCGCCCAAAGCCACCGCCAAGATAATACTGGTGAAGGACCACATCACTTTCTGGCACTTCTGCAGCTTTAGCTACAGTAGGAAGTGTTAGGCTCTGCCACTGGTTACCCGTATGTATATGCCATTTACCACCTTTAAATTCAGCAATGGCGTTAAGTGGTTCTAGCTGGAAATGATTGGCAGTCGCTGTGGTGTATAAAGCTTCAATGGTTTGTGCCGCTTGTGTTTGCGCCAGCTCTATATTTCCTTCGTCTACAAAAACGGTGCCTTCCTTACGATCGCGTACAATTCTTTCGCCTTCTTTTTGTATATCAGCTTCAGAAACATTAGCGGTTTTACCGGCGTTATAGCCGACTTTCACCATATCAACGGCTTTAATCGCTGTGGGGTAGTCTGTAGCCAATACAGTGACCCAGCCTTCGATGGTACCGCTCGGATCGGTAAGCACTTTATAACCTTTATATCCCGGTAGACTCTTAGCCTTACTGTCGTCGACATTTGTTACTGTACTGCCATAACGAGTCGGAGGCAGAATGGGGCGTGCATAAAGCATGTTTTCCACTTCCACATCAATGCCGTATACCGCAGTACCGTTAGTTTTAGGCGGGATGTCGAGTGCTTTGTAGTCTGCGTTAACACCGATAAGGTGGCGTTTTTTACCCGGTTTAATTGGCAATTCAGCAAGCTCATCTGCACTGAATGTTTTGTCTACTTTGCCATTCGCTACGATATCACCGTAGCTAATTTTTTCGTTACCTGAGATAACAAAGCCTTTTTCTGCCTTACAACTATCGGCAGGCACGCCAAGTAGCTTCGCACCTGCATCAATTAACACCATGCGGCCAGCGGCGCCCGCCTGAGACATTGGCTTGTAAGTATGGAAAATTGACCAAGAGCCGCCTGTTACCATGTAGCCCCATTTCGGGTCTGTATCAACGTGCACTATAGACACTTTCTCCCAGTCGCACTCAAGCTCATCAGCCAAGATTCTAGCGATTGGCGTGCCGATATGCTGACCCATTTCAGCTTTGGCTATGTTGACGGTAACGTTGCCATCTGTATCCATTTCAAACCAAATATTTGGAGAAAACTGTTTGGCTTCAATACTTTCTTTCGCCGACAGCAGGGATGGAATAGCGGCAGCACCAAATGCCATGAATAAAGACGTTTTCACTGATCCCACCATAAAAGACCGGCGAGATAAGTTGATCATGTCTTTCTTTTCTTGAGAGATATTTTTCATGCTCATGCGTTTTCCCCTTCTGATGAAGCGGTTGGATCAAAGTATTGAACAGAAGACGTTGCAGCGCGCTTAATCGCCTTTTTTATGCGCGCGTAAGCCATACAGCGGCAATAATTGGTGCTCATGTGATTAACAATATCTTGGTCGCTCGGGTTTGGATTTCTATCTAGCAATGTCGCTGCTTGCATGATTTGGCCAGACTGGCAATAGCCACACTGAGGAACCTGCTCTTCTACCCAAGCAGATTGCAGCGGATGCGCGTTGTTGAAGCTTTCAATAGTGTTTACGTTCTTATCTTTAGCTAACGAAACGGGATAGGAGCAAGAGCGAATAGCGTTACCATCAATATGTACCGTGCATGCGCCACACATCGCTACACCGCACCCAAACTTGGTACCTTTTAGTCCAAATTCATCGCGTATTACCCAAACGAGAGGCGTATCTGATGCGGCATTTGTCTGCACTCTTTTTCCATTTAACGTAAATTCAATCATGGTTTGTGTCACCGTGAAGTTAATGTTTAATATGCTCTCGCCAAGGCGCTGTACTTGGTTTGAACGGTCTGTTTTGCCTGTTTTAATTGGTATTATTAAAATCTGGCCGCGTTGGCTCTCCCTTTAATAACCGCTTACTCCATAGACGCCCGAATGAACCTTTCGAATTGGAGTTAGACTAATTAACTAAAGGTATACTAGAGGCCAAACTTGCTTATGTGGTCTATTTTAGTTACCTTGTTCAAACAAACAATTAGTATACTTTTAGTAACTAGGTGGCTTTTTTAGGAAAATAGATGGAAAGTGAAATAAAAACAGACGCTAAGGGTAGAAAAACCGTTCTAAATACGTGTACAGAGCCTTGTGCTATAGAGCGTGGAATGCGCCTAATTGGTGGAAAGTGGACGGGTTCTATTATTTATCATCTCAAAGATGAGCCTGTTAGATTTAACGACCTGTGTAGAATGCTTGGCGGCGCCAGCCGGAAGATGGTCGATCAGCGCCTTAAAGAGCTGGAAAACAACGGTATGGTGATCCGCAACGTTATCGACTCTCGTCCAATTGCGGTTGCTTATAGTCTCACCGAGTTTGGGCGCTCAGCGCTAGATATTCTTGAACAGCTAAGAGTCTGGTCTGAAAACCACACGAATGATTGAATACCGCTAGCGGTGAGCATTTATCTCACCGCATTTGCTTTATAAAGCGCTAGACCGACACTAGCGGTAATCGAAGTACTTTTTCAACAAGCTCTCCGGCTTTTTCTTGGAAACCAACAAAGTGTTCAGTAGCTTCATGAGCATCAAGGGCATCCTGAGATTGCCATTTCTCCGTAATAACAAACACACCCTCTTCACTTGCATGTAGGTCATACATCACTGCGCCGACTTCTTCTCGGCTTGATTTAACCAAGGGTAACAGTGCGTCTAAAAGTGCATCTTGTTGGTTTGGTTGAGAATAGATTACGACTGAAAACTCGATCATTTTACTGTCCTATTAAGAAAAAACGCTAACATAGGCAACTAAAGGAGTAATGGTTAGCGTTTAAAGCTGACTAGCAACTTTTTTCAGGTGAAAAGCAATCTCCACCATCAAATGCCTTTTACCGCTATGCCGCAGTTAGACGCTATCTAAGCCTTTTTCTTAGATGCATTTTTTAGCGAATGAAAAAAGTTAATCTATAATGACTTATACCAAAGTATAAAAAGTACTCATTATCCTTTGAGTGCCACCTCTTGAGGCGACGGAATGCAATTACCGAACGGGGCGATGCCCTATGTTTGAAAAAACTTTTCACTTTTGTCCTGTTGGGCTCGCTCACGTAAGCGTGGATGGAAGCTTTATACGTGTGAATAAGCGACTGTGTGATTTTTTAGGATATTCTGATGAAGAACTAACGACGTTAACCTTTCAAGAGTTAACTGCGCCAGATTATCTTGATGAAGATCTAAGTTACTTAGAGCGCCTGATGTCAGGTGATATCGATGACTATGCGATTGAAAAGCGATATGTAAGACGCGATGGGGAGCAAGTTTGGGCGAAGTTAACAGTGTCTTTAGTAAGAGATCAGCGCGGCAACCCAGACTATTTTATTTCTATTGTGGAAGATATCGACGAGAAGAAGCGCATACAGTCTGAGCTCTTTCAAATTGATGCCTTGTTTAGCAAAATTGTTAGCGCATTTTCTGATAGAACGTTTATATGGGTGGCGACGCCAGACTTGTCTAAACTGCAATACGTTAACGATGGCTATTCAAACATATTCGGTCGCAACGAGTACGAACTTTACTGTAACCCTATGAGCTTTATTGATCATGTACATGAGGATGATAAAGCACGGGTGTTAAAACTGTTCAGTCAACGCCCTTTGCAGAATTGGGATATTCAATATCGTATATACGACTCGAAGGGCGAAGTGAAGTACCTTCACGATCGCGGAAGCTTGATATTTGACGACCGTGAAATGCAGTCGCTTATTTTAGGTACGGCCGACGATATAACAAGAGAGAAAACGCAGCAACAAGCTTTGATGAGCGCCGTCACTAAATTAGAGCACCTGTCGAAAACCGACTCGCTCACTGGACTTGCCAATAGGAGAGAGATATTTAGCCAGTTAAGTGACGAAATTTCTCGTATGGATCGTGGCCAACAAACGTCAACGCTCGTGTATATAGACTTAAACAAATTCAAAGAAATTAACGATAAATACGGTCATAAGGTAGGAGACAAGGCGCTTGTTGAATTCTCTGAAAGAATGAGTGGTTTGCTTCGTGATAGTGATAGGTTTGGACGTATTGGCGGAGATGAGTTTGTAATTTTATTGTATGGAACAGATGCAAAAGAGACCGAAGCTTTTTTCAACCGTGTTGCTGATTGCAAATTTGAAGTCGATGTAGATGGTAAGAAGCTAGTGCCTATCAGTTTTAGCGTAGGCTGGGTTGAGTGGAGCGAAGGCATTGAAACTGTGCAGGAGTGGCTAGATAAGGCCGACGAGGTAATGTACGGAAAAAAGCGTTATCAGCAAGTTTTAACCGCGATTGATAAAGCGATGTAGATAGCTATTTCTGAGACTCGATATCTACATCGCTTTCGCCATTTTATTTTTGTCTTTGAGCGAACCAGCGCGCTATTTCCTGACGCTCTTCGTCTGTCATTTTTGACTTATTTAAAAATGGCATGTCTTTGGTCACGGTGGTTCTTCGAACCACTTGTGGCGCAAACCTTTCAATATCTTCCCATGTATCTAATACTACGCCTAAAGGCGCGACTTTAAAGATATCGTCGGTTGGCGTGCGCGAGTGGCAACCCACACAATGGGTTGTAATTAAGCTTACTACGCGCTCATTGCTTACTTCAGAACTCGCTTGAGCGACTGCATTGTTAGCCGTTACTTTTTTACCTACTTCATCGACAAGGCTCACATCTTCATGTCCTTCATTCGATGTATGTGATGGCGACTGTGGCCATGACACCCATAGGGCGATTGCTAGCATGGCGACTGCGCCAGACACTAAAATACCAGGTTTAGTGGTGCCCACATGACGCAAGTTAAAGAAATGACGTATCCAAGCTGCAGCGGCCATTATCGCAATCAGTACCAGCCAATTTTGCGGGTGTTGATACGTCATGGGGTAATGATTTGAAATCATGATAAACAGCAGTGGCAGCGTAAAGTAGTTATTGTGCACCGAACGCAGTTTAGCGCTCGCCCCCCAATTAGGATCAATATCTTTCTTATTGGCTACAGCTGCTACCATTTTGCGCTGGTTCGGCATGATGTTGAAAAAGACATTCCCTGCCATGATAGTGCCAATAAGTGCGCCAACGTGAATATAGGCACCGCGACCGCTAAACCACTGGGTAGACAGGTAGCTGACAATACAAACAAGCGCGACTAATCCAATACCAAAGGCGAGTGGATATTTTGCCAATGGGCTACGACACGCAAATTCGTATAAGGCTAGTCCGCCAAAGATTAACCCTAAACCTAAAGATATTGCCGTGGTCGGTGACATGGCGTTTACCGATGGGTCGATAAGATAAGCGCTAGCACCAAAGTAATAAACAATAATGAGTAGTGCGAAGCCCGACAACCACGTGGTATAGGCTTCCCATTTAAACCAGTGCAGTGTTTCTGGCATTTTCTCTGGGCCATAGGCGTATTTTGCGACTTCATAAAAGCCGCCACCGTGAATAGCCCATAAGTCGCCTTTGATACCTTTGTCCTGCTTCCATTTAGGTGGCGTGCGTAGATTGTTATCCAACCAAATGAAGTAAAATGACGCGCCAATCCACGCTACACCCGCTACAACGTGGAACCAACGTACAAATAAACTTATCCAATCTAGCCACGGCATTATTGTTCTCCTTATTTAGGGCCAAAAGGCCCTACAGCAGCCTGTTATTAATGATGTTCTTTTTTATAGCGGCAGGTGCCGCTTATCCACGTTTGGTCGATAGCGCGGTCATCACCTAAAATACTCAAGGCAAAAAACACATCGTCAAAGTCTGCGTCTTCTTTTATTCTCAATTGTGTCAATTCGTCAAACCTAGGCTCAACCACGATAAAGTCAGCGGTGGTGCCTGGGTTTAAGTTGCCTATTTCATGATCAAGCGCATGAGCTACAGCCGCGCCTTGGGTCATAAGATAAAAGCCTTCTAACGGGCTGATGGGCTCGCTGCGCAATTGACTAACCTTGTATGCATCGCCGTAGGTTTTAAACATGTTAAACGTAGTGCCTGCACCCACATCGGTGGCCATAGCCACATGGACCTTGTTAGCACGCGCTGCGGTCATATCAAAAAGGCCACTTCCTAAAAACAGGTTAGATGTAGGGCAGAAGGCCACCGTAGCGCCGCTTTCGCCTAAGCGCGCCCATTCGTTAGGCGTAAGATGAATGCCATGGCCAAACACCGCACGTTCACGCACAAGGTTGTAGGTGTCATATACATCTAAATAGCCGTCCGCTTTAGGGAATAAACTCTTCACCCATGCAATCTCGTCTAAGTTCTCAGACAAGTGTGTTTGAATGAAAACATCGGGATACTGCTTGGCAAGTTCCCCTAATGCAGCAAGCTGAGCTTCAGTACTGGTTGGCGCAAAACGGGGCGTTAGCGCATAGCGGTTGCGGCCCTTGTTATGCCAGGTTTCGATTAATTCTGCACTGTCAGCTTGTGCTGTGTCGGCGCAGTCATTAAGCGCACTAGGGCAGTTCCTGTCCATGCATACTTTACCTGCCACTATTGCCATATCGATTTCACTAGCTGCGCTGAATAACGCCTGGCTACTACCTTTATGAACCGTAGTGAAAACAAAACCAGTGGTGGTGCCGTTCTTTAGCAATTGGCTTAAGAATACGTTAGCAATGGTTTCGGCGTGCTCACTGTCAGCAAACTGCATTTCTGTTGGAAACGTATAGTTTTCAAGCCAGCTCAACAGCTGCTCGCCATAATGGGCTATGCTCTGCGTTTGCGGATAATGCAGGTGGCTGTCTATTAAACCTGGCAAAATCCACTTGCCTGAAAAATCTGTCACATTGGCAGCCGGGTAGCGCTTTGCTATCTCTTCAAATGTGCCAATGTCCTTTATTTCTTTATTGTCTACTAACAAACCACCGTCTTTGAATATAGCGATGTCATTATCGAACTGTGTAGTTTGGTTAGGAAAGTGCGCAATGCTTGCACGAAAAAGCTGCATGTTTGTTAGCTGCCCCTGTAGCTGCTGAAACCGAATGGAGAGATAAGAAGTGGCACATGATAATGGCCGCCATTCTCATCAAGTTCAAATGTAATATCAATGTGTGGGTAGAAACTTTTGCCATGCGTTTCTACAAGGTAAGGCTTGCAGTGAAAGCGCAGGGTATAAACGCCTGCGGCAAAACCGTCTTCAACGCCCCACTTGTTAAAACGCCCATCATTATCCGTTTCACCCGAAAGGGTGCTACCGTCAGGTAGTGTAAGTGTAAGGGCAATGCCTTGTGCTGGCTTACCTAATGTAGTGTCGAGTACGTGGCTAGAAAGCGTATTCATACTATTTTCCTTAAAAACTATTCAATGCGTATTGACCATATTTTTGAAAATACGGGGGTTAATCCAGTGCTTTGTTAATACGCAATAGGGTTATCTTTATTTGCTCTGCAGCAGCATTGGTAATCTCTTGCTGTGTGGTATTGGGTAGCCTAGCTTGTAATGCTTCTAACATAGTCTGCGCAGAAAGACCGGTGGCACAAATAATAAAGATAAACCCGTGCTTGTCTAAATAGGCGTGATTGGCTTCCTTTAACTGGTGTAAAACGGCCTCGGACGCGCTGGCTGTACCCGACTGCTCGCCCGCAGCAATGGCTTTGGTATTTGCAAACTTTTTGCGCAACGAATCAACGTCACCAATCATGGGGTGTGCCGTAAAAGCTTCAAGGTAGTCGTCATCACTGCATTTGGCCCAGGCGCTTGTGGCTTGGTTAGTAAGTGCATCGATATCGCTGTAGGGGCGTGCTTTCACCATCTGGTAAATCCAGGTTTTCGACGCGCAGCATTGTTCAAACCACGACGAAGCCTCTTCTGTGCTTAGCACATTTACATCATTTAATGTCACTGGTGGTGTCCTTTTTATTTTGAAGCGCCGAAACTTGTTGTCTCTCATTGGAATGATGCGTCTGCTGTCTGTGGCGCTTATTCTCGGCGTACTCCACTGAAACGCTTGATTTACCAACAGCGCAACCCGCTGGTTCTTTCATATGAAGACGCTCAATAATTTGAGCAGATATAGAGACAGCAACTTCAATGGGGCGCTTGCCAGGTATATCTCGATTGCCAATAGGGGTAACTAGCCTAGTCAGCGCATTGTCGTCAAACCCGCGCTGAGTTAGCTTGGTAATAAAGCGCTTTGCTTTGGTGTCTGAACCAATTAACCCAACAAAGGGGAGCGAAGGTTGCTTTAACGCCTGCTCTGTAATTCGATAGTCCAATTGATGATCGTGGGTGAGTATAATCAGCCAACTGTTCTCATCAAGGTGTCTAACTTCGCTCTCTGGTGCTTCTTCCACGACTTTGTGCACGTTGGCTGGCAAAGACGATGGAAACAGTTCCTCGCGACTGTCTATCCACGAAATGCGTACAGGCAATTGAGCCAAAATAGGCACCAGTGCTTTTGCAACATGGCCTGCACCAAAAATGGCGATGTGCTGCTGATGAACGTTACACACGTCAAATAGCACCTTTACCGCACCACCGCAGCACTGTCCTAAAGAACTGCTTAACGGGTAGCTGTGAAGTTCAGTGCATGCTTCGCCTTTGGCAAGGTACTCTCGTGCGCGGGCAATGGCATCAAACTCAAGATGCCCGCCGCCAATGGTATCTACACTATGCGACGCGGTAACCACCATTTTACTCCCGGGTTCACGAGGTGTAGAGCCTGCAGTGCCAACCACAGTCACAAGCACATAGCCTTCATTACGCGCTTGGCATTCGGCTATTCCCTCATGCCAGTTTGTTGCACGAAATGATTGGGGTGCGCGAGATGACGTTGCTGCCGTGAATGTCATAAAACACCGCCTCGACTGGACGACTGCTGCATAGCACTTACTGCATTTAACACCCGTTCTGGTGTGGCTGGTGTATCTAGCTGCGGATCAACTGTGTAGCCAGATAGGCTAGATATGGCGTCTTTAAGGGCGCACCACACTGAAATAGCCAGCATAAATGGTGGCTCGCCAACCGCTTTTGAGTGGTAAATGCTGTCTTCAGCGTTCTTTCTACCAAACAGCTTCACATTAAACTCTTTTGGCGTATCGCCAATAGCTGGAATTTTATAGGTCGCCATATTTTCACTTATCAGCTTACCCGCTTCATTCCATTTAAGGTCTTCTGTGGTAAGCCAACCCATACCTTGAATAAACGCGCCTTCTATTTGGCCAATATCAATGGCAGGGTTAAGACTGTTGCCAACATCGTGGAGTACGTTAACTTTATCTACCGTATATTCACCGGTAAGTGTATCGACAGAGACTTCGCTCATTGAGACGCCATAGGCAAAATAGAAAAACGGACGGCCTTCACCGGTGTCGCGGTTATACTGTAATTTTGGGGTTTTGTAGAAACCGCTTGAAGACAAAGATACACGAGCAAAATACGCTTGCTGCACAAGCTCGGTAAAGGTAATTTTGTGCTCATCCAATACCACGTGCTCATTAATGAATAGCACGTCGCCAGCGCGGTCCTCTAGACCTAAGCTTTTGGCAAAGCACTCGGCCAAACGGGCTTTTAGCGTAATACACGCATTTTGTACGGCTTTTCCGTTTAAGTCAGTGCCGCTTGAAGCAGCTGTTGGTGAAGTGTTAGGTACTTTGTCAGTGCGTGTTGCAGTGACTTCAATCATATCCAAATCTAGTCCAAATTCATTGGCTGCAATTTGGCCTATTTTGGTGTGAAGCCCTTGTCCCATTTCAGTACCACCATGGTTCACCTGAATACTACCATCAGTATAAATGTGCACTAAAGCGCCAGCTTGGTTTAAATGCTTCGCGGTAAATGAAATGCCAAACTTGACAGGCGTTAGCGCTAAACCTTTCTTAATCACCGGGCTTTCGCGATTAAATGCTGCAATAGCTTCACGGCGCTGCCAATACTGAGCGGTTTCTTCTAGCTCGGCAATCATATCGGGTAAGAGGTTGTGCTCTACCTTCATTCCATAGGGAGTCAGACTACCTGTCGTGGGGCCGTATAAATTACGTTTTCTTACCGATAGGGGGTCGCTGCCAATAGCACGGGCAATTTTATCAATCATGGCTTCAGCCATAATCATACCTTGCGGTCCGCCAAAACCTCGATAAGCGGTGTGCGATACCATATTGGTTTGCAATCTGTGGCCAACAATGTCGCTATCACCTAAGAAATAACCGTTGTCCGCATGGAACATGGCTCTATCGACAATGGCGTCAGATAAATCAGGCGAGTGCCCACAAATACCATTAATTGTCATGCGGGTGGCTTCAATTTTACCTGTCTCGTCAAAGGCCACGTCGAACTCGTTTTCGAACGGGTGACGTTTGCCAGTAACATGCATATCGGTGAAGCGTGGTAAGCGAAGCTTAACCGCACATTGATTTCGCGATGCCAGTAAAGCCGCTATACAGGCCCATTGCGCGGCTTGCGTTTCTTTTCCGCCAAAGCCGCCGCCCATACGTCGCATGTCTACCATTACACGGTGCAATTTTACATCGAGCACTTCGGCAACGAGTTTTTGTACCTCACTGGGATGTTGACTAGACGTATAGATTTTCATGCGATCTTCTTCATCAGGGATCGCAAGGCTCACTTGTCCTTCTAAGTACATATGTTCCTGTCCACCAATACTGAGCGTGCCATGTGCTTGGTGGATCGCTTTTTCAAATGTACTTTCAACGCGGTCAGTATGTTGGCCAAACCGATGTAGGGGACGCACAAACGTTTGCTGCTGGTGGGCAGCTTCGGCACTAAGTATAGGTTTGGCTTCACTCACCTCTACTTTCCCTTTTAGCGCAGCTTGTCGGGCAAGGTTTACCGAAGTGGCAAGCACTGCAAATACAGGCTGACCGAAGAATTTGATTTCGCCATTAGCAAGTAACGGATCGCCTTCGAACACAGGACCAATATCTTTATGGCCAGGCACGTCGTCAATCGTAACCACATCTACAACGCCTTCACTTTGGCGAACAGCGTCAAGATTTATCGAGTTAATCGTACCTTTTGCGCATTGGCTTACACCAACGGCAGCATAAAGAGTGCCTTGAGGTTCAATAACATCGTCAACATAGTTGGCGCTGCCTTGTACTTGGCGTGTTGCGCTCTCGTGCTTTTTAGATACATGAACGACACTTTGCTTGTCGTTTTGTTGCAGTGGATTAGGGGCATCAATTAACTTACGCATGCTGCACCACCCGTGTTTCAATTTGGTTTGCTGTTTGGTTTTCTAACCAGAAGCGATGCCACAGGTTAGCTAAAACAGTTTTACGGTATTGGGCTGTAGCGCGCACATCATCGATAGGTGAAAATGCATCGAATAAGACTTGTTTGCCCAATGTTAAACATTCGTTGCTAGCGAACTGCTTACCTTTCAAAACGTTTTCTAGCGCATTGCAGGTTGACGGAACTGCTGCTACACCACCAAAGCCACTGCTAATGGCTTCTACCTTGCCGTTGTCGAGTGTGACATTAAATACGGCGCATACTGCAGAAATATCATCTTCAAATCGTTTCGATATCTTATATGCAGCTAATACTTGATTGGGCTGTTTCAATGGTATTTCTATTGCACTTATCCATTCATCTTTCGCCAGCATGGTCTCGCGATAGCCTGTGAAGAATGTGCTAATTGGGATCATACGAACGCTCTCGCCGTTATCTAAATGCAGTATGGCATTCAATGCGAGTAATAACGGCGGCATATCACCAATTGGGGAAGCGTTAGCCACGTTACCGCCAATGGTAGCCTGATTGCGGATAGGCAACGAGGCAAATCGGGTAACAAGCTCAGCCACTTGCGGAAATGCATTTAGTAATAAAGGTGCCGCATCATTTAGCGGTACAGCTGCACCAAGAATAAGAGAATGCTCGCTTTTGGTGCATTGTTTTAGTGCATCAATATGCGTCACACTGATAAGCGTTTCTACATCTTTTAGCTGTTGCGTGAACTGAAGGCTTAAATCCGTGCTGCCAGCGACTAGCTGTGCAGTTGGATGCGCTTGAATCAGAGTCTTCAGTTCTTCGCGAGACGTTGGCGTATGGATATTTCCCGTACCAGTGGGTTTCTCACCAGATAATGATAGCAATGTAGAAAGGGTGGCAGCTTGGCGTGCAGTGAATTGATCATCAGGTGTTTGTTCGCACACCGCCATCGTAGCATCGATAATAGGGCGGTAGCCTGTGCAGCGACATAAGTTGCCTGATAAAGCGTGCAGCACATCGTCGCGATTTGGTTTTGTATTGCTGTGGTATAAGGCAAACATCGACATGATAAACCCAGGCGTGCAAAAGCCACACTGAGAACCATGGTGATCAACTAACGCCTGCTGTACGGGGTGTAAGTGTTTACCATCGTTTAAATGCTCAACAAATAAAAGCTGCTTTCCATGAACTGCACTCATTAGCGTGATGCAGCTATTCACTGTTCGATAATTAAGTTCTGCAGAGCTATTTGAAGAGGCTGGTTCCACAAGTACTACGGTACATGCACCGCAGTCTCCTGCTGCACAGCCTTCTTTTGTGCCTGTTTTTTTGCGATGTTCGCGAATAAATTGTAGAAGGGTGAGGTCGGCCCGCGCTTCATTTAATTCAACGACATCGTTATTTATTAGAAAGCGAATCATACTCACACCTTCTTGTTATATTCATTCTTGTATTCATTAATATAGCTGTATTTTTTCAATAAAAGTAGACCATTTGGTCAATTTATTGCTTATAAAAAAAGGCCGAGTTCTAAAAGGCCATGATTTTGCGCAAATTTGATTGGAAAAAAGAAGTGATACCTTTCTATTTTTCTTTTGCTAAGCACTACGTCGATTTGTTAATAAAGAATAAGGCAAGATTCGTGCAAGGTTTTGAACTATTCGCGTAATTCGTGTTTTAGTATGGTTAACACTCCCTGCATAGGGTATGTATGATCTATAAGAGCATAGCAACTCGTCGGCAATAAATGCTAACCTATCGAAAAGGCATGCAGCATTTATACTGCCCGTGCGCTTGCAAAGTAGATTGCAAAGGAATTTTAATAATAATGATGAAGGTAAAAAGTGCTGACGCTGGCGTTGGCGCTATGAACAGAAGAAAAATACTCCAAGCCGCTGAAAAATGTTTTGCACAGTTTGGCTTCAAAGGTACAGCAGTACAAAAAATTGCTGATGAAGCAGGACTTCCTAAAACCAACGTTTTGTATTATTTCAAAACAAAACAAGAGCTCTACGTAGCGGTACTAGAAGAAACCCTCTCGCTGTGGAACTCACGTTTTGATAAAGCCACAGTAGAAGACGACCCTGCCGAGGTACTCGCCAATTATATCGCCGAGAAAATGGAAGTGTCGCGAACGCATCCAATGGCCTCTAAGATCTTTGCGATGGAAATTATCAATGGTGCACAAAACTTAAGTGGCTACTTTGATGAAGAGCATGCGCTTTGGATGAAAGGGCGACTTGCGGTTATTGATGCATGGGTAAAGGCCGGCAAACTGCCACCTGTTGAAGGTGAATACTTGCTTTACACTATTTGGGCTAGTACCCAGCACTATGCTGACTTCTCTGCGCAAATAACCCGTCTACGCGGTAAAAAGATGACAAAATCAGATTTTGAAGACGCTACAAAACAAGTGGTAAAACTCGTGCTCGGTGGCTGTGGGTTATCTGTGCCAGAAAACTTCGAGGTGTAGCATGACAGAGTCTGTTTACCCTCGTGATCTGATTGGTTATGGTCAACATGTACCTCACGCTAAGTGGCCGGGCGAAGCAAAAATCGCGATTCAGTTCGTATTAAATTACGAGGAAGGTGGCGAAAATTGCGTGCTTCATGGTGACGAGGCGTCGGAAATATTCCTATCGGAAATTATCGGCGCACAAGCGTATAAAGACCGCCACCTCAGCATGGAGTCTATTTACGAATACGGCAGTCGTGCAGGGTTTTGGCGTTTACACCGTTTGCTTAATAAATACGACATTCCCGTTACTGTGTTTGGCGTCACTATGGCTATGCAACGACACCCTGACGCCGTAAAAGCCATGATGGATTCAGGTTGGGAAATCGCCAGCCACGCCATGCGCTGGGTGCATTATCAAGACATGGACGAAGAGCAAGAGCGTAAACAAATTGATGAGGCGATTATTCTTCATGAGCAGTTAACGGGCAGTAAACCTGTAGGTTGGTATACAGGAAGAACGAGTCCGAATACGCTGAAGTTGATTGCAGAGCGCGACGATATCTTATATTGCGCCGATTCATATGCTGACGACTTACCTTACTACGACTGCCATTACAGCAAGCCGTTATTAATGGTGCCGTACACATTAGACACCAATGATATGCGCTTTGCCACGCCTCAGGGCTTCAACAGTGGGGAACAGTTTTTCACCTACTTAAAAGATGCGTTTGACGTGTTGTATGAAGAAGGAGAAGAAGCGCCTAAGATGCTATCTATCGGCCTTCATAATCGCATAATAGGACGGCCTGCTCGACTCGCCGCACTTAAGCGCTTTATCGAGTACGTTAAGTCTCATGATAAAGTATGGCTAGCGACACGAGAGCAAATTGCCCGTCACTGGTTGGAGCTTCATCCTAAAGATGGTGGTGACAAGCCTCGTACGTAGCGTTTACAGTACGCCTACTATATTTGAAGTACAGTAAAGTGAAGAGACGAAAGTGAAACAGATGGATTACTACCGCCTTCACTGAACAAAGGACAAAACCATGAAAACAAAACTAGCCATTATTGCCCTTGGGGCGCTAGCGCTGACAGCATGCTCAAAGCTGACTAAAGAAAACTACGATAAATTAGAAATGGGTATGTCTCAGGACGAAGTTGAAGCAATTCTGGGTTCAGCTGACAACTGCGGAAAAACAATGGGTACCATGGCATGTACATGGGGCAATGAAGACAGTAAGCACGTTAAAATTGTATTTATGGGTGATAAAGCCGTTACCTTCACTTACGATGGATTGAAGTAAACGTATATCTTTTTCACTTGCTTAGTTTAATAAGAAAGGTGGCGTTGAAAGCCACCTTTTTTGTATCTAAAGCGTTAACTTACAGGCACGCAATAAGCGCCGTTGAATTATTTTAAATCCAATAAGTATCGTAATAAGAAAACAATCGCCAGTGCATAAGTGAGCGGTGTTACTTCTTTAAATTTTCCCGTACCTACCTTAATGCCAACATAAGTAATAAAACCAAGGGCAATGCCTTCGCTAATGCTGAATGTGAGCGGCATGGCGATAAGTGCAACAGAAGCAGTGGCTAACGCACCTAAGTCGTCGAAATCAACCTGTCGAATCGATTCCATCATTAAAATACCTACCATCAATAGCGCTGGCGTAGTGGCCATTAGCGGGATAACTTTCATTAGCGGTGTTAAAAATAGCGAGAGTAAGAAGCAGACAGAAACCACTACTGCGGTAAGCCCGGTTCTGCCGCCCGCCGATACGCCCGTAGCGGACTCCACATAGCTAGTTACTGGAGATGTACCCACTAATGCGCCAGCAATACTCGCTGATGCATCGGCTGTCATTGCTGAGCCAATTTTCGGTAGCTTGCCTTCGGGAGTAAGTAGATTGGCTTTTCGAGATACGCCGATTAAGGTGCCAATGGTATCGAACATGTTCACAAACATAAGTGCGAAAATGAGGTCCCACGTTTCAGCAAGGTGATCGATTGGGTACCAAAAGTCCATTGCCATAAAGGTGTTTGAAATAGATTCTGGCATGCCAACTACAGCAGAAGGCGTTGCAGTTAAGGTACCGTTTTCAGTGGGGATAAAAGCACCAATTAAGGTGAGTGTTACGATAGAGATTAAGATAGCGCCAGTAACGCGTTTCACCATAAGAACGATAGTAAAGATAATGCCGATGAGCGCTAACATTACTGCTGGCTCAGAAAGGTCGCCAAGCTGTACGAAGGTTGCAGGATTATCAACAATCAGCCCCGCATTTTTAAGGCCGATAAAGGCAATGAACAAACCTATGCCACACTGCACGCCGATTTTGAGAGAAGGAGGTATAGACTCGGCTATTTTGGTTCGAACTCCGGTGAGAGAAAGGAGTAAAAAGAGAATGCCGTTCCAGAAAACAATACCAAGCGCTGCTTCCCATGGAATTTCACGACCAAGACAAATGGTAAACGCGAAAAAGGCGTTCAAGCCCATACCTGGTGCCAACGCAATAGGGTAGTTAGTCATTAGCGCCATCATTAAAGTGCCAATACACGCCGCTATTGCTGTCACTGTAATTAGGCCCTCTACGGGCATGCCACTTAACCCAAGAATACCTGGGTTCACCACGAGTATATAAGACATGGCTGCGAACGTAGTAAGTCCTGCAATGATCTCTGTTCTTACTGTTGTTCCGTGTTCCTGCAGCTTAAATAGCCGTTCGATTACGTTGTTGGACATCAAGAGTTCTCTGTTAGTATTTCATTGTGTGTTTTGTGCGTTGAAAGCAATAAACTGACCAATTAGTCAACTTGTTGGTGTGTTTTGTGCTAACTTACTTTTCAGTACAATGACTAATTAATAGCCATTGCGTGACTCAAGGTCACTAGCCAGGCAGCACAAAGCCAGCCGAACGGTTAGTAATCAACATAGATGAAGTCAAAAAAACCGCAAACAAAACCTAAATGAGCAATAGAACTCGTTTACAGATAGCATTAAAGATAAACTATTACGCACCAATTAAATGCCATTGCATTGTTGTGGTGCAAATAAGTGAGGGGCCATGTCGCTGTCATCAATAATTAAAAACATTCCTAAGGCCGAACTGCATCTGCATATAGAAGGTAGCTTAACGCCTGAACTTATGTGGCGCCTAGCTGAAAAGCACAGTGTATCACTTCCTTATGCTAGCGTGGAAGAGATAGAAGCGGCGTATAACTTTGAAGATCTACAAAGCTTCCTTGACTTATATTATGCAGGGGCGGGCGTGCTTCGCGATGAGGATGATTTCTTTGCCTTAATGTGGGAATACTTAACGCGGTGTCATGAAGACAATATCGTCCACACAGAAATTATGTTTGATCCGCAAACCCATACAGAGCGTGACATAGGTTTCGATATTTTCATGCCAGGCTTTTTGAAGGCTATGGAAAAAGCAAAAGATGAATACGGTATCAGTAGCTATTTAATCATGTCTTTCCTTCGCCATTTGCCAGAAGATGCTGCCTTCGATACGCTTTCTGCAGCAGAGCCTTATTACGAGCACATTACAGCGGTAGGGTTAGATAGCTCCGAACTTGGGCATCCGCCATCAAAGTTCGAACGCGTATTCAAAAAAGCCAAAGCGCTGGGATTTAAAATTGTCGCCCATGCTGGAGAAGAAGGACCGGCATCTTACATTTGGGAAGCCATCGAGCTATTGGACGTTGATCGTATTGACCACGGTGTACGCTGCCAAGAAGACGAGGCGCTTATGGACCTCTTGAAAGAAAGACAAATTCCACTCACTGTTTGTCCGTTAAGTAACCTTAAGCTGTGTGTGATAAATGATATGAAAGACCACAATATTGTCCAGCTTCTTGATGCTGGGCTTCTGGTCACGGTTAACTCTGATGATCCTACGTATTTTGGTGGCTTCCTAAATGACAATTTTGAAGCGTTGCACCAGTCTCTGGGTATTGATGAAAAAACAGTTCGTACGTTGGTAGCAAATAGCTTTAAGGCAAGTTTTTTGCCGCAGGAGCAGAAAAACCAGCTTGTTGAAAAGGCTCTTTCAGCCTAGCAAGGCGAGGAGTGGAAGATAGTCGCGTTAGCTTCTGGCGATTAATGCGAGGAGCTAATGTGATTTTACGATTTCATGACTGCAATAGTTTGCTTAATCAAACTGTCTAATTCTGTGATGTCTTGAACGATTTCGCTTAAATCGTCTTGCTTGGCTTTGTTTTCAATAGACGATGCCTTTTCCCGAATGGCATCGGCACCTACATCGCCCGACACACCTTTCATAGCATGACTGTTGAATCTAACTGCTTCAACATCCAATGCGGTCGCAGCACTTTGAAGTGCTTGTTGTTTTTGTTCTATTTGCGCGAGGAACATTTCAACAATACGGTTCAATAACCCCTCATTTCCACCCAACCTGCTTATTGCAGCATCGCGGTTCCATAATTGTTCTCGAGTGGGCGTATCGTTTGAGTTAGATGTGTCCATATGTGCCACCGTAATTGAAGCGTTATGCCAGTGTACAATACATGTTCTAATCAAGAAATAGCAAGTTTAGTGGCTTAGCATACAACGGTTCATAATCCGGCAAAACCTAGACGAAAGACTAATTTTTTTTACGTATCTCGGGCGATACTTATTCTGTCATCAGTTTCATAGTGTGGTATTTCTCATGGATAATGAGACACAGAAAGTAGTCATCATTGACGATGAACCAACAACACTCTTGTTATTAGAAAGTGCAGTAGAATCTCTAGCAAAGGTTGTTACGGTCTCGCAAAGCGCGAATGCGTTTTCAGTGGTAAGAGCACATCAACCCGATTTGGTCGTTCTAGATATAAGCATGCCTGGATTATCGGGGTTTGATGTATGCGAGCAGTTAAAAGCTTGCCCAGAAACGGCAGCTATTCCCGTTATATTCGTTACCTCGCATAATGATTCTGAAAATGAGCATATTGCGTTATCACTGGGGGCCATCGACTTCATTTCCAAGCCCATTGATATTGGGTTGTGCCAGATGCGAGTGAGAAATCATCTCACTATCCAAGATCAAAAAACAAAGCTTGCTCGTGTTAATCAAGAATTAGAAGCAGAGAAAAAGCAGCTTGCTATTACCCTCAAATCTATAGCTGATGGCGTTATTTCAACTAACGCAGCAGGGGATGTAACTTTTATTAACTCGGTAGCGCAGAGGTTAACAGGATATAGTGAAGCTGAAGCTCTTGGCAAGCCTATCGATGAGGTTATGAATTTAAGAGATGCCTCGACAAATGAGCGTCTTTTAAACCCCGCTCTTTACGCACTAGAAGTGATGCGTCCGGTAGCTATGTCTTACAACGCCACGCTGGTAAGCCGACATAATCAAGTATTCAGGGTAGAAGATACAGCGTCGCCCATCATTGATGAAGATGGCCATCTGTCTGGCGCCGTTATCGTTTTCCAAGATGTGTCAGAAGCCATTGAAATGGCAGTAAAGATGACGCATTTAACCAATCATGATCAGCTCACGGGCTTGCCAAACCGAGTGCTGCTGCACGATAGAGTTGTTCAGGCTATCACTCGTTGTTTTACTTCTAAGCAAAGCATGGCGTTACTGTTAATTGATATCGACAATTTCAAATACCTCAATGACAGTCTTGGGCATCAAGTCGGCGATTATATTATTGCGTCTATTGCAAAGCGCCTTGCTAAGGTTGTTGGAGAAAGCGCTACGCTCGCCCGCGTGGGTGGCGATGAATTTGCCTGCTTACTTACTGAAATTGGTTCGGGTTACAGTGCAGACAGTATTGCTATGGCGTGTTTGCAGGCCGGTAGAGAGCCCATTGATTTAGACGGTAAGGCCCATCAACTTAGCTTAAGTATTGGAATTAGCCTTTATCCTCAAGATGCTGTTAATGCGGAAGAGATGATGCGCCATGCAGACTCAGCCATGTACCGTTCTAAATCAAAAGGCAAAGACACTTTCAGCTTCTTTTCAAAAGACCTGCAGCATGCCATGCATCATCGTGTGGAAATGGAGATAAAGCTTAGAAATGCCATAGAGAACGACAGCCTCGCCATTTACCTACAGCCAAAGTATAACTTTGACGATAGTGCAGTATTAAGTGCCGAAAGCTTAGTTAGAATGTTCGACGAAAATGGTAAAGTTATTGGACCTGATGAGTTTATTCCGCTAGCAGAAGAGACTGGGCTAATACATCAGCTAGGTAAGCAAGTGTTACAAAAAAGCTGTGAGTTTGTCGCTAGATGCAATGAATTGGGCCAAGACTTCAAAGTGGCGGTAAACGTAGCTGCTAAACAGCTTTCAAACCCAGGCTTCGCAAAAGAAGTTGCTGAGATTATCAACGAAGCGGGTATCGCCGCGTCATCTATAGAATTGGAGGTAACGGAATCAGCTCTAATGCACGACTTTGAACAAACCCGA
This sequence comes from Alteromonas sp. CNT1-28, assembly GCF_022348345.1. NCBI lineage: Bacteria > Pseudomonadati > Pseudomonadota > Gammaproteobacteria > Alteromonadales > Alteromonadaceae > Alteromonas > Alteromonas sp. CNT1-28. Next base: position 27,812 of record NZ_JAKREZ010000016.1, on the reverse strand, counting down.
GATATCCTGAACGACTTGGCTTCATTGGGCGTTACTATTGCGTTGGATGATTTTGGTACGGGCTATTCGAGTCTCTCTTATTTACGTCAGTTCCCATTGAATGTGCTTAAGATAGATCGCTCTTTTGTTATTGATATGGATAAAGAACAGCAGGCACACGACATCGTAACGGCAATAGTGCATTTAGCATTAAGCTTAGAGTTAACCATTGTTGCCGAAGGGATAGAGACCCAATCTCACTTTGCTGCGCTCAAAGCTCTTGGATGTCACTTAGGGCAGGGGTATTTTATGTGTCGTCCTATGGCGATGGCGGATTTTTTCACAAAGTTCATCGATGATTGCCAAGTTGCGTAAGGTTCACTCGGCGGCGTGTAGAGCGCTATCGATAGACCTTCTTTATAACCTTGTCGTTCAAACCATACCTACTTGAAAGCAAACTAGCTGACTTTTCAATACAAATTTGGATGTAAGGTGTTAGACTTGCGTAAAACGTTGTTATTACTTTGATATTGTAAAAAGCAGAAACAACGGAAGCGAGAATGGTCACCTTGGTGTAGTAACAATAAAAGTACCCGATGAATCGAAAAGAAATAAAACCCTACGCAGAGTGTAATGTACTTATTGTGGACGATGAGCCGATGAGTCGTATGCTGCTTGAATCCATTCTAGAGTCGGTGTTTAACTGTGCTACAGCCGAGTCGGGAGAAGAGGCCATATCTTACTGTAAAGCAAATTTGCCGGATTTAGTTCTGCTGGACATGAACATGCCAGATATTGATGGTCTAGACGTTTGCACAGCCTTAAAGGCGTCGCCTGAAACGAAACATATCCCTGTCATTTTCGTTACGTCTACAATGGATATTGAGAGTGAAAATGCGTGCTGGGAAGTAGGGGCGTCAGACTTTGTCATGAAACCGGTTAACGCTTCTACGTTAACGCATCGCATCAAAACACATCTGCAAAATAAGCTTCGCACCGAATTCCTTGAAATGATGACATTTCACGATCAGCTAACGGGTTTGTACAATCGTATGTACTTAACCAAGGAAATTCCGTTACTCATTAAGCAAGTTGCGAGAGACAAAGGTACGGTTGGAGCAATAATGATCGACATCGATTATTTTAAGCTTTTCAACGATACGTACGGGCATCTCGAAGGCGATATTTGTCTTCAAAAAGTCGCGCAAATTGTATCGGACACGGTTAAACGGCCGAAAGATGCCGTTATTCGCTTTGGCGGCGAAGAGTTTTTAGTCGTCCTCCCCTATATCGACCATCAGGGCTCAAAGTTAGTTGCACATCAGCTTGTTGAGGCTGTTGCCAATGCAAGAATTCCACATGGTAAAGGGATAGAAAACCGCGTATCAATAAGTGCAGGCTTTGCAGTCTGGAAAGCTACGGATGTGGTTGAAGACGATGTGGCTGCGCTTATAGAAGACGCTGACATTTCACTGTTTGAAGCAAAAGAATTAGGGCGAAACCAAGCCAAGGGCTGAGGCCACCGCCCAATTTCCCATCATAAAAATAGAATTTCTAGCCTATTGTTTAATATCCCGTATTCAAATCCCAAGCTATCATTATAAATGCGGGGCCGCTGTGCATGAATCGAGCAAGGCGGCAAAAATCTTGTGGTCTTTACGCTTGGGTAGCGCACCATGGTTTATTTTGACGAACAATCGAGTTTGAATGTGAAACTGGAAGACCAGTTGACGGCATCGCTAACCAGTTTGGTACAGCGGGGCTGCGATTCTTTTGGCGTGTTTCAAGGTTTACTTTTACAGCTGGACGAAGAGACAATTAATATATTGGTTAAAGCTTCGTCGGCGTATGCACCCAACTTTAAGTCGGTCCCTTCTTTCTCTACCTGTGTGCCTGTAGACCACTGTTTCCCTGTAAACAGCGCTAAGTGTTCTACAGCATTTAAACAATGGTTTTCTACTTATTTTAATGCCGAAAAGTACATACGAGGCCGTGTTCATACCCTAGATGGAAGCCAAGTGTGCTTAGTCTTTATTAATGCGTGCCCGGAACAGCCGGTTAACCTCGACAAGCTGTCGCTGTTAGACGATTGCCTGAGCGTGATATTGGATAAATTTCATCTCGAAAAAGCAGAGACCAATCAAAACACGTTGTACGAAAAGTTACAAAGTGTAGCGAACATAGGCACGTGGGAAGTTGATTTGACCACTAATGAACTTAGCTGGTCTTCACAAACTCGGCTTATTCACGAAGTCTCAGAAGACTTTGTACCCACATTAGAAACAGCTATCAACTTCTATAAAGAGGGGTTTGATAGGGATGAGATAAACCGCATTGTCTCCCACACAGTGGCTACGGGTGAACCGTGGAGTGCAACGCTTGAACTTGTCTCCGCCAAAGGTAATTCGGTTTGGATAGAAACTCACGGTATGGCCGAGATGAAGCACGGAAAGTGTATTCGTTTGTTTGGAACTTGCCAAAACGTAAACAAGTCGGTGCAACTTAGACTCGAATTGGAAGAGAGAAGAAGAGAAGCCGAAGCTGCGTCTAAAGAACGTGGCATATTGTTATCTCGTATAAGCCACGAGTTAAAGACGCCGCTCAATGGCATAACCGGCATGTTGCAGGCGATTAAGTTCGAAAATAAAGAAAATGTACGAATGCGCAAAGCGGATGTGGCGCTTCATAGCGCAGACCGTTTATTGTCTCTTATAAACGATGTTTTGGATTACACCTCCATCATTAACGGCGAATTCTCACTAAAATATAGCGACTTTTGTGCACGTTCGTTAATTGAAGATATCCTGGATGTATTTAAAACAAAATGCGTAGAGAAAGGCGTAAGGCTTTACGCAGTGCTGTCTTTTGACGAAAACACTTATGTTCACGGAGATGCCGCCCGAATCAGTCAAGTCATTACAAATTTACTATCGAACGCGGTTAAATTTACGCCGAAAGGGTATATTTCGGTGCAAGTTACGTTAAAGCATCAAGGCGATGTGCCTATCTTACTTGCGTCAATTGAAGACACTGGGGTGGGCATGAGTGATGAAATATTGTCACGTATTTTTAGACCATTTCAAAACGATACCGCCAGTGCCTCTGAAGAGTTAAATGGAAACGGTTTAGGGTTGTCTATCGTCAATCAACTTGTTGGCAAAATGGATGGCGAGCTTGAAGTGCGGTCAAGCGCAGGGAAAGGCTCCTGTTTCGATATTGCTATACCTGTAGAAATGGCAGTTTTAGATAAAGAAAAGCAGAGTGACGTTGTCCTCTCTTCAGACCTACTTAGCGTTCCTCTTAACGTTTTGGTTGTTGATGACAACGACATAAACCGTTTCGTGCTTGCATCCATGCTAGAGAAGTTTAATTACCTTCCAGATGAAGCCGAAAATGGCGAAGTGGCCGTTCAAATGGCCCGAGCTAAAAAATATGACATTATTTTTATGGATTGCGCTATGCCAGTGCTCGATGGGGTAAGTGCTACTAAGATTATTGTCCAAGAAAACTTATTGCCCAAACACGGTCGTATTGTGGCTGTAACGGCAAATACAACGCCTGAAGATAAAACTAATTGTAGCAATGCGGGCATGACCGATTTTCTTGCCAAGCCCGTGGTACAAAATGACGTTACCCTTCAGGTGCGCCATGCACTAAATGCAAAATCAGTGACAGCGTAGAGGTTAAAGTACGTTTATTCCGCTGAAGGGGGCGTATCTTTTACGGTTTCCCAATGCGTTACAATATAGTCTGTAACCTGCGAGCCGACATTATAGGCGGCTTCTATAGCGGCTCCCATTGCTGCATATCCATCGCCAGAACTCTCTAACTTTAGGTTCTCCGCAGCGCTCAACGATGGTGGCTGCATGGTAAAATTGCTCGCCGTTCTAAGAATAAGTAAGCGGTCTTTGTTGACTAACCCTGCATTGTCCAAGTAGCTCAAGCTTTGAAGTGTTGCTGAGTCTTCCATGCCCGAGGTAACAAAATTTCCTTTGCCCTGCGTCCAGTATGCCACCCAATCGTTTGCCCACGTATTTAGTTTTTCGCCATGCCAAAAGGTAGAAGCAGATAAATGCGCACCCATAGATATATTGGGAAGTGCCCTCGCATTAGCTGAGTTGGTGTACTTGGCTCTCAATGCATCCATCGCTTCGTTGTTTAAAAGCTTGGTGTCTTTTGTCAACGAATAGGCCCACTTTGCTAACGGTAAGTTCAGCGCGTACACCTCGCCATTTGGGCTGTTGTTTACGTCTACAGCGTCAGCGTTTTCAAAGGGCGCATGAGTAAAGAGGGGGAAATAACCCGTACTCCACTGAGACGGAATTTCTCTAGCGTCAATTTGATGTGCTAGGTCGCCATCAACTACGTAATCGGTCCAAATTGCACTACCAATGGTATTATCCGCTGGGTCGACTCCCGCGATCCCTGCAACCAACCAATAGGCTTGGGATAAATCAAAGCGAGGATCAAGACCTAGTGCCATTATTGCTGCTGAAGCGCGCGCAATGCCCATTCCCGTAACCATACCGATTACACCTGTATCAGGATTGGCGTAAATATCGTGAAAGCCATGAGGCAAAGGGTATTGGGTTGTGAGATTCTGGCGAGCCTTCCACAATTGAAATTCACCAGGCGCGTCGCCTTCGTCGTTGCCAATTTCGAACATACTTACTACAACAACCTTCACTTTCATTGGCGGCTTAGCGTCATTGGCTTTAACACTGGCAGAATAACTACTGCTACAGAAACCCAAAAACATAGCCAATATAAGCAAAGCGTTGAAAAAGGCAGACCGTTTTTGTTTAAGCAGTGGATAAAAAGAAAGATGCATTTAGTACTCCTAAAAAAGAGCCCAGCATTATCAAACTGGGCTTCTTATCGAAAAAACTTACAGGCCTGAGAGCGTATGTCGAACGTTCAATCTACACATGAAGCACGACCACGCTCAAAGACTATGCGAACTTAGAATGAGTAAGTAAATTTAGCATTCCAGTGACGCGGAAGTTCAGGTAATACAATTTGACTACCAAATAGATCAGGGAAGTTCGACCGGAAATAATCTTCGTCAGTTAAGTTTTTAACGGTTAGATTAACACTCCAATCTTCGGCTTGGTAAGATACACCTGCATTCACTAGCGTGTACGAAGGGAGAGTCACTGAACCCGAGAAACCAGAAGATACTTCATCAGCATTCACGACACTAACACTTGCAGCATACCCGTTTAAGAAGTCATAAGTTGCAGTTAAGCCATAGGTGTTTTCTGGAATACCCGCTTTGATGGCAGAAAGGTTGCCATATGCCGTATTACCGTTTGGCGTGCCCCCAAAGAAGATTGAAGGATCTTCGATATTTGCAAAGTCTTCGGCACCAAAGAAACCAAATTGGAAACCACCACCGTCAAGTACTGTCAAATTAGTAACTTCAATGTTGGTGTAAACTGCTGTTAATACAAGCTGTTCATTTACTACCCAACGAAGCTCAAACTCTGTGCCCTCATTCAGTGTAGTGTTGTTTGTTACAGTTGATTGAGCGTTGATGTCAGTACGTTCTTGTTCATAAATAGATAACGCAACGTATAAGCTGTCATCCAAAAATGAGCCTTTGACACCATACTCGAAAAGCTCCGACGTATCGAAGAATCCGCCAGGAATATTTTCAACGTCTATATTTGCGCCCTGACCTGCAACAATCGTAGCTTGCTCTGCCACAGTAATATAAGGAATTAAGCCAAAGTCTGTCTTATATGAAACGCTAGCATTCCATGAAATGCCGTCTTCTTTGTCCTCAGCTGTTACATCTTCGTCGCCACCAAATAGAGTAATTCCACCTGGCGTTGTACTCTCTACGTCTACTGAGTCATAACGCAATCCTAGTACGACATTCCAGCCATTTTCCCAAGTTAGGTCTGTCATTGCTGCAACACCTAGGTTCAGATAGTTGCCCACGTCATAATTTGAGTAACCAAATCCAGCTCTAGTTGCGAGAAGGCGTCTATCTAACGCCGTTGAAGGACCTGTTAAGTCACGGCGATCAAAAAATTCGTTTATGAAATCATCGCCGCTTTCAAAATCTGTGTATCGAACTGATGGGGAGAACTGAAATTGTGCGAATAGACTGTCGCTTTCGTATTCAGTTGCAAAAATAACTTTATCTTCTATTACATAAGCATCATGAAATTGTGAGAAGCCGTAAGCATTTTCGTTCAAGTTTTCATAACTTTCATAGAAAAACTGGTTTTTGATTTCCCATTCATCCGCGTAGTAAATCATATCAAAATAAAGCGTGGTTACTTCATTTTCCAAAACGTCATCGGCAGCAATGAGCGTTTGATCGCGGCCAAGTTGAGCAGTGCCCACATCTACCAAGGCCATATCATCGCTGAAACTTGAACCATCTTCAGTAAGTGGGTCTACTTCTACAAAGAGGTTTGCTGCAAAATATTCAAAATGACTAATGCTTCCGTCGCCGTCTGCATCAAGTGGCTTAGCGTTTCCAGTAATATAGGTGCCGTTGTCGATCAAATCTTGCGTAACACGGTTCCACCCTGCATTTTGGTTACCATCGTACTTGTGATACATACCGCCAAACTCAACACTTAGGTTTTCAGTCAAGTCCATATCGAAAGCGGCTTGGAGCACAGTTTGGTCAGTTTCGCTGTTGCGGTAATAAGAGTCTGAGTTTTCTTGTTCAGCGTAGATATAGTAACCAAGCTCCTTACCAGCAAGTTTGCTTGGCCCTCCTACTTCGGCAGTGAGAACATTCTTATCCCAAGAGCCTGTAGTGTAAGAAAATTGTCCCGTTGGGCTGTCTAAATACTGTCCTCTGCCTACTTTTGCTGACTTAGGATTAAAGTTTAAGTAGCCACCGATTTTAGCTGGGCCGTAAATTGGCGAAGCTGGGCCACGTACAATATCAACACTGCTCGACGCACCAATGGGCGTTGGGTAGTTTCCAGGGTTATCTAAGCGGCGTACACCTCGAAAATATACTTCCCCGGGCGTGCCCCGCACATCCAGAGAGCCTGCAACACCGAAGAACGACTGTGTGAATGTACCTGGTGCGAACGCGACGAGTTCATCAATGTCTGAAACGTTGAAGCGCTCCATTTGCTCTTGAGAAATCGTGGACGCTGAGCGAGGCGTTTCGAGAATAGATTTGCCAAAGCCAAAAACTGACTCAACGTCTTGGCCAGGAAGGCTCCCAAGGGATCCTGTTACCTGAATTTTTTCAACGTCTTTTTCTTTAACCTCTGTCTCTTCTTGAGCAAAAGCTTGCGACGATAGCGCGACCGCGGTAGTCATTGCAAAAGCTTTTGCTAGAGGAGATAAATTGAATGTAGTGTTTTTCATGGTTTCCTCGTTATTTTTAGTTGCCCCTTTTTAGGGCTCTTTTCACGCATTTTTATATGCGTTTTGTTATTGGCAAGAGAGTTAGCAGGATGAGTGCCAACTACTTGTCCAGTTGGTCAACTTTTAACCTTTTCTTAAGTTGCTGAATTATAAGGATAAAAATATATAATGTTGTTCTTATAGTGTTATTTTTATGTAAATAAACTCAATCGCATAAATGCATGCACTTATAAGGTGATTTTTAGCGAGCTTTTGCACTAAAAAGAGCAGAGGTTACGCCCGGTTGTCCGTCTATACTTAAAATGTGTGTCGAGTGAGCTGAGTGCTTAACAACCTCATGGTTTACAACGGCTTTTTCATTGAGTGCTTTCGGCGCCCTACGGTTACCTTCTGGCTTTGGGTTGTGAATAGGCTCGTAAGCAGGGTTGTCCTGAGCAACGCCAGTGCTGCTTTCAATTTTTTGTGCACTAGCGTGTGGGGAAGCAAGGGGCTTTTTTCCAGGTAAGGTTAAATCAAGGATGACGGCGGTAAGGCCGGCCGAGGTTACTGGGGAAAGTAAGATATTTTCAAGCCATGAAGGCAATTGAGCAAGGGCTTCTGGAACCATCATTACACCAATCGCCATACCTAGCGCACACGCTGTCACCAAACTACTGCGCCTATCAAGTGCGTAGCTGGCTAAAAGCTTTAAACCGCCCACGGCCACCATGGCAAACATAACCAGAGTAGCACCGCCAAGAACTGGTTTGGGAATAGCCTGCAGCACACCACCTACAATGGGGAAGAACCCAATAACAACGAATAGCGCTGCAACAAAAAAGCCGACCTTACGGCTGGCGATGCCGGTTAATTGGATAACCCCGTTATTCTGGCCAAATGTAGTATTTGGAAAGGTGTTGAACATGCCAGCAAGTAACGAATTAACGCCGTCGCCCAAAATCCCGCCTTTCACCCTTGCAAGATAAATCGGACCGCTCACAGGCTGCTTACAGAAAAGACTATTTGCGGTTAAGTCGCCGGCCGTTTCTATTGCACTAAACAAATAGATGAGCGCGATAGGTAAAAAGAGAGTGATATCAAATGCAATGCCAAAGGCAAAAGGGGTGGGGATCGCTACGACGGAAAGCGCAGCAAGGCCGCTGAAATCTAATCCTTTTGTAATGCCAACATAGGTTGCGCCAATTGCCATACCAATAAAGATGGCGCTTAAACGCAGCCAATGATTTGTTGAGGCGTTCAAGAAAACAATAATGAGCAACACGCCAAGGCCGACGGCTAAGTTTTCTGTGCTGGCGAAGTCAGCGGCGTGAAAGCCGCCCGCAAGATCAGTCATGCCTACGTTTATCAAGCTTAGCCCAATAGCGGTTATTACAATTCCTGTAGTTAATGGTGTAATGATACGTTTGAGTTTATGTACAAGTAGACTAAACACCACTTCGACCATGGCACCCGCCATAGTTAATCCAAACAACAAAGACAAGACATCTTCGGATGTTCCTCCATCCGCCTTGACCTGATTTCCTGCCAGTATCAATGCGCTAATAAACGCAAAACTGGTACCTTGGATGGCTACCAATCCACTGCCTACTGGGCCTATACGCTTTGTTTGAATTGCCGTGCCTAAGCCGCTTACAAACAAGGCCATACTGATAAGATAAGGCGTGTATTCAGTAAGGCCCAGTGTTGATGTAACAATAAGAGTCGGCGTAATGACACCGACAAAGCTTGCAAGTAAATGCTGAAATGCCGCGGTAAGTGAAGGAAGAAATGCCGGACTATCATGTAAATCGTAAAGTAGTTCGCTGTGATTTGAAGACATGGTTATTCCTTGTTATTTCCTTAATTGGCGAAGACGGAGACGGCGCCGAGTCACACTCGCTATGATTCACCTTCGTGAAGTACTGATAGCCGCCGTTTAGCGCTTGATTAGTTGCTAGCTCATACCACCATTTGCCGTACGCCGACCCTGATAAGTGATGGTGCAAGTCACCGCCTTTTGGAAACTGTTTAAGTAGTTGATAGGTCTGTGAGTCGGTCAATGACTGTGTATATTGCTTAAACCAATTGTTTGCGTCTTCTTCAGTAGGAAAGGGGTTTGCGGCGGAATAAAGACCAACAAGGGATAAAGACAAAATGAACAGGGTTCGTACAACAAATGACATGAGCAATTTTTCTTAGCAATAGTTGCTCTATGGTTGCAAGATATTGACCAGTTGGTCTGCTTAGTAATGTGTTTTTAAGTTGTTGTTTTAAAGTGTTTTTTATGTGGGTTTGGGTCAGGAGCAAATAATTAGGCAATTCGTAAGCCCCATTTTGGTGCCTAAACAAAAAAATGCGCTAAATTAGCGCATTTTTTCAGAGCAGTGCGAACGGTCGTTTTATAGGACTACGCCTTCATCTAACGTCACAAAAATTGAGTGGCGCACTTCATTGTACATTGCGCGGGAACAATGGCCTTCGCCTTCTGTGTCTTCTAGCAATAGTACGTCACCTGCTCCAAACACGTGGCGTTCACCGTTAGACACCGTAAATTCAGCACGCCCTTTAATAATGAAAAGGAGTTGTCGCGCCGGCGCTGGATGCCACTTAAAATCATAATCTGCAGGCGTTTCGCGAAAAATTATTTTATCTGCACCGAATTTCTCTGAAAGCATACCGATAGGACCGCCGTCTTTTAGCGCAATCTCCACTTCGCCAAAGTGACTTTTGCCTGCTTCATCGTTGTAAATCCTTGTTATTTTCATTATTAACCCTTCATTGAAACTTTGCTGATTTGACCACTACGTATGCTTGAGCTTGCTAATGGTTTTATAAAGTACTGACAAACTTGCGGCCACGTCATCAATGGTAATAGATTCTGCAGGGTGGTGACTTATTCCGCCCTTACAACGTGTAAACAACATGGCCACAGGGCAAATATCAGCAATAGCCATAGCGTCATGACCTGCACCCGAGGCAAGTACTCTTGGCTTAATTCCGCTTTCTTCTACGCCTCGAACGAGTGCTTCTTTTAGCTGGCTATCGCAATGCACCGCAGGTGCGCTGTGGGTTTGCTCCCGTGTTAGCGTTATTTGTCTTGCATGCGCAATGGCATCAAACTTTTGCAATATTTCTGCCAATACAGAATCTCGCAATTCATCATCTTCGCTTCTGATATCGAGAGAAAAACGTGTGCGACCAGAAATGACGTTAACGCCGTTTGGCGCATTTTCAATTTTACCTACCGTGGCCACAACGCCCGGACGCTGCAAACTAATGCTCTCGACAGCCAATAGCATCTCTGCACTTGCGCACAACGCATCTCGTCGCATAGACATCGGCACAGTGCCAGCGTGACCCGCCATGCCTTCTACTGAAAAATTAAAACGTTTTGCACCTGCAATAGCACTGACAACGCCAACAGGCAGATTTTCTTGCTCTAAAACAGGGCCTTGTTCAATGTGAAGCTCTATGTAGCCCAAAATGTCGGTACGGGAAATGGCGGCACTGTTTACTGCGTCGAAATTAAGGCCGAAGTTCGCCATGGCTTGCTCTAAGTTCACGCCATTTTCATCTTTTAGATGACGCCATTGCTCTTGCCACTTACCGGTGAGCGCGCGGCTTCCTAAAAGGGTGGTGCCAAATCGCGTGCCTTCTTCATCACAAAAACCCACAATATCGATATGAAAAGGGAACTTGGTTTGCGTGCCGTCAAACATAGCGACCAGTGAAATAGCGGCGACCACGCCTAGCATGCCGTCGTACTTTCCGCCGTTAGGCACAGTATCGAGGTGGCTACCTAGAATTAATCGCGGTGCGTTGGGCACGCTTGATGTATAGCGCCCCCATATATTGCCAACGGCGTCTTGCCAGGTTGTCATTCCTGCTTCAATCATCCACCCTGAGGCGAGTTGATTTGCAAGCTTGTGTTGTTCGGTCAAATAGCGCCGGTCTAGACAGGCTGGGTCCTGGCTTAAGGTGCCTAATGTTTCGCACCTTGCCATGACTTGCGTAGCCAATTCAGCAAATTCTGCGAATTCACCCATTGGTGACTCCCGCCGCTTTAGCCTTAGCATAAACGCTAAGCGCAGCATCTACACCTTTACCAGCAGGTAGCGCAAACCCTTGCATACGAAGCACAGTTTCAAGGGACTGGAGGGTATGTAACACGGCATCTTCTCTGGCGTTATAGCCCATAGTGCCAATGCGCCAAATTTTTCCTTTTAGCGGACCAAAACTAGTGCCTATTTCAATGTTAAAACGCAGAAGTAAGGTTTCGCGTACCTCTTCGCCATGAACACCCTCGGGAATATGAACACCTACAACGTTGTACATTTTGTGTTTCAGGTCGCCGAAGGGCTCAAGTCCCATGGCCTGAATACCGGCTAGCATCGCGTCGCCCGCTACTTTGTGACGAGCAATCACGCTCTCCTGGCCTTCTTCTAAATGCAGGCGCGCGCATTCACGGGCGCAATAGAGCATACTGGCCGCTTCGGTGTGGTGATTTAGTCGCTCCTCGCCCCAATAATCCATGATCATGGGCAAGTCGAAGTAGTTAGAACGAATTTTAGGGCCACGCGCAGCTTCATGGTGAGCATCGCGAATGCCGGCTTCAACGTGGTGACGGGTACGCACGGTTTTAACAAACTTGTCGCTTAGTGTAATAGGAGCACTGCCTGATGGGCCTCCTAAGCACTTTTGCAGGCCAACTGACACCGCATCTAATTTCCAAGCATCAACGTCTAGCGGGTTCCCACCTATTGACGCTGTTGCATCGCAGTAAAACAACACATCGTTTGCTTCACAAATCGCGCCAATTTCTGCAAGCGGTTGCAGCATGGTGGTGGACGTATCCCCTTGAACAATGGTAAGCAGTTTTGGCTTTACGTCTTTTATCGCGTTTTCAATTTGTTCAGACGTAAACACTTCGCCCCACGGCACTTCAATGGTGTGAACTTCAGCGTCGGCGCGCTCTGCAATTTCAGCAAGCAAATGCCCAAAACGCCCGAAGATAGGCACGAGGACTTTATCGCCTGGCTCTATTGCCGACACCAATACAGCTTCAATTCCAGCGCGCGACGTACCGTCAACCAAAAAGGTTTGCTGGTTTTTCGTATTGAAAACATCGCGGTAAAATTGCATGACCTCGTTCATGTAGCCAGTCATTACAGGGTCATATTGACCTACTAACTGGGTAGACATGGCGCTTAAGACTCTGGGGTAGCAGTTAATTGGGCCCGGACCCATTAGCAAGCGAGGCGGCGGGGATAGTGGGGCAAACGTTCTGTTAGAAGCTTCTTGAGACATGTGGGCACTCCTAGATAAGGACTTGCGCTAGCATGCGCAAGCCAGTGATGATGAGAACAACGGCGAAGATTTTTTTAAGTAAGCCAGCGTCTAGCTTATTGGCTATGCTTGCACCGACAGGCGCAAATAAAACGGTGAGCGGAACAATGCAGACAAACCCCAGCAAGTTTACATAGCCATACGTAGCGAAGGGCGCATCAACAGGAGTGGTACCAACAAATAGCAGCGTGAGCGCCGCGGGAAGCGAAATAATTAAACCGACTGCAGCAGCGGTGCCCACCGCTTTGTGTGCTGGGTAGTTACAAAATGTGAGAGTCGGCACGGTTAACGTACCGCCACCAATGCCTACCATAGAACTGAATAGCCCAATGCAGGTTGCCATAATCGACTGACCTGCGCGGCCCGGTAGCCCTTTAAATAGCGCGTCTTTCTTGCCAATGAGCATATTAATGGCAGACAAGGTTGCAATAATGCCAAACAGTAAGGTAAGGAACGTCGGGTTAACCGCCGTCACCGCATAGCTTCCGGCAAGCACGCCAATTAAAATGAACACTGCCCACGCTTTTAGCAATGCAAAGTCTACATTGCCCTTACTGTGATGAGCACGAATAGAGCTTACTGAAGTAGGGACGATGGTTGCCAGAGACGTTGCCGTGGCTATAACCATTGCGCTCTCAGGGGACACACCGAGGGCTTGGAACAAGAAAAACAGTACCGGCACGATGACAATACCGCCACCTACGCCAAGCATTCCTGCTAGTATGCCTGCGAACACGCCTGTTCCTGCTAGCGATAATATAACCGTTAGGTTATCCATTAAAAACTGCATGTGATTTCTTTCTCTTTAACGTTTGTTGGTTTAACTATTTGTCAGTGCTGCGTCGTAGCCACTGCGAATAAACTAGCGATGTCCAAAGTAGGCTTTGCCGTCACTTCTTGGGTCGCTTGCGCCACTCACCGTACCTTCTGTGTCGCGAATAATTGCACCAGCATGACCCATAAGTTCGTTGCAAGGATCTACCGTCACCATATCGTGGCCCCGTGCCAGTAAGCTCTCACCTACATACTCAACTAAGTCACGCTCTGCTTTTAAGTTGTGACTCTGATCGCCCCAGGTTCTACCAAGTAGCCAACGGCCGAGGGAAATAGCTTTGGCGATAGGTTGGCCGTGGTAGACATGACGAGCAAACAGCGCCGCTTGGGTTTGAGGCTGACCTTCACCACCCATGGTGCCGTAACTCATGCGTCGACCGTCAACAAGCTCAGCGAAAGCGGGGTTAAGTGTGTGAAATGGTTTCAAGCCTGGGGTCAAATATTGGTTACTGTTTGGATCGAGTGAAAACGAAGTGCCACGGTTGTTCCAAACAATGCCTGTTTGCGGGCTCACTACGCCCGAGCCGAACTCCCAGTAAAGTGACTGTATGTAGCTCACCATTCGGCCTTCAGAATCGCAGCAACCCATCCAAATAGTATCGCCGTGCTTGGCTTCATGGGGCCAAGGAAGTGCTTTATCTAATGAGATGTTCTTCACCATTTCATCAAGCACATCGTCACTTAACAGGCTTTGAAGACTAACAGGCGTACGAGATGGGTCGGTTACGTTCGCGTTACGCGCAATGAAGGCTTGTTTCGTGCATTCAATAAGTAAATGCACCATGTCAGCATCGGTGCTGCCTAAATGCTGAACTTTGTCGTACAAGGCTAAAATAATGAGCGACGCCACACCTTGTGTGGGCGCGGGCAAGTTATAAAGCTTGCCTTTGCTGGTGGACACCGACAATGGCTCAACAATTGTCGCTTTGTAATTGTTGAAATCTTCAAGGCGAATAGGGGAGCCGGCGGCTTCTAAGTCTTCTGCCAGCTGCGAAGCTAACTCACCGTGGTAAAAATCATCTAACCCTTTTTCTGCTAAATGCTTCAAAGTTTCAGAGAGCTTTGTTAGCTTTAAAATTTTACCTTTTTTAAGGGCTTTCCCCTTAATCAAAAACTGAGCGAAATTTTCATCCGCACTTAGCTCTTCAAAGGTTTTGTTGCTGGCATCCACCAAGCTCTGGGTAACTTCAATCCCCCAGTTAGCTTGACTAATCGCTGTATCGAACAATGTACTTAACGGTAAACCGCTTTGCCATTTGTGACTTAATTCAAGCGCGGCTTGCCAACCAGCAACTGCGCCTGCCATGGTTAATGCTGACTTTCCGCCTCGACTAGGTATGGCATCGCTACCCTCGTAGAAAGAAGGTGTGGCGCCCTTTGCTGCTACGCCAGATGCATCAATGCCAATCGGCTTTTTACCAGGTTCACTGATTAGCCAAAATCCATCACCGCCCATGCCATTCATGTGCGGGTATTCAACCGCGATAGAGGCTGCAGCAGCTACCATAGCTTCAATAGCGGTGCCGCCTTTTTCTAATATGTTTAAGCCCACTTGCGATGCCGCAAAGTGAGGGGCAGTAAACGCTATATTTGGTTTTTCACTCATTTTTAATTCCTTCAAAAACTCGGCAACCGCGCAGTCAGTTTAAGCCCAAATCAGGCAAAATGACGGGCGCTTGGGTCTTACTTCCGCTTTCTAGTTTCAACTTGAATGCGATAGGGCGCTAATGCTTTTTTAGGTGCAACTTAAAAAAAACAGGCGCGCTTTACACGTTTAGCGAGTGGTTAGCTTTTTTGCTAACGCGAGAAGTGCAAGATCGTTGCCTTTTTTGCCCACTAGCGATAATCCGCATGGGGCGTTGTGTAGGGTAAACAACGGCAAATGAAGTTGGGGTAATCCCGCAAGCCCAGCTATCGCCGTGAGTGCGAGCAGAGCGTTTCTATCATTTGCCAGCGTTGTTTCATCGGCATCACATCGAGGTGCTACACCGGGTGTCGTGGGAATAATCAATACATCTATTTCTTCAAACAGCGTGTTTAAATGATTGATTACCACAGATTGTTGCGCTCTAGCTTGCTCTACTTCTTGCGTTGTTATGGTTTTACACCAATTCAAGCGCAACATTATATCTTTGGCGATATCGGGTTGAGTGTATTCAATCCATTCGCCATGTTGCTGCCATATTTCATTGCCCTGTAAGGTACGAAAGGTAGCGGCAGTTTGTAAGGTTTTTAAATCTAGCTGTGTCTCTGACAATACAATACAGTCGTTGTTATCTGCCAGCGCTGCAAGCCATGTTTTGCACAGCGATTTGTGAGCGGCCTGCTCAAATAAATGCGCTGCTATGCCAAATCGAGGCGAACCTGATATTTCACTTTGTGTAGCGCTATCTATGCAGACATTGGCAACCTTAGTCAGCGTGTTTAGGTCGCGTGTCATCCAGCCCACGGTATCAAACGACGGAGCAAGTGCCACCATATTGTCGCAGGCCACAACGCCGTGCGTGGTGCGAAGCCCCCATAACCCTTGATAGCTAGACGGTACGCGAATAGAGCCGCCGGTGTCGGTGCCAAGCCCTATGTCGGCAAGGTGCGCGCTAACGGCCACCGCTGAACCTGACGAAGAACCACCAGGTATATGAGCTGGTGCCACTGGGTTTACCAGTGTTTCGTAGTGCTTATTCTGCCCGTGTAAACTGTAGGCAAGTTCATCAGTGATGGTTTTGCCTTTGAACGCGGCACCCGCTTGAAGCATCTTTGCTACGCAACGATTTGTGTTTTTCGGAATCGCGTGTGTGGCTAACCAATCAGGATTTCCTGCTGCGGTTGGTAATCCTTCAATGTGAAACAAATCTTTTACTGCCAGACCTAGTCCGCTAAGCGGCAATTTACTTTGACTTTTTGCCTGATTCAGCGCTTTTCCTGACGCCGAAAATGCGTCATCTTTAACACTACCGTCAAGACTGAATGCGATTTCTAGGTTTTTAATTGCCTGTGTGAACTTGGCATCACAGGGCTTCAGTACAAAAGGAGAGCTCACAGCGCGTTACTTATTCGTTATTGTTTCTTTATTCGTCTTTAGATTAATGAAACAACTGTTTCATTAAAAAGTCAAGAGAAACGAGCGTTACTTCATTGGACATTTTAGTACGTACATTATTTTCTGTGAGTTACATAATTGGTAAAGCGC
This sequence comes from Alteromonas sp. CNT1-28, assembly GCF_022348345.1. Lineage (NCBI taxonomy): Bacteria > Pseudomonadati > Pseudomonadota > Gammaproteobacteria > Alteromonadales > Alteromonadaceae > Alteromonas > Alteromonas sp. CNT1-28. Next base: position 11,134 of record NZ_JAKREZ010000016.1, on the reverse strand, counting down.
TGAGTAAATTGATAAAAAACTAGATAAGTTGCTAGAAACCTTGGGGGTTTTGCTTCAGGTATGCAACTTCTTCTGGTGTCGACTCGCGCCCTAAAATTCGGTTGCGGTGGGGGTAGCGGCCAAACATTTCAATAATCTGTTGATGGCGCTTTTCAAAGGTGAATTCTCTTTCAAGGCCTTCTTGTGAAAATAGTTCCAATGCGACGTCGTGGATTGCGAGTGATTCACTATGCATAAACGGCATATACAGAAACGCGCGCTGCTGCGGTGTAAGTACCTTGTCGGCTTCAACACTTACCGCTTCTTGCGCAAGAACCAAAGCAATGCTGTCTGCACTGAATGCATCTTTGTCATTGCGATGAATATTTCGCGAGAATTGATCGAGAAGAATTATTTCGGCAAGACGACCGGTAGCCGTCGCTCGCCAAGGCCACAACTCGCCCTTTATGGCTGCTGCGCGCAATTTTGAAAATCGCGAAGTGATCGTTTTATCTAGTGCTGCATCTTCCTTAAACCATTGCTCTGGGGAGAGTTCTCCAAACCAAAAGTCTAGCACACCGTTAGCTTCTTCCATGACTACTTGCGTTTTATCCATATCAACTCCAACCACACGCTTTTAGCAGTGAAATTAAATTAACAGGTACGTTTTTATGCATTAAAACCCAAAATAAGCGTTGTGAATTAATACTTATACCCATTTTTAAGCGCTTTAGTTCCCTTTACGCTTGCAAAATAACAATTCTCTGCTATCCGCTCTCTTTATAGTATTGCTTAAAAAGTGTTCTGTGGGAAGGGTTAACGCTTTGGACTTTCTAGCTCATCCATTTGAATGTAGATGTCAGTAATCGCGTCGACGCGGTCTGCGGCCTGGCTTCCTAATACTTCGTAGGTAAGGTTACACAGTGATGCAACCAGGCTCATTGGAGCCGCGTAACTATCAAAAGGCGAGTCACTGCCAATGTGGGTAACCAACAGGTGGTCGACATCGTGACGATATCCTTGGCCCGTTGGATCGGTAATTAATACGGTTTTACAGTGTTTAATGCTATTTAAAACAAATTTGAATTGTCGGGTTCTACGACGAAAACCAAAAAGTACGACAAGATCATTTTCGGTCAGGTCGATAATATCTTCACTAAGTGTTTGACCGGGCTGAGGAAGCACACGGACCGACGCACGAATTTGTTTGAGCTGCTGCCTGAAATGAAGTGCAATGGGGTAGGCGTTTCTAAAACCAATCAAGGTGACCTGGCCTGCTGATGCCAGCAATTTAGCAATATCTGTCAACGCCTCTGAGGAAGTGCTATCAAATGTATTGGCCAAATTCTTACTATCATTCTCATGCTGAAGTACACCACTTGAAGGGCTTACAACAGGCACGCCTTGCTCACGTAGCTGAACAAGCGCCTCTTTAGCTTGCTGGTGCGAGTCAAACCCCAGCTGGCGAAAGAAGCGACTGACTGTGGCCTTTGACGTCCCCGTTTTTTCTGCGATTAAAGACGTAGATTGACTTAATACTGCGATAGGATTCTGCTGAATATAATGCGCAATAGCCTTGCCCGAAGGGGACAAAGAGGCATAGTGGTTTTCAATTTGCTGTAAAACGTCGCTAGGGCTATTTTTTGTCATTGGTATCGCCTTATACATCTTATGCAATTATTTCACGACTTTTGTGCGATATACAAACACTACCTGAATTCAACGCGTTCACGTACTTCAAAATAGGTTTTTCGAAGCCGACTATTGAAGTAGAACATTATAATAAGCGTTGTTGCTCATTACTAAAAAACGCTTACAAGTTTCCACTGCTCTTAAAAAACCTTATCTATATAGAGAGTTACGAATGCGCAGTAAAGTATAGGGCTAAAGTAGCACTTAATTAATCACTCATGCTTTGCAAATTGGCACTACACTTTCATAGACATAAACCGTAAAAATTCACAAAAGTGTCATCGGTTGGTAATTACCTTGTTGGTTTAGCATCGATTCTAGTTAGTAAAAACGTTTGGGGAATAGATCAGCGAACCTAGCATGATTGAGAGAAAGAGGTGAGTTGTGGCAAAGCTGTGGTCTGAATTGATCTTGCTCTTTGTGGTGATTCCCTTTGCCGTTCTCTACTGGATAAAGCATTTTGCAAATTATCTCATGCCTATTTTAGGTGTTATGGGACTTTGTTGCTTAGCTATCTTGTTAGCAGATAAGCAATTTAAACGCATTAAATTGTGGCATTGGGAAGACTATCGAACGCATTTAAAAAGTACGTTAAGGTTATTTTTGCCTTGGGCGAGCTTACTGGCGCTGGTAGTTTACTTTTTTAAACCGGAATTGTTCCTACATTGGCCTATGAACCAGCCATGGATGTGGGTAGCTACATTATTGATTTATCCGTTAGTGTCGGTCATCCCGCAAGAGATCATTTTTCGAACGTACTTTTTCCACCGTTACAAGCGAATACTACCTTCGAAATATGCAAGGTGGGCCTTAAGTACTTTTTTATTTGGTCTAGCCCACTTAGTGTACGGTAACTGGATTGCTGTAGTCATTTCTTGGATTGGCGGTGGCATTTTCGGTTATAGGTATATGCAAACTAACTCGACGCCCGTGGTGGTTATAGAACACGCTATATGGGGCAGTTTTTTATTTACCATCGGGCTGGGATCTTATTTAGTTATCGCGTCGTAGTTATTTATATTAAAAACCGAAACACATGAACGCCAAGGAGTGAGGTGATGTTCAGTGCGCAACAAATATTACAACCCTCTATTTTAAATAATCGAGCGGGGCTTTCTTTCTCGCAAACCGACAGCGAACCTTTTATACAAACTTTGCTTCAACAAAGTGACGAAGGTGGCGCAATAAGCAGTTTATCAAGTGCACAGTCGCTACTCTCTCAGCTTTGGGAGAACTTTGTTTATCGATTACCGGGGTTGGCACTAGGCTTAGTTATCATGGCGGCGTTTATCCTTTTAGCGCCGCATATTGCCAAGGTTTTAGTTAAACCGTTAACCCGTACGACCACATCTCCACTGCTGCGCTCAGTCATTCAAAGAAGTGTCAGTTTAGTCTTAATTTTACTCGGTATTTATCTATTTTTGTTCTTAGCTGGGCTCACCGGATTTGCAATCGCGGTGGTGAGTGGTACAGGTGTGGTGGGGCTTATTCTTGGTTTCGCCTTTCGCGACATCGCCGAGAACTTTATTTCAAGCCTACTGCTTACTATTCAACGCCCCTTTAGAATAGGGGATATCGTACAAATCAACGATTTCACCGGCATCATTCAGAAAGTTACGGCACGTGCGACTACACTGGTGGATTTTGACGGCAACCATATTCAAATACCTAACGCGACTATTTACAAAGGGGTAATCAAAAACCTTACGGCCAACCCGCTAATGCGTGGTCAGTTTGTTATTGGCGTTGGCTACGATGCTGATATACAACACGCTCAGCAGATGGCGCAAGAAATTACGTCAGCACAAGACAACGTGTTAATCGACCCTGAACCGCAAATTCTTATCGATGAATTAGGCCCCTCGACCTACAACATCAAGGTTTATTTTTGGGTGGATGTAGAGAAAACGAGTGTACTAAAAATGGCGTCGGTGCTGATGCGTAAAATCACTCAGGCCTTCTTAGAGGCGAATATCAGTATGCCTGATGATGCGAGAGAGCGCATTTTCCCTGAGGGTATGCATATTTATCATGCTTCCGAAAAAGGCGCTTCAAGCGCTAACCCTTCAGAAAACGTAGCAAATGAGTTAAGTGAAAGTACGACAGAACAAAAGAACGTAAAAAGCTTGGATAGCGAAGAGAATAGTGGAGCCACAGAAAATCGAAACGAAAGGTCAAGTGCAAAAGAGGCTGGAAATACGCGCCCACAAGAATCGAAAATCAATGATGATGTGTCTTCCGAAGCCCATGAGATACGAGAGCAGGCTCGGAATTCGAGAGATCCGGAAGCAGGAGAAAATATTCTTTAACATTTGTTATGTGAAGGATTATTGGAATGTGTCATTTGCCCTTTTTCAAATCTAGAAGGGAACCGAACATATTGAACGTGCTTCGGCAAAGCTAGCCAGAGGTGAGGAGATGTTTAGCAAAAGCTGGGCTAGTGGATTTGCTCGTCGCGCTATTAAACAGGCGCGACGGGCGATAGATTACATCTACCAAGGAATCCTTGCCATAAGTTGACATGCGCTTTCATGACGCTGCTGTATTGGTTGAATCCGTCTTGTGACTGTTGCCTGATGTAGCGTTTGAATTCCTCGTGCAGCGACGGCTGCGCAAGCCAGTCTTCCCATAATGGGGCTAGTTTGTAATGGTATTGATTTACCAAACTTCCTACAGGTTGTATTTCCTCAATAAAGAAAAGGTAGAATACATTACGCAATATTTTTGCTTTGTCGCTAGCGCGACCTTCTGGGCAGCTTACAGCATCAAGCTCGGTTTCAAGCATATCCGTAAGCAATGAGAGGTTTTGCGTTAAGGTTTGTTGTGTATGCCAAAGTGTAGCGGGTAACCTGGCTGAGCGTATAATTTTTAGCTGTTGTTCAAGCTCGCTGCTCTCAATAATCTTCTCACTATTATTTTCATTCGTAGCCTCTGTTTCTGTATCGCTCGATGCTGTATTGGAAGAATACACATCGCTCAAGAGCAATTCTTTGTTACTTAAGTTGTTAATATAATAAAGCGCGTTTACGCTAGAAAGTGCGTCTTTATTATTCTCAACTGAGAAAAGACGTTCAGGTGTATTAAGCGCCAGACGCAACTCTTGGCTCCCTTGGACTAGGTTTGCCCACGTTTTACTGTATTCTTGTGTCTTTTGTTCACGCCACGATGCGATGGTTGCTGCCAGTGCCGCGTTTCTCTTGTTAGACTCGTTTTCTTTCGTGAGCGCTGCTTCACAGCTTTTGAGTACAGTAAGCAGCTTGCTCTCATAAACAAGCCGCTGTGATGGCAGCTGACTTTTTCCTAGCGACGTATTGCGTTCGGCAACTACAGTGCCCAGCTCACAATCTTGCAGCGCATAAAACTCACGCAGGTTTATACTCACGCCCTCAATAGCGTGTTTAAGCGTGGCGGAGTCAGCAAGTTTGGGAAGCGGGGTGGTAATCTTATCGTTAAACGAATCGGGGAGGGGCGTATCGAGTACACGCGAGAGTCGTGCGGCGTAATCGTCAATGCTTTGCTTTACGGTACTACCGCCAAAACAGCCTAGCAAAGCAAACATGGCAACACTGATGACACCAGCGCGGCAAGCGTTTCTTAGTTGCGAAACTTTTAGGTGCCATGGTTTCGCTTGGGAAATATTCACGCGGAGGCACCAGTATGAAGTCCGCGCCCGCCATCGACATAAATGATTTGTCCAGTGATGTAAGGGGCCGATGCCAAGAACGACAATGTTTTAGCAATGTCATTTGGTGTACCTAGTTCACCCAGTGGAATACTCGATATCAGTTTGTCTTTTTCGTCCTCGTCCATTTCCCGTTCTGGCCACAAAATTGCTCCTGGCGCAATACCATTTACGCGAACGTTGGGGGCTAAGTCTATAGCTAACGATTGGGTTAGTGAGGCAAGACCGGATTTAGCAATGAGGTAAACACTGTGTTTGGGGAGTGGACGGTCAATATGCATGTCGACCATATTGATAATGCAGCCTTTACTTACCGCTAATGCGGGGGCCAATGTTTGTGACAAAAACAATGGCCCCTTCACGTTACTGCCTATCAGAGATACCCAGTCGTCTTCTGAAATTTCGCCCACCGGAGTGGGGTAAAAACTAGAAGCATTATTTACTAAAACGTTTATCTGACCCCAAATGCCTAATGCTCGCTGCCCAAGTGCACTTACTTCGTCTGAATTACAAAGGTTGGCTTGAAGACAGGTAGCAGAGTCCTCCCGTTGACTATTTAGCTTTTCAGCCAGTGCAAGTGCCTCGTCTTTAGAATGCCCATAATGGATAATAACGCGATAGCCTTCGCTATGAAGCTGACATGCCATGGCGGCGCCAATTCGCTTTGCTGCCCCGGTAATGAGTGCTACAGGGCCTGAGTTTGTCATAATAAAAGCTACTCTCTATTTAAAATCGACTTATATCTATTTACAGTTTGCGGTGCTTTCTTTCTTAATCCGCAGGTAAAACGGCTGATGGGCAACAAATGCAAGCGAATTTGTTTGTCACATCAATGCTTGTAAATGTCATCTATTATTTGTTTGGCTTGCGTAATGTAATGCGCGCCGAATAATAACCCGTGATTTAAAATATGGTAAAGCTGGTAAATTGGTTTTCTTAATCGGTAATTTTTTTCAATTGGGGTGTGTTGATGGTAACCCTCAAAGAATGATTGGGGAAAGCCACCAAACAATTCGGCCATGGCAAGGTCGGTTTCCGCATCGCCAACATACACAGCGGGGTCAAATAACACCGGTCCTTTTTTATTAAAGCCTGCATTGCCCGCCCACAAATCGCCATGAAGTAGTGAAGGGTGGGGTTGATGTAAGCTCAAGAGATGTCTTACTCGAGTAACAATATCGTCTATATTGCCATCTCCGCTTTTCCATGTACCAATTGATGCCAAGCGTTCTAGCATGCTACCAATCCGTTTTTCCGCAAAAAAGTCAGCCCAAGACGCCATTCTTCCATTGGTTTGTACACTGGCACCAATGTAATTGTCATGCGGCCATCCATAGCTGGTGTAGGCGTTAACCGCATGAAGTGCAGCGAGCTGCTGCCCTAAAATGAAATAGTCATTATCAGTAGGTTCAATAAATCGAACGTGAGAAAGTACCAAATATTCCATATTAGGCGTTTCATTGGCTGTAATTCCATGGCAAATGACTCGCGGGGTAGCAATGGTTTGCGTGTTAGCGATGGCCGCTAGTCCTTCGGCTTCATGAGATAATTGCTGAGTATCATCATATTTGCGGGTTTTAACAAAGTAGCGATGGGTCGTATCTTTTATGATGTAACTTTCGTGTGTATCTCCGCCACTTACTCGTTCGGCTTTTTGGCAGCTAAAAAACTGCTGGGTTTCATCTGAAATATGCTCGCTGATAAAATGCCACATATTGCACGCTCTGCTTGTTTTAATGCTTTTTTCAAGGCGATTGGAGTGTTGAGTGACTACTTTCCTATGGCACACTAGAACACCAGCGAAGAGCCAGTCCTGCAACCTTTATCGCCTTACACTAAAGTATGGGATAAAAACGGTGAAATGCATAAATTCCTACTCAAAATCTTCCTAAACGAAATCAAACCTTCACAAATTAGCCAATAAAGGCTTTTCGATATTGAAGTTGCCCCTACACTGGTTATAATCCACAACTTGCTTTAATACTGAGAAAACTCAGTAAGTTCGACGCGTATACAGTTTTGCAGTACCAATGCGCTGTATTTATTTGCTGTACTTTAGTCGCTTCAAATAAAGCAAGTTTCGAGTGCTATAAAGCACGATTAAATTTTCAAAAATATGCATGTGGCGCAGAGTAGGCGTCACCACTGTAAAGGAATTAAAATGCCTGTAATTACCCTTCCTGATGGAAGCCAACGCGCTTTCGATAACGCTGTTTCTGTACTAGATGTTGCAAATGATATTGGCCCTGGTTTAGCCAAAGCAACCATTGCAGGAAAAGTAAACGGTGAGTTAGTTGACGCCGTTGATATGATTGACGCGGACGCACAACTTCAAATTATTACTGCAAAAGACGATGAAGGTTTAGAAATTCTTCGTCACAGTTGCGCGCACTTGTTAGGTCACGCTATCAAACAACTTTGGCCTAACACCAAAATGGCTATCGGCCCTGTTATCGACAACGGTTTCTACTACGATGTTGATATGGAAGAAAGCCTAACCCAGGAAGATTTAGCCAAACTAGAAAAGCGTATGCTTGAACTGGCTAAAACCAATTACGACGTGGTTAAGAACAAAGTTAGCTGGCAAGAAGCACGCGATGCATTTGAAGCGCGCGGTGAAAGCTACAAAATGGAAATTCTTGATGAGAACATCAGCAAGGACGACCGCCCAGCACTGTATCACCACGAAGAATACACAGATATGTGTCGAGGCCCTCACGTGCCAAACATGAAGTTCTGCCATCACTTCAAACTGATGAAAGTGGCAGGTGCTTACTGGCGTGGCGATAGCGACAACAAAATGCTTCAGCGTATTTACGGTACTGCGTGGGCAGATAAGAAGCAGCTTAAATCTTACTTACAGCGCTTAGAAGAAGCTGAAAAGCGTGACCACCGTAAAATTGGTAAAGCACTTAACCTTTTCCATTGGCAAGAAGAAGCGCCGGGTATGGTGTTTTGGCACAACGACGGTTGGTCAATTTATACCGAGCTTGAAAGCTACGTGCGTAAGAAACTACGCGAATACGGTTACGACGAAGTAAAAGGCCCATTAATGATGGACCGCTCGCTTTGGGAAAAGTCAGGTCACTGGGACAAATACGCTGAAAACATGTTTACGACTGAATCTGAAAAGCGTGAATATGCCGTTAAGCCAATGAACTGCCCAGGCCACGTACAAATTTTCAATCAAGGTTTGAAATCGTACCGCGACCTGCCTCTTCGTATGGCTGAGTTCGGCTGCTGTCACCGTAATGAACCATCGGGCGCACTACACGGCTTAATGCGAGTTCGTGGCTTTACGCAAGACGATGCTCACATTTTCTGTACTGAAGAACAGATCCTAGAAGAGGTGAGTGGCTGTATTAAGATGGTGTACGAGACATACGCTGCGTTTGGTTTCGAAAATATTAAAGTTAAGCTGTCTACTCGCCCAGAAAAGCGCGTAGGTGCTGACGAGATTTGGGACAAATCAGAAGCTGCGCTTGCAGATGCACTTAAAGCCAATGACATCGAGTTCGATTATCAGCCTGGAGAAGGTGCGTTCTACGGACCAAAAATTGAGTTTACGCTGCACGATTGCTTAGACCGTGCATGGCAGTGCGGTACCGTACAGCTAGATTTCTCAATGCCAGGTCGCTTGGGCTCTACTTATGTAGCAGAAGATGGCGAACGCAAAGTGCCGGTTATGATTCACCGCGCTATTTTGGGTTCACTAGAACGCTTCATTGGAATTTTGACCGAAGAATTTGCAGGTTTCTTCCCGCTCTGGTTGGCTCCTCAGCAGGTTGTGGTAATGAATATTACCGACAAACAAGCTGAATATGCCTCAGATTGTGTAAAAAAACTGCAAGAATTAGGTTTTAGAGCAAAGTCTGACTTGCGAAATGAGAAGATCGGCTTTAAAATCCGCGAGCACACTTTGAAGCGTATTCCGTATATGCTAGTTGTGGGCGATAAAGAAATGGAAGCGGGCGAAGTAGCAGTGCGCTCTCGTCGCGGCGACGACCTAGGCAAAATGCGCCTGGAAGACTTTATTGCCATGGCTCAACAAGAAGTTGTTGAAAAGACGATTAAGTAGTTGAGCAAATTGTGTATAATACACAATTAAGGTGTCTGCTTTGGTTTTACTTTGGGTCAACCGACCTCCCAAAAGCAGGCAAAAGAATTAAATGTTTGGAGGAATAGCACATTAAAGGCGCTAACAACAAGGCTCAGGGCGACAAAGCCCGCATTAACGATGAGATTAAAGCCAGAGAAGTAAGATTAATTGGCAAAGACGGTGAACAGGTTGGTGTGGTTTCTTTAGCAGAAGCTACTCGTAACGCAGAAGAAGCGGGCCTAGATCTTGTAGAAATCAGTCCGAATGCCGAGCCGCCAGTCTGTAAAGTTATGGACTATGGCAAATTCCTCTTCGAAAAAAGTAAAGCTCAAAAAGAGCAGAAGAAAAAACAGAAGCAAATTCAGGTCAAGGAGATTAAATTTCGCCCTGGCACTGATGAAGGCGATTACCAGGTCAAACTGCGCAACCTGCGTCGCTTTCTTGAAGGTGGTGATAAAGCCAAAGTTACGATCCGCTTCCGCGGTCGTGAAATGGCGCACCAAGACATCGGTATCGATTTACTAAACCGCGTTAGAACCGATTTAGAAGATATCGCTACATGCGAGTCTTTCCCACGTCGTGTGGAAGGCCGTCAGATGATCATGGTGCTAGCCCCGAATAAGAAGTAGTAACGGTCTAAAGTTTTAAGGAATCTGCACCCTTAAACACCTTGCTGCTAAACATTAACCGGTATGAAGTGACTGCAACACGAAAAATACCGATATTAAACAATGCGGAGTTTTAGCAATGCCTAAAATGAAAACTGTAAGCGGTGCCGCCAAACGTTTCAAGAAAACGGGTTCTGGCCGCTTTAAAAGCAAACAGTCTCACTTACGTCACATTCTGACTAAGAAGAGCTCTAAGCGTAAACGTCACCTTCGTGGCAAAAAACTGGTTCATGACTCTGATACCAAATTGGTTCAGCGCATGTTGCCTTACGTATAAGACTTAGGAGACTGATTAATGGCTAGAGTAAAACGCGGCACTATCGCACGTGCTCGTCACAAAAAAGTCCTCAAGCAGGCAAAAGGTTATTACGGCGCACGTTCACGTGTATATCGCGTAGCGGTACAAGCTGTAACTAAAGCTGGTCAATATGCTTACCGTGACCGTCGTCAGCGCAAGCGTCAATTCCGTCAACTATGGATTGCACGTATCAACGCTGCTGCTCGTCAAAATGGTATGTCATACAGCCGTTTCATTAACGGTTTGAAGAAAGCGTCTGTTGAAATCGATCGTAAGATCCTTGCCGACATCGCAGTACATGACAAAGCAGCTTTCAGCGCACTAGTCGAAGCGGCTAAAGGCGCATTAGCTTAATTATTAACTAATTAAGTTTAAGTTCTTTCGGAAAAAGGCGAGCAGGATGCTCGCCTTTTTTCGTTTCTATGTCCCGTCCTAAAATACGTTGACATAAAGAGGATTTCTTTATGACAACTTCAAGTAATCAAAGACCTAAGCGCACACAGCGTGACTACACATTAGCTTTTAAATTGGGTGTGGTTGAGCGTGTAGAAAAAGGCGAATTCACTTATAAACAGGGACAAGCTCACTTCGGAATACAAGGAAGGTCGACGGTATTAGTTTGGCTCAGAAAGCATGGTAGACTCGACTGGTCGAAACCATTTCAGCATCCACTTATGCCAAGTTCAAAAGAAACACCAGCCGAAAAAATAAAACGC
>NZ_JAKREZ010000015.1:0-88825 GCF_022348345.1 Alteromonas sp. CNT1-28 | reverse complement strand
TGTGGTGCTCCCAAAAAGAGAGCATATGATCATAGCCAGACCAGGTCGTCAACTAACAGTTAAATTTGATCAAATAATGTTCGCGATCTCGCCCTGGGACTAACCCCTATCTAAGTTTTCTTATCCTTATGTCTACTGTCTTTACCTACGCCAAACCGCTAAGGTCCCAGTTGCTCAATAACTCCATAAAAAAATGGAGAAATATTTTTTTTATTAAGAGTCGCGGCTTTCTATTTAGCGGGAAATTTAATCTTGTACTTAGTTTCAGTTTTTCATCATTAATAACATTCAATAGTTTTTTACGTTGAGTTCGATGAAAACAAGCATGAAGTGATTACAACTGAACCCGATAGCCAACTGTTTTAAAACGAAAAACACGAATGAAAGGAAAGACATGATCCGCACATTGTCCAAAGCCATCATCGGTACTTCATTGCTCTTAGGCGCATTGCAAAGCGCACAAGCAGCAACCCCTGTCATCACAAACTTACCGCCGCAAAGCGCGTTTATAGGGGAGTCATTTTGTTACGACATACCGTTAACAAACTCAGGTACAACAGGGTATGGCCCTTATCTTCGCGTTATTCATGATGCTGACTTAACATTTAACGGTGCGACGTTTATAGGAAGTAACAGCGCTACGGTTAATGTAGGCACGTTTGACACCGTTGCGAACAACAATGAACTCGAAGATCCTATCATTGCGCAAACCGTTGCGGGCACCGAAGGGTTCAGTTTTTCAACGGTAGATATCCCAGTGGGCTCGGTTGTAACCAATGGCCCTGATCTAACTACCAATGTTTGTTTCACTATAGACAGCAATGCAACGCCAGCGGAAGCGTTTGCTATCGAGGTAACGCCTGTTTATGAATTTGGTGACACAGCAACAGGTGATAACGGCCCAATAGTAGGAACAACGCAAAGTGCGTCGGTTGAGGCAGCCCTCTACCAAGTAACTACGCAAAGCTCTGCTGCGGAAAACGAGCTTGCTGCGGGCCCAAGTTTTTCAGCAACCGTTACACATACGGTAGATGTTGCAAATGGTCCTACGATAGACAACTTACAGTTCACAGATGTTTTAGACAATGGTGTTCAGTATAGCGCTCAAGCTACGATAACTGGTGGAACTGGGTGCGCTATAGATAGTGAACCTTCTACATCCAGTACTGGTGGCATTTTAGATGTTTCGTGTGCTTCTGCTACGGGAACAAGCAGTGCAAATGATGTGCGCGTGAGCTACCCCATGCATTTTATTAATGTCCTGAATGCGCAGCAGTGCAGTGCGTCAAGTATTGTGCATCCGCTAGACTTTAATGCGAGTTTTAACGGCAATGGGCTTACCCAGGTTTCTAGCAGTGACACGGTTACGGCAAAGCATGTTGCAATACAGCAAGGTGTAAATACAGGAGAGTCAAGTCCCGGCAACACACTTACCGTTACTAACTCAATCCAAATTTCTGATTACGTATCGGTAGACTCTTTAATTCTTAACGACACCATCGCCGATGGCGTCGATTTTTCATCTGATATCACGGTTAACTATGGTGGAAGTACGTTTAACATAACGAGGCCTGCTTCAAGTACTGATGCCAGTCAAAATGAGGCCATCACTTACAACGTTACTAACGCAACAGGCACGCTTCCGGGGGGAAGCGTTTTGACGGTTTCTTACACCGTAGATATTCAGCAAAATTACGTTGGTGGTTACACAGGGGTTGATAGTAATGCCCCTGTCGTTGCTAACGATTCACTGTCGTTTTCTCAAAGTGCACAATATAACGTAGCAAGTGGTGCGTCGAGCTGCTTGGAAGGCTCAAGTGCTTCGGTCTCTATTGAGGGTATTCGTACTTCTAAATTTCTTGTTGACGGTAACGGCGATACAACCACACAACTATTACAGTACGCACCGGGTGAAAGCGTTACCTATCGTTTGCGCATGGATATTCCTTCTGGCGATACTAACGACATTGTATTTGTAGATTTTCTTCCTTTGCCCGTTTTCTTAATCCCAGAAACGACTGTCGATACAAATTCAAATATTGCGAGCAACACCAGCTTTTCTTATACCGCTGAAAATACGGTAACAACCCTCACACCTACAATCACGGTATCATCTGCTGAAAACAGCGTAACGTTAGACTGGGGCAGTATCTCAACAACCCAAGCTGAAGTACTAGAAGTTGATTTTACCGTTGAGGTAACCGATAAGCCCTATGCTGATGGGTTGGAATTGGCGAACTTATTCCAAGGTACTTCGACCAATACGCCTGATGCAATCACTGCCGATCTTAAGTCAGCTAAAATTCTTGTTCGTGCTCCAGAATTGACCGTTTCACTTGCTACTTCTGCAGGAAATGTAGATGCCGGAGATACGATTCAGTACACCTTAACAGTAACTAACGAAGGTGGTGCTACATCATTTGACACCACCGCCAGTGTTCCTATCGTTTCTGGCGTGGCTTCGCAGAGCCTTGTATCTGCAACAGTCGATGGGAATGGTGTAGCCTTGGGCAGCGGCTCACTAGCAGATGGTACTTACAGCATACAGAACCTCGCCGCAGGTGAAGTTTACGTGCTTACTTTCACTCAAGATATTGCACAAACTGCAGAGCCTAACGATGTCATCACGTCTGAAGCGACGATTGATTGGGCTTCTGCACAGGGGCAGGCTGCGACCTTTGATCCGCAGTCAGATGACGCATTTGTCACCGTTTCAGATATTGCTATTGCTTCAACAATAGTAAGCCCCACGGGGAATGTTGTGGTAGGTGATACCGTACAGTATCGGGTAGACGTGACTTTGCCAGAGGGCACAACGAATGACTTAACGGTAGATATGACGCTCCCTGCTGGCTTTGAATACAGCAATACGTTAACGGTAAATTCAACAGGTTTTGACGGAACCGTAAGTGCCAGCCCAACCGTGACATCGTCTGGCACTGTCGCTAGTGGGCAAACGGTTAGAGCTGTGTTTAACGGCAGTACAACCACTAATAATGATAACGATCCAAGCGATAATACATTTTCAATTACGCTTGAAGCCTTGGTGCAAGACGTCACACAAAATGCCGCTACAACGTCAACGCAAAGCAAGCAGTTACAGGTAAATGCGGGAACCAACAATACCACCAACAATGCGTCAGCTACGTCAACTAATCAGTTTTCAGAGCATGTATTAAGCGCAACAACAAGCGTGGCGCCAAGCTCTGGCGTAGAAGCAGGCGATACGGTAACCGTAACTATAGATGTTGAAAATACAGGTACAGCTACCGCTTATGATGTTGAAGTGGTCAGCAATGTTAATACTGATATTTTCACAAATGTAAACGCAGGAACAACCCCAACTGGTTTTACGTATGCACTTCAAACTTCACCAGACAGAGTAACCTATTCAGGTACGGAGCTTGCCGCTGGTGATAGCGTGCAGTTCACTTATACTGCTGAAGTAAAAGCAGGTGCACAGACTGGTTCCTCTTTTGATATTACCGCGCAAGCTACAGGTGATAGCCAAACAGGCGATCAAGCCGTTGAGCGTGACTCTCAGTCCAGTAGCACAGGTACCACGGCCACAAGAGCAATTTCAGCTGACAATATTACGTTGATAGCTTCTTCAGAAACTTTTACGAGTGATTCAGGTACTCGTGAATCGGCTATAGGGGAAGTGCTTACCTACGCGTTTACAACTGTCGTACCAGAGGGACAGACGCTAGAAACTGCTAATCAGGACATTATCGAAGTTATTCTGCCTGCTGGAATGGCCTATCAAGCGGGCACTGCCTTAATTCGCGGAACATTTGATACGGGCTTTACGACGTCAAATGGTGTGTCAATTACTGCGTCAGATACAACTATTACCCCGGTTGTCAGTGGTCAGTCTGTTATCTTCGACTTGGGTGACATAACAAATAATGACAACGATGCAGGTGATGAAAGTATCACCGTTACACTTGATGTGCTTACCTTAAACACCAGTAACAATAACCGTACAAACAATAAAACGGTAACAGGTGAAGTAAACTATTTAAATGAAAGCAGTGCTAACCAGAGCAACAGTGCGACGCAGAATATTCGTATTGCAGAGCCAAACCTAACGGCTACAAAAACAGCTTCGCCATCAACTGTAGATGGTGGCAGCGAAGTAACATTCACCGTTACGTTAACAAATACGTCGGGAACTGCCGTATCGCGTGCGCATGACTGGTACATCAACGACAACGTGCCAGCGCGTTTTAACAGTGTGGCACTGGTTAGCGCAATACATTCACGAGGGGCAGGCATTGATGTATCAGCCTGTGCAAACATCAGTGGTAACGAGCTAACGGTTGAGTCTGATAGCTGCGCAGTTAGCGACATTGATTACCTAGCAGCGGGTGAAAGCGTTACCGTTGTGTATACCGCTCAGGTCAATTTTGATATCGCGTTTGAAGAAACCGTAACTAATACCGTTTCAACCTCGGCAACGTCTTTGCCTGGTGTATCAGGTACAGGGGATGCTACCCCAGGTGTTGCCGGTTCAGACAACGGCGAACGTACAGGTAGCGGTGCCAACAACGACTCCGGCCAAAACGTCAACGATATCGCGGACTCGGCCATGGCATCAGTTACCGCCAATGCGCCCACGCTTACGTTAACGACTACTGCATCAGATGCTGCAATTGGAACTGTGGTTGATTTAACGGCAAGTTTCTCTATACCAACGGGTACAACAGACAACTTTGTTTATACGTTAGATCTTCCTTCAGGCTTAACGTATACCGGCGACGCCATTACCATTACAACACCGGTGTCAGATTTCACCAGCACAAATACACCTAATACCACCCCTGGTGAAGGGACCGATCCGGTCGTGTTGGATTTTGGTACCATCACCAACAGCGCTTCAACGTCTCAACAAGTCACTATTGCAGTACCTGTTGAAGTTGCCAATATCTTAAGTAACCAAGGTGGAATAACGCTAACTAGTACCGGTTCACTTAGCTACCAAGACGTGAGCTCGCCAGCACCTTCTGCGAACGTTGACGTGGATGTTATCGAGCCGAATTTATCTATTACGCAAACCATCATTGCAGGTGCGACATCAAGTGATAGCGGTGATACGGTAACGTATCGCACAGTGGTAACCAACACGGGGAATACAGCAACCGCGTACGCCGTTACCTTTGAAGATGTGATGCCTGCAGAATTACTTGGAGGGCCAGACGGCAGCGGTTCTGGTGTTACCTTCTCTGCAATAACCCTGACCAACCCAAGTGATGAAGCTGTATTAACAGGCACGAACACAGCACTGACCGCAAGTGATGTTAGTGAGACTACTACGACCAACACTGGCGATACGCTGTCGGTTGCAGCATTCGACCTACCAGCACTTGCAAGCGTTACCGTCGAATACAGCGTTGTAATGGCCAACGAAGCAAGCGCTGGTGAAACGCTAACTAATGCAGTTGAAGCAACCTATAACAGTCAGCTAGACGGCAGCGGACGTAGCAGCGCCGATGGTGGAGATGACGACAATAACGCTACGTTAAATAACTACCGTGAAACAGCTAGCAGTAATGTAACGGTAGATAACACACTGGCTATTCAATCTGCACTTAATGCTACACATAGCGATAATGATTTCGCAGTGGGTGAGTCGGTTTCTATTGATGCGCGTATCGATTTAGTGGAAGGCACAATTGACGGTGTTTCTATTGTAAATACGCTGCCAGCGGACATTCGCTTTGACAGTATTAGTATTAACAGCCCAGCGCAAATTAGCTATGACGGCGCTGCAACCGCTTCGGTGTCTGGCAATGATGTCACGGTTGACTTTGGAACTGTGAGCAACACCGCAGATGGCAATAGCGCAAATGATTACATAACGGTTACGTTTACCGGTGTTGTAGAAAACGAAGTAGGCAACGCGCAGGGTACAACACTTACTAATAGTGTGAATGCATCAGGTGGCGGCGAAAGCGCAGGTCCATCTACTCTCGAGATCGATATCGTTGAGCCAAATTTAGACTCAACAATGACGCTCGATAAAACCTCGGTATCGTTGGAGGATACCTTTACCCTAACTATTAACGTAGGCCACAACTCTAGTTTTGCCGACGCGTTTGAGACCACGTTTAACGTTTCAGTTCCTAGCGGTCTAACTTATGTGGCAAATAGCTTCATGGGGCAAGGTACGATTGATGACACGTCGCCTACGCTACTTGTTGTAGATATGGGCGGTATTACGTTGGTAGATGGCAGCAAACAAGTAACCCTTCAGTTCACCGTCGATAGTGATGCTGATGTGGGTAACGCGCTATCTATTGGGTTGACCAATGGTGCATATAGCTCAATGAGCGGCGACACTGCTGACGAGCGAGACTACAGCTTTGCCGATTCAATTAACGTAACAGGTGATATCGCCGCATTCATCGGTGCAACCCAATCAGTTGTGCTATCTGATGATGTCAATGGTAATGGTTTCATTGATGCTGGTGATACCGTATTAGTCACTTCAACGCTAACTAATGAAAGCGATAGTGCCACAGCCACTGACGTTGTATTTACTCATGGGATTCCTGCGAATACAAACTATGTAGCAGGGTCCGCGACAACCACGAAAGGCACCCTTGATGATAGTGCTGGCATTACGGTAAATGTTGGCGATATGGCTTTTGGTGAATCTGAAACCATTACATTCGAGTTGCTTGTTGATGCCAATGTGGCTAACAACACGTTAGTCTCGCTACAAGGTAGCGTAGATTCATCTGACACAGTAGCAGAGCCAACTGATGCTGATGGTAACGATGTAAACGGCGACCAGGCAAACACTTTCAGAGTGGGCACACCTGCAAACACAGCAGATTTAGATATTACTCAGCTAGTAAGTTTATCAACCGATGCTGACACCAATGATGTCATTAGCCCTAACGATACGCTAACCATTACGTATTTACTTGAAAATACGGGTAGCCAAGCGCTATCAAACATTGCCCTAAGCGACGCTATTCCCACAGGTCTTACTTACGTTGCTAATTCGGCGACGGTAAGCGGTGGGCATACGGTTAGTGTAATTGGTAGCTCATTGAGCGCAGATTTTATCACGCTAGCAGCTGGCGCCAGCGAAACGGTTTCTCTTGAAGTTACCATCGACTCACCGCTGGTTGATTTCAACGGCAATGCCGCAAACGAGAGCTTCTCGCTACAAGGTGAAGCTACCAGCGATGAAACTGATACTGTCTATGCCGACAATAACCGTGCAGATAGTGATGGCTTCCAGCCACTTACCTTCAGTGCATCAACGGGCGCAGGCACGCCTGAACTAGAAATTATTCAGTACTTTGAACTTGTTGACGATGTAGACGGTGATGGGGTTGTTGACCCTGGTGACAGCGTACGCGTTTACACCGTGGCAACCAATCAAGGTTCAGCGACTGCAGAAAACGTGTCGTTTACTCAGCCGGTCAATGCGGGCTTGAGCGTAGTAGCTAATACAGCTGTTACCAGCCAAGGCGTTGTAGTAAGCGAAACGCCGTTTGACGTAAACGTGGGCGGAGTTGCGCCAAGTGAAACGGTAACCGCGTCTGTGGTGCTAACGCTAGATGCAAATGCGGCTGACAACACCGTATTCTCAACGCAAGCTCTTTTTAGTGGTGATAATCTAGGTGCCAACCAGTTAAGTGACAACGACAGTAACGCTACTGATGGTGAGAATGCGCTGCTTATTCCGGTTACATCACAAGCGCAAACCGTATCTGCGCCAACCTTTGCCCTTACCGATACCAGTGATGGTGGCACATCTGGTAACAATTTTGTGCAGGGCGAAACACTAACCCTTACACAAACTGTTACTGTACCTAAGGGGACAACAGACGATTTAAGCTTAAGCGTTACGTTACCTGCTAATGTTTCATTGCTCGCAGGGGCGGGGGAACTTGCTCGTACCTTTAATACTGGCCTTTCTTCAGGCGTCAACCCAGCAAGTATTAACAGCACTGCTAGCGGCACAGCAGTTAATGTGAACGGCAATATTAGTGTGTCTAACAATACGCTAACGCTTGATTTAGGCAGTATTGTAAATAGCGATAATGATGGTGACACTGAAACCTATGTGTTTAGCGTTGAACTAGACACCAGCGCGCTAGTGCCTAGTGCGGCTACCCAGGATTTAACCATTTCTTCTGCGCTTAGCTACGTTGATGGGGCAGCTCAGCCTCAGTCATTAAATGCTAACGACGTGACGGTAACCTTGCTCAACCGTGTACCCGCTGCGAATGACGATAGCTTCACGGTAGATGAAGATACAACCAGCAATACGTTAGCGGCCCGTAGTAACGATAGTGATACAGATAATGGCCAAAGCATTAGCATTACCTCTGTTGCTACGCCAAGTAACGGCGGTACGGTAACTACAGATGGCGCGAACTTGATTTATACGCCAGCGGCTGATTTCTTCGGCACCGAGACCGTGCAATACACCCTTACCGATAGCGCAGGTGGTAGCGACACTGCCACGGCAACATTTACGGTTAACAATGTTCAAGATGCACCTGTAGCGCAGGCCGACTCAGCCACTACCACTGAAGACACACAAGTGGTAGTAAATGTATTGGCAAATGATTCCGATGTGGATGGCGATACATTGTCTATCACGGCGGTTAATTCTAGCAACGGTGCGGTTTCGTTTGCGGGAAGCAACATCACCTTCACGCCTGCACAAGACTTTAACGGTCCAGCACTTGTGACCTATACCATTTCTGATGGAAATGGGAACAGTGATAGCGCGAATCTAACGGTAGACGTGCAAGCAGATAACGATGCACCGGTTGCCACAAACGACAGTGCGAATACTAACGAAGATAATGACGTAATTATTGATGTGTTAGCTAACGACAGTGACGTAGATGGCGATGCCCTAAGTGTTACTGCGGTGTCGGCAAGCGCTGGTGCGGCCTCCGTAAATTCAAATGGCGATGTTCTTTATACGCCACCGGCCGATTTCAATGGCCCTGTTACACTTAATTACACGGTTTCTGATGGAAATGGCGGAACCGATTCAGCTTCTGTATCGGTAACGGTTAATGCAGTAAATGACGCGCCAATAGCTAACCCTGATTCAGGGACGGTGAACGAAGACAGCAGCGTAATTATTGATGTTTTGACTAACGATACTGACGTAGATGGCGATGCGTTGTCGATCACCAATGCAGCATCGCCAAATGGTTCAGTAACCTTTAGCGGAAACAATATTACCTTTACACCTACGGCCGACTTTAATGGCGCAACAACCGTAACTTATACAGTAAGTGACGGTGCAGGTGGTACGGCATCAGGTACGGTGACGATTAATGTTACTAACGTCAACGATGCACCAGTGGCAAGCGACGACACGGCCAGCACTAACGAAGACACAGCGGTAGTTATTAATGTATTGGCTAACGATACCGACATTGATAACGATGCATTAAGCGTTTCAAATGTATCGGCAACCAATGGAAGTGCAATAGTTAATGGTGACGGCAATGTGGTGTTTACCCCAGCGGCAGATTACAACGGTAGTGCCACAGTAGCTTATACGGTAACAGACGGTAACGGCGGCAGTGACAATGCGTCGGTGTCTGTAGCTATTGCAGCGGTTAACGACAACCCAATCGCTAATCCAGATACCGCAAGTGTCAATGAAGACGAGTCGGTTAGCATTAATGTACTTGCTAACGATACCGACGTTGACGGCGACACCTTAAGTGTGGCGAGCGCCTCTGTTACAACCGGCAGCGTGCAGGTTGTAGGTAACCAGGTGAACTACACGCCAGAAGCTGACTTCAACGGCAGCGCCACTATTACTTACACCATCGAAGATGGTGCGGGCGGCAGCGCAAGTTCAACGGTAGAGGTGACGATAACAAACGTAAACGATGCTCCTGTAGTCGAAGATCTTGAATTCACTATTTACGAAGATGACAGTCTACCGGTAACGCTTGCTGGCACTGATGCAGACGAAGACGTTTTAACGTTTGAATTAGTAACGTTGCCAACAGGTGAAGTGTTAGGTTCTGCTCCTTCTTTGCTGTACGTTACCCCAGAAAATTACAACGGTACGGTACTGTTCAGCTATAAAGCGAACGACGGTCAAGAAGATTCGAACACCGCCAATATCACAGTGAATGTGGTGGCCGTGAACGATGCGCCTGTGGCGGTTGCGGATACGGCTTCTACATTAGACGACACAGCTGTTGAAATTGACGTACTAAGCAACGACCTTGACGTAGAAGGCGATGCATTATCGATACTTGGCGCAACAGCGGATAGCGGCAGTGTCGAAGTTGAAAGTGGGGTGCTTGTCTATACGCCTGCGCTTGGAACACAAGGCGATGTTCAAATTACGTATACTATTACCGATGCAAGTGGCGCCACATCGCAAGCAAGTGTCATCGTTACTGTTAGTGCCTCTGAGCAAACTGCTCAAACCTTCCCAGTTGTCGAAGCACCAGCGGATATTGAACTTGATGCCATAGGCTATCTAACGGAGGTTGTATTAGGTAATGCAACAGCTGTTGACGCAAGTGGTAATGCAATCCCTGTAACCTTATTGAACGGTCAAACTCGCTTTGCGCCAGGGCTACATACCGTTTACTGGCAGGCAACTGATGATGAAGGCAATACGACAACGGTTAGTCAGACTATCCGCGTTAACCCTCAGGTGTCACTAAGTGATGATGTGGTTGTCACCGAAGGTGGCGCAGCAAGCTTTGATGTACTGCTAAGCGGTAATGCACCTAGTTACCCAGTAACAGTGAGCTACACGGTTTCAGGTACTGCAGATACTAGCGATCACGACCTTATCTCTGGCACTGTCACTATTGAGAGTGGCACACAGGCAACCGTTAAATTCAATATTATCCCTGACACGATTATTGATGACGGCGAAACGGTAATCGTAACGCTAAATGAAAACGTAAATGTCGGAGAAAAAGCGTCGCAAACCACCACTATTGCAGAAGCACCTGTGGCACCAGTTGTAGCGCTGTCAGTTGAGCAAGATAACACTACAACGTTAACTGTTGGCCAAAATGATGGTTTAGTTGATGTACTTGCGGCTATCAGTCATACCAATCCTGCCGCTGATTTTATCTACGACTGGAGTAATTCAGCACCAGAACTCACTAATGTTTCAAATGATGACGGTGTATTTACTTTCGACCCTACTTCAGTAGCGCCAGGTGTTTATGCGGTTACGCTACTTGTGGCAGACAGTGAAAACCCCGCGCTTGTAAGTTCACGCACAATTTATATTGAGGTAGTAGAAACTTTACCTGAACTTACTGGTGCAGACACCGACGGTGATGGCCTACCAGACAACATTGAAGGCACAGGTGATGCCGACTTAGACGGTGTGCCTAACTACTTAGATAGCATTGCGCTTTGTTCGGTTGCGCCAGAAATTGCAGGTGAAAGCGCGCAATATCTTGTTGAATCAAACGCTGGTGCATGTGTAAGTGCGGGTGAGTACACCCGTGGCACTTCAAATGCTGGCGTATTGCTACTTGCTGATGACAGCGTAGTAACCAGTCGCATTCCGACAGATACGGAAACTAACAATGTTGGTGGGTTGTTTAACTTCGACGTGGTGAATAATCAGTCTAATCAAGCACAGTTCGATGTGGTTATTCCGCAGCGCAATGCCGTCCCAGAAGACGCATTTATGCGTAGCTGGACTGCTGAGCTAGGTTGGTTCGATGTCATTGCAGACGGCGACGCCGTGATTTACTCAGCACCAGGTACGCCAGGTTTCTGTCCTACTGTTAATAGTGGCGCTTGGCAAGAAGGTCTAATTGCAGGTAGCTGGTGTGTGAAGCTGACGCTAACCGATGGCGGAAGTTTTGATGCTGACGGTACAACTAATGGAGCGGTTAGCTTTGTTGGTGGAGTAGGCACATTTGTTAATGGCAATACTCTTCCTGACGTTCAAGACGATCAGCTGGCTATTAAGCTCAACGAAGCGGTAGAGGTCGACGTACTGGCTAATGACACAGATGCAGATGGCGATGCACTTACGCTTACCTCAGTATCGGCTGATTTTGGAACGGCGACTATTATTGATGGATTAGTGTCATACACGCCACCTGAAGGTTTCGTAGGCACAGTAACGGTTACCTACACCGTATCAGACGGTATGGGCGGCACGGTAACAGGTACCTTGGTGCTAACTGTTGCCGAAAACAATATCCCTGTTGCGAATGATGACAGCTTTACGTCACAAGAAGACGAATCGGTAACCTTAGATGTGCTGTCTAACGATACTGATGAAGACGGCGATACGTTATCCATTACCGAAGTAACAGCGTCTACTGGCACGGTGATATTGTTGCCAAGCGGTGAGTTAAGCTATCAAGCGCCTGCCAACTACAACGGCGTGGTCACTATTGAATACACCATTTCAGATGGTCATGGTGGAACTGATACAGCGCAGGTAACCCTAACTGTCACTGCAGTGAACGATTCCCCTGTTGCCGTTGATGACACGGCAAGTGTTACCGAAGATGGCAGTGTTACAGTAACCGTACTAACAAACGATAGCGACGTCGACGGCGATGTACTAACAGTAACCATGGCAAGTACTGACAACGGAAGTGTGGTGGTCAATAACGGCACTACCGTTACCTACACACCTGTTGCCAATGTAAATGGTGAGGCAACATTTACCTATACTATTAGCGATGGCTTTAGTGGTACTGATACCGCAACGGTTACCGTAGTTATCGTTGCTATTAACGACGCACCAGTAGCAAATAACGACCAAGCTAATGTAAGTGAAGACAGCAGTGTTATTGTTAATGCACTTGCCAATGACGCTGACATTGACGGCGATACGTTAATCATCACAGATGCAACGGCTAACTCGGGCACGGTAACCGTTAATAGCGATGGCAACATTGTCTACACACCGTTACCTAACTTTGTTGGAACGGCGATCATCACCTACACCATATCAGATGGGAATGGCGGTGAAGCGACTGCGCAAATTACGGTGACGGTTGAAAATGTAAATGATGCTCCGACTCTTGAAGGTGGAGAAGTATCTACTAATCAAGATACGCCGCTAAGTATCAACGTATTATCCAATGCAAACGATATTGATGGTGATACGCTCACTATTGCTAGTGCCGAAGCCACAAACGGCACCGTAGAAATCGTTAATGGTGTGGTGACATTTACGCCTGCAGACGGTTTCCATGGCACTGCCACCATTACAGTGTGTGTTGCTGACCAGTCGGGCGCGCAAGCGTGTGCGACCTACACGGTAACGGTAATCGACACTAACGATGCCCCTGTTGTGTTGAACCTAACCTTTACGATGGAAGAAGATGCGACTCTGCCCATTCAGCTTCAGGGTAGTGACGCAGACGGCGATGCGCTAACCTACCAGCTGGTAACATCACCGGACGGTGAGCTTGTTGGTCGTTTACCTAATGTGTTGTACGCGCCGGACGCGGACTTTAGCGGCACAACTACATTTACCTTTACAGCAAATGACGGTGAAGAAACTTCTAATGTAGGCACGGTGACCATCAACGTAAATCCAGTGAACGACGCGCCGGTTGCCCGCGATGATGCAATCAGCTTGGGGAACTACAATCCTGCAGAAATTGATGTACTAGCCAACGATTCTGATGCAGACGGGGATACGCTTCGTATTATTGGTGCGCGCGTTGAGTTAGGTGATGTTTCTTGGTCAGACGATTCGCTTACCTATACACCACTTGAAGGCTTCGTAGGTGAAATCGTTATCGACTACACCATCACCGACCCTCAAGGCGAGGTAGCTCAGGCATCGGTACTGGTAGATGTAATGCCAGATGACTTGGCCGATCGCCCGGTTATTGAAGTGCCAGAAGACGTGTTCGTAGATGCCAATGCGCTATTTACCAAAATTGACCTTGGCGTAGCCTCGGCGGTCGATAAATTTGGTAATCCATTGCCTGTGTCATTGGTTGATGGGCTAATCTTCTATGAGCCGGGTAATAATACGGCTTACTGGCAAGCGACTGACGAAGACGGCTTAACCTCTGTGGCAAGTCAGGCCGTACGCGTACGTCCTCTTGTTTCCATCACTAAAGATCAAGTTGTACTGGAAGGCCACGAAGTAGAATTTGGTATTCACTTAAACGGCACGTCACCGGTTTATCCGCTAGAAATTCCATTTACGGTAAGCGGTACGGCAGACAGCGGCGATCATGACTTAGTCGATGGCATCATTGTGATGGAGTCGGGTAGTGATAAAACGGTGAGCTTCAATGTTTTCCCTGATGCGGATATTGAAGGGACTGAAACCATTATTATCGAGCTTTCAGATGTGTTGAACATAGGTAACAAATACATTCACGAAATAACTATCCGTGAAGATAACGTGAACCCAGATGTTGACCTGTTTACCGAGCAGGACGGCGAGTCAAGAATTCGGGTTATTCCTACAGGCTCTGACGTGTTGGTAACCTCTCGAGTTGACCACCCAGACCCAACCAACGAGTACGAGTTTGTGTGGACATCACTGGATGCAGATCTTGCAGATACCGATAGCGTTGATGACACCTTTACGTTTGACCCAAGTGGTCTAGAGATTGGTGTGTACCGAATCCGTGCAACGGTCACCGACGCAGATGACACAGCCTTCACAGACTCGGATACTTTGTATATTCAAGTAGTGGATGCACTACCATCGCCTACTGAACTTGATAGTGATGGTGACGGTGTACCGGATGTTGTGGATGGTCTTGCCGATAGCGATAGAGACGGTATTTTAGATTACCTAGATCCAACGCCTGAATGTAATGTGCTTCCGCAAGAAGTGGCGTTTGTTGACGGCTACATGGTAGAAGGCGACCCAGGTGTTTGCTTGCGCTTAGGTAACTTCTCTGTAAGTAGCGAGCTCGGTGGCGCGAAAATCATAGATGGTGATATTGCGGGCGATGATGACATTGTCCCTGACCCAGAAGCGACAAACATTGGCGGCATTTTCGATTTCATCGCCTATGGTCTACCTGAGGCCGGACAAACGCTGAACATTGTTATGCCGCAGCTTAAGCCAATTCCTGCGAATGCGGTCTATCGTAAGTTTACGCCTGAAAACGGTTGGGTAACGTTTACGGAAAACGCAAACAACCGTTTATGGTCAGTTCAAGGTGAGCCGGGCTACTGTCCTCCGCCGGGCGGCGACTATTGGACCGAAGGGCTAACCGAAGGGCACTGGTGTGTGCAGCTCGAAATTCTAGATGGTGGCGTTGATGATGACGACGGTTTGGTGAACGGTACGATTGTTGACCCAGGTGGTGTAAGTGTCATGTTTAATGGCAATACACAACCCGTGGCAAATGACGATGCAGTAACTATCATTGTTGATGAGTCTGTAACTATTGAAGCCTTAAGTAACGATGCAGACCCTGATGGCGATGACTTGCGTATTACCTCTGCTACAACCACGTTCGGCACAGCTGTGATAGCGGGGGATACCATCGAATACACGCCTCCACTTGGCTTTATTGGCGAAGTGATTGTTAATTATGGTATCAGTGATGGAAACGGAGGTTCAGACCTGGGTGTAATTACGGTAACCATTATTGGTAACAATCCTCCACAGGCTGTAGACGATACTGTAACGATAGACGTTGACCAATCTGTAACCGTTAACGTGCTTGCCAACGACTTCGACGAAGATGGCGATAGTATTCGTGTTGTAAGTGCCCAGGCATCAATCGGTAGCGTATCTGTTAACCCTGACGATACATTGACCTTTACGCCGCCTGCTGCATTTACGGGCAATGCTGTAGTCACCTATATTATTGAAGATACACAGGGCGGAACGAGCGAGGGTAGACTAACCATTACTGTTCAACCCGTGACCGTTAGAATTGAAAACTCTGGCGGAGGCGGTGGTAGCATGAACGCTATGCTGCTGATGTTACTGGTATTTGTTATGACACTGCGCCGCTTATTAGCGGCGCAAAGAAAGGGAGTAAAAGCGTGAGCGTAGCTAAGATGAATAGAACTTTTAGGTATGGGATTGTTAGCGCTGTTGCAATGGGAGCAATGTTTTCATTTCCAGCCATGGCTCAGCAATCTAATAAAGAAAGGGATGCTTCCCCTTTTTTAGCTAGCAAAACTCAATGCTTATCTGAAGAGGATGCCTCAAAACTTTCTAAAGGATATGAAAAGTGCACGGCTAAACAGTTTTTCATAAGCGGGAGTTGGGGGAGCGCATCAGGAGATTTCAAGGAAAGGGATGTACAACAAGAAGCCGCAGAGCTAGGCTTTGATGTCTTCGACATAGATATTGATGACACCCGCAGTGCGTGGAAAGCGGTAGTAGGTACCAATATTACCGAAAACAGCTTTATTCAAGTCGGTTATACCGATTTAGGTGATGTATCGGCAGCATTTTCAACCACGACCAACGAGCCATCTCGCTTTTTCAGCGAGACATCGCGTATTCGCCCAACATCAGTAGATGGCTATACATTAAGTGTAGCCTATCAGTTTTTACGTCATGAGGACTGGTTTTTACATGCGCATGTGGGCTTATATTTTTGGCAAGGTAACTACGATTCGTTAGATGTTTTTGAGGATACAGCCCTACTTCAAGACGTTGATGATGAAGGCACGGATTTGTTCTATGGCATTGGCGCTAACTGGCGTATTCACCATGATTGGGTTGCAATGATTGAATATGAACGCTATGACATAGAAGATAACTCTACTGACCTCATATCAATAGGTGTTAATTATCTCTTCTAGAGAAATGTAAATTTTCAACAAGTAATATACGAGCAAAACCAATAGAGGGGGGCGATAAGCCTCCTTTTTTATGCGTTAGACTTTTGGATATAGCATGCTTTCTTCACGATAAGTTGTTATCGTGTCAAAAATAATATTTCCCCTCATGAAAGTTCGCTTTCAAAATTTCTCGGCCAAGGCAATGCAGCACGTTACAGATAAAAAGATAAAGACGCTTCAAAACTGCGAAGATGAAGCTATTCACCTAATCGAAAGTGTTCAAAGCTTTGGTTACGTTATAGCGGTAGACCCTGAAACTAAAAAAATTCAGGTGGTTAGTGAAAACATCAATGAGCTATTTAAAGTCAGTATCACTGCGGGTGAAACTCTTATTACTGAGCTCATCGATACGCCTTCCGAAGATGCACCAACCTTTCAAAGTATCTATCAAAGCGTTAAAGGCGGGAATACACGCCGAGCGTATCAATGGAAATTTGCCGAAAACGCACTTTGTTTAGACAATTGGGAAAAAGAGGGCAGTGGTGTCGCGTTCGATTCAAACGGCTTACTCGTTATTGAACTAGAGCCTACCCCTCAGCTTAGTTATGAAGCCGCCCAACAATGGGTACCGATGGACGTAAATATTCGCACATTGCTTCCCGATGTGGATGGGTGCGAGTCTATCAGTGATGTTGCAGACGCCATTGCGGGCGTATTTAAGCGCTACATAGGGTTTGATTCGGTGATGGTTTATCAGTTCGATAAAACCTATAGCGGAGAAGTAATTGGCGAAGCAAAATTCCCAGGGTCTCGCTCTTTCAAAGGTTTGAAATTTCCCGCATCTGATATTCCTAGCCAAGCCCGGGCGCTGTACTTAAAAAATCGCGTACGTTGTGTATTTGACGTAGAACAACCCCCTATTGCTTTAATACCAACTGTGCAAGAAGCAGAGCGACCGCCAATGGATTTATCCATGTCTATGGTTCGTTCAGTGTCGCCGGTTCATATCACTTATCTTAAAAATATGGGCATACGTTCATCGTTTTCCGTGTCCCTTGTGTTTGAAGGTAAACTTTGGGGGTTACTTGCTTGTCACAATAACGAGCCTAAATATATCGACCAAAAAAAGCGTTTGGTATGCGAATCCCTCGGTCATCTCTATGCGTGGCAGCTACACACTAAAGCCTTGCATGAAAAGAAAGAACAGTTTCAAATTCGCCAACGTAAGCTAAACACTATTATTCATCAGCTTACTGGCTTTGCTAACCCGCTTGAGGCGATAACCCAAAAAGAAAAAGGCCTTTTGGATGTAGCCAATGCATGTGGTATGGCCGTTATTACCCCTGTAGATAAATATTTAGTAGGTAAAACGCCCTCTGAACAAACATTAACTCGCCTTCTCGACAAATTCGTTATTCCAAACTCTGAAGAGTCAATTGCTATTAGCAAGCTGGCGGAAGAAGTGTCCGAACAATGTGACCTTAATGGCATTCGCGGCATGTATATTTCCTGTGTATCTGCCAAGCTTGGTTACTACACGGTTTGGTTTAGAGAGCAAAAAGACAAAACTATACGATGGGCGGGCCGCGAAGCCGCGAACAAAGATGTTGGTAAGGTACTAACACCTCGTAATTCCTTTGATATGTACTTACAAAGTGTTGCTGATGAGTCGGTAGAGTGGAGCGAGGATGATCAGCTTATTATAGAAGGTTTTGATCATCTATTTATACCTTACGCGCTAAGCCTGAAAGCGTCGCTCGACAAGCAAATTAGTAAATTAGAAGAGTTAGATAAAGCTAAAGATCAGTTTTTGGCGAGTATTTCCCATGAACTTCGTTCGCCCCTTAATTCTATTGTAGGTTGGACCGACTTA
The DNA here is from genome assembly GCF_022348345.1 of Alteromonas sp. CNT1-28. Taxonomy (NCBI): domain Bacteria; kingdom Pseudomonadati; phylum Pseudomonadota; class Gammaproteobacteria; order Alteromonadales; family Alteromonadaceae; genus Alteromonas; species Alteromonas sp. CNT1-28. The sequence continues at coordinate 70,209 of NZ_JAKREZ010000015.1, read as the reverse complement.
GCTCTGATGGATGTGACGAATGTCGATAGAATGTCTGACGCATTAGGCGTTATCAAACGCGCTGCGTCTACACAGGCTGCCTTAATAAATGACATTTTAGATTTGTCGCGCATTATCTCCGGCACTATGAAATTGAGTACGCATTCATTAAATATCGCTGGGTCTATATTTGAAGTCGCTAAATCATTCGAAGCGGGCTTTGCCAGTAAAAATATTCAACTTTCAATCAATTGCGAAGACGAACATACTCAAATTCTGGGTGATAATTTGCGTATTAAGCAGGTGATAAACAATCTGCTCAGTAACGCTCTTAAATTTACAGCAAAAGGCGGAACCGTACATGTGCGGGGGCGAAGAGAACATTCAAATTACTTGTTTCGTGTAAAAGACAACGGTAAAGGAATGACCCAAGATCAGATAGCACGGGTTTTTGAACGCTTTTACCAAGGTAAAGACTCTCATAACAAACTCGGCTTGGGGCTGGGTTTATCTATTGTAAAGAGCTTGGTTGAAATGCACGGCGGGGAAATTCGTGCCGAAAGTGATGGGCCAAATTCCGGGACTACGTTCTTTGTGTCTTTGCCTATTGCTCCTCTTAGTTTGCACGATGACATTATCGAAACCAAGAATAGTGAAATCAGTGATTTGACCGAGTCTTTGCGTCTAAGCGGTTTACGAATTTTGGTAGCAGAAGACGAGCAAGACGCCCGTGACTTTATAAAGCTGTTTTTAGAGTCTAACGGTGCCCGGGTCAACGTAGTTAAAAACGGGCTACTCGCATGGAAAGAGCTAAACGATATGCCCGAAGCTTTCGATCTATTACTGTCGGATATTGGCATGCCGGAAATGGACGGGTTAGGCCTAGTATTGAAAATGAGGGCAAGCGAAATCCCAGAGATTGCAAAGCTCAACGCTGTGGCGCTTACTGCTTATGCCTATACCTCTGATCGCGTTAAAGCTCTTAAAGCTGGCTTTAATAACTATGTGTCAAAACCGGTAGATGGCGAAGAATTGCTGACAATTTTGGAAATGTACTTGCCAGAAACGACACACTAACGCAGATGACTCCCAGTCTTTTTTGCAACCTTTGATCAGCAGTATTACGAGGATAGAGCGCGAAGATAGAGCGTTAACAAAGCTGACGCATATCTTTGAATAGGTCGTTTAGTTTAAGCAACGACAGGTATGCTTTGTAGTGTAGAAGTCGCGTAGTCGACTTCGTGCTTCTCTACCTAATTTAATGCCTTTCAACGCTCATTGCTTTCAAAGTTCACTGAAGTCAAAATTCATCTACCAGCGGCGAAGTAATAGCTGGTAGGTGGTTTTATCTAACAGCGACTCGCGAGGCGACGAACTTTCTTTATCAGGAAGGGCAGCACGCGCTTCCTCAAGCGATGCATATCTATCCCCGTCAATATAAAACGCGCTAGCTTCAGATGTAGGTTTACCGTCAAGGGAATAGGCGGTGTTTAACAAGTCTGACGTGGTAGTTATGTTGCTGTGCCCGATAAAGTCGGCAACGCCATCGCCATTCACATCTTTGGTGAGCCAAGCTAAATCAAGTGGCTGATTCAATTCCCCCGAATTCTGCATTGTCGACACAGCTTGATTGAATTGCGCAACAATCCTTTCAGCGTTAGCAACATTTTTGCTGATAGCTATTTGAAATCCGGTTTTTGCTAAAGGTTTTGCTGAAAAGTGCAGGGTTTCTTCATTATCGTTAGCCAGCAATATGTTTAGCTCTCGCGCAAGCAGCTGGGTGGTAATTAAGTAAGGCGCTCTATCGTCGGCAAGTTGTCGAAATGCATCAAACGTAGTGGGGTTGCGTGACCACTTTATATCTTTCAGCAGTCTGAATGAGGGCGTATTCGCAAAGCGATTTTCAATAGCGACCCTATTGTCTTTTAAATGAGGGAATAGCTTTACTGCCTCAACGTCCGCCTCTTTGCTTACCGCGTAAAGGTAAATGGGTAAGTAGATATCGGATAGTATATAGTTGCTGCTATCCTCACCCAAATTAACGTAGGCAAATTCACCGTCTAGCTTACCTGTCAGTACAGAACTGCCCAAAAAAGCTTGTCGCATAACCTGAAGTTGGATATCCAACTCTGCCTTCTGAAACACCTTTTCGAGCAGTGTGTTAACTCGAGCAGGCTCCCCATCGTCGCTTATGTAGGTCTCGAAGGAAGCTGCACCTAATTTGGTAGGGGCGGCATGTAATTGCGAAACATTTAAACAACAAAGGGCTAGGCTTATGCCTAATAAAGAAAGACGTTGAGTGAAAATAGAGAGCGAGAACGCGCTTAATCTTACCAAAGGTGAACTCCGAACTGCCGTCATACATTTACTACACTGTAATTCAGTTAGTCGCTTAATTCCAATAAACACGTACTGGCTTAAATTAACAAAATGTAAGCGACATCAATATATTGAGTGTAGTGTCCACGTTTATATTAGCTTTTATTAAGTAAAGTCATTCGCGACGATAAGCCGGTTTCATTACCAGCTTAACGTCACGAACTCGATTGCATGCATAATTGGGTGCGTAATTGGATGGGGATAAGCATGCCCAATATAGGCGCCCAACGTAAACGTTCAATTTAAACGCTTATTCTCCAAAGCTTCCCGCAGGACCTGGATAAACGACTACGCTTTCAACACCGTCCTTGTTAACGCTGGCAACCCCAAAAAAGTAGTTGTCGATAACGACATTCTCAAGCATGGCCTCGGTAACGTTACCCACATACTTACTGTATTCCCATTGCGGAGCATCAGTATGACGCCAATATACTTTATACCCTTTAAGCTGAGGGTTCTCTTCAGCGTCTAGTGCGTCCCACTTTAAAAATGTTGAAGGTTGAACTGCACCGGCAATTTCTACATTTGCAGGTGGGTTCGGTGCCCACGCCATAGCAGCAAGAGAAACAGCATTAAGGCCAGTAAGTTTTGCAGCGTAATCAAAGTCGACGCCATCCAAGGTATCACCATAGGCAATACCGTCTTCTACGCGAAGATCTTGATGCTGGCGTGTGTAGTTTTCGTTAGTTTCCATAATACGAATACCCGGGTAGCCCAAGTCGTTAAACGGGCGGTGGTGGCCGCCACGACCAAAGCGGTCCAAGCGATAAATCACCATAGTGTCTAAGTTCTCAATATACTGATCGGCAATTTTATCGATATAGCGGGCAAGGTTTCGGCTTGGCGAGTCTACTTCACCTCCGGTGAAACGTCGCATGCTCGCTTCTTTTTCCGTTTCTGTTACACGAGTGCCTTCAGCAAACAAGCGAGCGGTGGTGTTGTTAATAACACCGTTTACCCCTTCGATATTGCCAATCATGTCATTATTGAGCACGGCTTTAATTCGCCAGCCGTCTTTCTTGGCTTGGTTTGCCATAATACGCCCGCCGAAAAGCCCTTGCTCTTCGCCAGATAAAGCAGCATACACGATACTGCCGTTAAACTTGTATTTGGATAGTACTCGCGCGGCTTCAAGGGTACCGGCAACACCAGAGGCGTTGTCGTTTGCACCTGGTGAATCAGAGGTGAAATCCATCACATCAGACACCCGTGAATCAATGTCGCCAGACATAATCACATAGCGGTCCGGATCAGTACTACCGCGTTGAATAGCAATAACACTAACCACTTCTACTGGGTCGGGAATACGCTTTTCACCGCTGATGACTTCCGACTGGTAGTACACCTCTAAGCAGCCACCACACTCGGCTGAAATTTTATCAAATTCAGATTTAATCCAGCGACGCGCAGCGCCTATACCGCGGGTATCAGACTCGGTTTCAGAGAGAGTATGGCGTGTACCAAAGTTCACCAACTTGGTAATGTCTTTTTCAATGTTTTCAGCGGAAACATTTTTGGCAATATCATAAAGTGCTTGCTGCTGCTCGGTATCAGCAAAGGCTGTAGTAGATAGTGTTAGTGCAATTGCGGGGGCAATTTTTCTTAATACTAGGTTCGTAAGATAACAGGGCTGTGATTTATTCATTATTTTCTCCATGTTCTGCAAAGACCATACTGAATGCGTCGAAAATGGACAATGAATATCGATGTAATTAACTTTATTTAAGAGGAATACAATATATCGGCACGTAACACTCCGTGCCGATATACATTTACAATTTAAAAGATCTAAGCCTATTTAAAAGTCGAAGTAAACCATACCGTAGGCGGTAACATCATCATTTTTAAGCGACTCAAGATAATCATTCGTGCTTTGCACATCATAAGCTTCCAATCCTATATAACCCGACGCTGGCTCTTCATCGAAGTTAAAGTTTGCCGATAGGGGAAAGTCGACACCCTCTATGTCTAAGTTATCTAAAATAGCAAGAGAACCCTGACTTGGTGTGGTTAGTTGGAAGTAATAGAGACGATCACCAGAAGAATCATTCCCAGACAAGGTAACGGTTACAGAGTCCGCTCCCACTGAAGACAGGTCATAACTTTCATCATTAAAGAATGTTAAAACTTGTTGGGAAAATAAGTCGTAAGACATCAATGCTAAGTCTAATGATTCAGTGTGGGTGGATGGAAGTGTTACCTGAGCGCCCGTATAAATGGATACTTGAACATCTGTGCCTTCGGAGCTGAAGCTGTCGAACTCGAAATTGTAAGCATCGATATACGTTTCAGGGGTGTCAAAGATAGGAACTGAAGGTGAAAGTTCTGCAACATCCCAAACCTGCACATTATCAGCATAATGCATCCAGCCATCTTTTCGGCCGCGTAGTGAAACGCGCAGACTTGAGTCACTGTTGACGTTATTATTGAGCAGCGAAAAAGGTACTTTTCTGACAAGCTCTGCATTACTTACTACATATGTTTCATCGAAACTGTAATCACTAAGAACAGCAGTGTAATAGGTTTCAGCAGGGTATTCCTGTGCACTGGTTAGCGTGAGAGCAATGTCTGGCCACTCTCCGCCAATGGGTCGACAAACATTAGCTTCAGCCAACCAGTCTGTGTCATTGACATCGAAAATATTAGACGATGTTGTGGTAGAGACAACGACGCTGGCCATAGGCGAGGCAACAGGAACTTGACTAATATCGAATGTTACGTTGTTACATTCGCACGAGTCTTCATTGGCGAAGCCTTCAGCGATAATGCGTGTGTTTTTGATTTTATCGGCGGTAATGTCTACGTAGGTATGAACGCGAGGATAGGCAGTTTCTCCCCAATAACCTACACTTAGCATCGTATACGTTGCTACACCGGAGTAATCGATAGCGATATTTCCGTCATCATCAGCTTCATAGACAGCAGCTACTGCACCGCTGTTGTCATGGCGAGCAACCATAGCTTCAGTTTGAGGTATTATCTCACCGCATGAACTAAAGTAACTTGCACTAACTACATGCTCATAGTTTGAAGTAGGCGGTGTACTTCCATTGTCGTTAGTAGGAGGTTGTGAAGAGCTACCACCGCCACATCCGGCAATAGCGGCCGCTAAGCCTGTTATTAGCAGTTGTTTGTTGTACTTCATATATTTTTCTGAAAGACATAATAGTAGGCTGACGCATGTCCAAGCAGCGCGGAGTGCCGAAATCAAACTGGTTACCCTACCAATGCTTCCAATTCCTTCTGTTTTACTATTTGATTCGTTGGTTGAGTGTTGATGTTAGCAATTTTTTAGAAATGAAAATAGACGGCGCTTATCAGATTTAATTTATGTAAGAAGATAGGGTTAGTGTGTGAAATGCCATGTTGACCATATATAGTTTTGTATGGTCAACATGATGGGCTAGAGGTAGATTTAATGCTCACGACATGAGCATCTTTTGCTACTACTTACCTTGCACGCTTAAATAAACGCAAACGCGTCGCCAAACAGGTTCTCAACTTTTAAACCGCGTTGTGTAAAATCATCGCGTACAACTTTTGCCATTTCAAAACGACCTGCAACGTAAACCTGAATATTGGCAAAGTCAGCGTGGTCAGCCATTACCGCATGGTGTACCCAGCCCGTTCTGCCTTTCCACTCGTCGCAAGCAAACTCGACAACCGGCACAAAAGTGAAGTGGTCGTTAGCTTCAGCGAGCTCAGTTAGCTTGTCGGCCAAATACAAGTCAGCCGCATGCTTACCACCCCAATAGAGTGTAACTGGCGTCTTGTCGCCGCTATTAAGGTGCTCTTGCAGAATTGAATACGTATACGAGAAGCCCGTACCACCTGCAATAAGTACCATAGGCAGGCCATTGCTTTGCAAAAAGGCATTGCCATTACCTACGTTTACGGTAATTTCGCCATCCGCACGCATGCGCTCTAGCACTTCACCAGCGTAGCTGTTGCCAGGCTCTGCGCCAATGTGTAATTCAATGCGGCTATTATCAAATGCGGCATTGGCAATAGAAAATGGACGCATATCTTTTTCGCCCATTACCACCATGGCGTACTGACCCGCCTTAAACTCAACAGGGTTTTCTGGCGTTAATTCAACTTTTTGAACCACTTCGGTTAAAGGCGTGATGCTTGCAACCTTACACTTAATTTCTGACATGTATTCTCTTCTAACCTTCTTGCTTAGCGTGTCGCCTTTTCATGCGCTTAAGAAAAGCGCATGCTTCAATACAAAATAAATAGCGCTAAAAATAGTCGTTACATAATACCAAGACTGTCCCAAATATCATCAACGCGTTTTTTAACGTCTTCGTCCATCACAATAGGTACGCCCCATTCTCGGTCGGTCTCGCCCGGCATTTTATTGGTGGCGTCCATGCCCATTTTAGAACCTAGCCCTGAAACGGGGGACGCAAAGTCCAAGTAGTCGATAGGCGTATTTTCTATCATTACCGTGTCGCGGGCTGGGTCCATACGGGTGGTGATGGCCCAAATAACATCGTTCCAGTCACGCGCGTTGATGTCGTCATCGCACACTATCACAAATTTGGTGTACATGAACTGGCGCAAGAACGACCACACACCCATCATCACCCGTTTCGCATGCCCAGGATACTGTTTCTTCATCGTTACCACTGCCATACGATAAGAGCACCCTTCTGGAGGCAAGTAGAAATCAACAATTTCAGGGAACTGCTTTTGCAAAATAGGCACAAACACTTCGTTTAGCGCAACACCTAAAATAGCTGGCTCATCTGGTGGACGGCCTGTATAGGTCGAATGATAGATAGGATCTTTACGATGGGTTATATGAGTAACGGTAAATACAGGGAAGTCGTCGACTTCATTGTAGTAACCGGTGTGATCGCCATAAGGGCCCTCAGCCGCAGTTTCATCCTGAGCAATATAGCCCTCGAGTACAATCTCGGCACTGGCAGGTACCTGTAGGTCGTTACTAATAGACTTAACTACTTCAGTTTTGTCACCACGCAGTAGCCCCGCAAAAGCATACTCGGAAAGGGTATCTGGTACAGGGGTAACTGCACCTAAAATGGTAGCGGGATCTGCGCCAAGGGCCACAGATACCGGGTAGGGTTCGCCCGGGTGTGTTTGACACCACTCACGAAAATCAAGGGCGCCGCCACGGTGTGACAACCAACGCATAATAAGTTTGTTTTTGCCGATAACCTGCTGACGGTAAATGCCCAGATTCTGACGCTTCTTATGCGGCCCTTTAGTAACACTCAAACCCCATGTTACCAAAGGCGCAGCGTCACCCGGCCAGCAGCGCTGTACCGGAATTTTTGATAAGTCTACGTCGTCACCGGTAAGCACCACTTCCTGACAAGGGGCTTTTTTAAGGATTTTGGCAGGCATATTTAGCACCTGCTTAAATACTGGCAGCTTCTCCCAAAGATCTTTCAGCCCTTTAGGCGGCTCTGGCTCTTTCAAATAAGCCAGTAGCTTGCCTACTTCACGCAGTGCTTCAACAGACTCTTGACCCATGCCCATAGCTACGCGCTCTGGTGTACCAAACAAATTTGCCAATACGGGCATGTCGTGATTTTTAGGGTTTTCAAATAACAGTGCAGGGCCGCCGGCACGCAACGTCCTGTCGGCAATTTCTGTCATTTCAAGGTCGGTATCAATGGGCTGGGTAATGCGTACCAATTCACCTTTAGCTTCTAGCTGGCGAATAAAGTCGCGTAAATCTTTGTACTTCATCAGTGCAGGTGCATCCACAAACTCAATTTATGGCAAGAATATACTATTTAGCGCCAAAGTCCGATCAGTAAGCGCTGTGTTTACACGATTAAACGTTTTACAGATAAATTACGCTTTACAGAGGTGCCATTTGGGTGTGATATAAGAAAGCGTTAAAAATATTAACAAATCTAGGGCTAATAGTGCTTTGCTGAGGTGTTTTACAGTGGTCAGCGTGCTAAATCCCTACTAACCCTTTTGCCTAAGGTGGTTACATGAGTGCATTCGATCAGGACATGTTAGACGAATTAAATTTGTTACTGAAGTTTCCAACAGACAGCCTACTTCAAGGTTTAAAAATTCATCACGATGCCAGCCAAAGCATGGTGAACGCAGCATCCAGGCTATACTCCAAAGGCCTAATCACCCAGCCAGACGGTGGTTACCTAACTGATTTAGGTATTGACCTAGCCGATCACGCCCGTCATATCCAATCGGCCATGTGTCCACGAAAAAGTAGCCACTAAAAGCAAGATGCTGGCGTACGGTTAAGTGCAGGTGGTCAGCATAAAGTTGAAAGCAGATATTAGCTGGCCGCAGACGCTCATGTGTCCATTCGTAAAGAAAAGCATGTCTTGGTTAAGATAATCTATAATTAGTCGATACCTTAACTAAGACATTGTAATCAACACATACTCTTTTGCTATGAAACGTATTCTACACACAGCCTTATTTATCTGCGCGACTGTCACGGGTTTTTCCGCTCATGCTCTTGAAGGGGAAACGATTGAAGAGCTTCGCGCAGTTCAGCTTTACAGCCAAGATGCCTTAATCGATATGATTAATGCTAATACGCATTTAGATAAAGTAGTGGCTGATCGATGCCAATTAGTACAAGACATTGAAGCGCGTGCAAACGTGTTGAAAGTACCGGCCTACCAGTTTTTATGGGGAGATATGCTGGCGTGGGGCGTGTGCGTAGACGCTGAACCTGCCCGTGGTATTGGCTACATGGAAGATGCCGCGAATCAAGGTTTGCCAGCAGCACTAGAGCAATTGGGGCGTTACTATGCAAAGGGCACGCTTGTGCAGCAGGATAAATCTCGCGCCGTAGTGTATTTACGAGAAGCCGCTGCGCTTAAAAACCTAAAAGCGCAAATTCACTTGGTTGAGTTATTTTTGGACGGTTATGGCAGTCCTTACGATTATGAAGACGCATACCACTGGCTTTATAACTCGGTGACCAACGATAAAAAGCAGCATCAGCAAATTGCGTCTTACCTCGCTCGCTTAGAAAAATTAATGCACCCGAAAGCCGTGCGAGAGGCAAAGCGGCCTTTGGATAGTTAAAAGCTACAAGCGGCGAGGTGATAACGAACACCTGCAGGCAACTAAAAACTTAAGGGCAGAAAGGCTGGCAAGCACAACAAGCCAGCTTCGGCAAAAGCGTATTTATGTCCGTAGCACATCTATGTCTTTACGTAGGCTTAACGCTTACGCCAGCCAGTAAGCATAGGGCGAACTAACTGAATATTACCCATACGTTGTACAGCAAACACGGCAGCAATATGCACCAACACACAGCCGTACAATACATCAGCCATAATACTGTGTATCCATTCCAGCGTGCTATTCCCAAACAGTGTGTCTATTTCTTCCATCATAAAACCGGTAATACCTAACCCAAGCAAAAGGGCAATAACTGCCATCACCATAAGCCAGCCAAAAGGATTGTGGCCATGAGTACGTGGGATTTGTTTATGCTTTAAGTGCTGAAGATGTTCTCTAAAGGCCTGTTTGCTTAGCGAAATAGTGGAGAAGCTAGCGTAAGCTGTGGAGCCCTTTTTGTTGGGATTAGCTGAATATAAGCCCCAAGCAACGCGTATAGATATAAGCGCTACGCCCACATAGCCCGCGATTTCATGAAAAAGCCGGCCTGGCTCTACAATAAAGTAGTTGGTGATAAAACTTGCAACAATGCCCCAGTGGCATACGCGCACTACCCAATCCCAAACATAAATATCTGAACCCGTGTCTTTAGCTTTGTGCATTACGTGACTTTCTCAGGGTAAAACAAAAACGCTGCAATAGTTTGCAGCGTTTTTATCAAGTTTTAAAGCAAGCGTTCGATGAACCGTTTGCTAAACAGAATTTAGTGCATTTCTTTTTTAACAATGCTGCCATCAACAGGGTTAAAGTAAATCTCTACTTTGTTCTCTTCTTTATCGAAGCCGTAGATTTCGTAGCAGTTACCGCCTGTCACTTTAAATTCGTTGATTTTGTAGCCTTGCGCTAACAGCTGAGCCTGAAACGCATCTTGGTTTTGCCATTCAGCTTCCGGCGCAGTAGTACACTGAGTGGTGCCGTGCTCTGCACTACATGCACTTAATAAGGTCGCGGCGCCAATAGCAGTAGCCATCATTAATTTTTTCATTGCAGTCTCCGTTTCGCTTTTTATTTAAAAGTTCTTTCTATCCTACTTAAATATTGTACTGACATTGTTCTTTTGTGCATAGAGGTTGCACAACTTTGTTGTACAGAATTGAGTTCTGTTTGGTTTTATAGCGGGGCACAGAATACTTGTCATAAAATTGCCTCCGACATGTCACGGATAGTTCATCGAACCGTCTCAAAAGCATTCTACATTTTTGGGCTTTGATATTTCTAAACACTAGGCAATGTCGCCAATCTATCGGCGAAATGTTTAAAAAATACATAAAACACCCAATAAGCACACAAAAGGAATGACTTGATGCGTCCTCTGTACCCTCGAACGGTTTATCCACGCTCTCTGCTTGCCACAACAATTGCATTTGCACTATCAAGCGCCGCAATTGCACAAGAAGTAGCGCCCGACACAGAAAACGAACATAACTATATAGAAGAGATTACGGTAACCGCACAAATGCGTGAGCAGTCCGTTATGGATGTGCCTGTTACTATGGATGTAATAGGTAGCGAGTTCTTAGAGCGCACCAATATCATGGAACTTGATGAGCTTTCTCGTATTTTACCTAACGTTCAAATTCAAGAGCAGGCTGTAAGCTTACCGTCCTTTAATATTCGAGGCGTGACTGACGACGTATCTTCGGTGTCGGCAACGCCTCGCATCTCTGTATATCAAGATGGCTTTGATATCAGTAAAAAGACGGTAGCCAGCGTCGCGCTTTTTGATATTGCGCGCGTAGAGGTTTTAAAAGGCCCCCAGCCAACCTTGTTTGGTGTGGCGGCAGCCAATGGTGCGGTGAGTATTCATTCTAATCTTCCCACCTTCGAACAAGAAGGCAAGGTACAGGTTGGCTATAACTCAGAGCAAGGCCAAGAAGTTGAATTCATGTATAACCAGCCTATTAACGATAACCACAGTTTTCGTATAGCAGGTCTTTATCGCGAAATGGACGGCATTGTAGAAAACAATGCCTGTAGTGCTGATTCCTATTACGGTAATGCAAATATGTACAACCATCTTGGTGAAGAAGTGCCGTGCAACAGCGAAGATCTTCAGGGTGTTTCAGTACAAGCTCTACGCGCAACATGGAGAGCGAATTACGATCAGCTTGAAATCATTGCGCGCGCAGCCATGGAGTATAACGACCAGCCGGGCATTGCCTTCAAATCAGGCTCTATCGCCCACAATGGCGGAGATACTAGCCCTTTTACTGATGCCGAATTTAGTTTAGGCAGTGAGCTAGGCATTGAACGAACGCTTCAAGCTTATGATTTAACCGTAAACTACGATTTCAACCAAATGCTTAGCCTACATGCCGATGCCTACTATAAAGATGTAGAAGTAAGCGAAGGTTTTGATGCTGATGGTTCAGCGTTGCGTATTCAAGATGCTTATTTTGATAACGACGCTACGCTTCAAGGCGCATCAATGCGTTTGGTATTTGATTCTGGAGACAAGCTGGCAGCTTTTGTTGGCGCATCCATTACTCAAGACGAATCGATTTTGCCTTACTATGTAATGGTAGACCCCTTTATACGCGGAACGTTTGATGCAGTAAAAGCACAGTTAGAGGCTAGTTCGAATATTCCACTAAATCAGAATATCGCTACCGGCGCATCGTTAGAAGAAATAGAAGCACTGCGTGCGATGTTAGTGTCGCAACTGTTTAATGAAGATGGCTCTCCTATTTCTAACCCTGCACTGCCGCCTATTCTGATACAAGGGCCGTTTATATTTGAAGCTGAACTTGATATAGCGTCTTATGTTGCTGAGGTGTCGTATTTTGTTACCGACGACATCAACATTACTGCTGGCGTGCGCTATATCGACGAAACACGTTATACCCGTAATACTTATACTACTGCAGACGGTGCATTTACGTTCGATGCCGAGCGCGACTTTGATGATACCCTGCCGCGCTTTGCCGTAAGCTATGATGTTAATAACAACTGGAACGTATACGCGAACTACGCTAGGGGACGACGTTCACCAGTTGTGGATGCTAACGCAGGTGGCGTTAATGTGACTAAACCTGAAATAGTAGACAGTTACGATTTAGGTATTAAATACCAAAGCGCGAACTTCCTGTTCTCAGGTGCCATTTTCACCTACGAATACAGCGATTATCAGCAAAGCTTTACCGACGCAGAAACCTTACAGTCTATTACTGTAACGGTAGGCGACTCGACCATGTCGGGTATTGAAGGCATGGCGACCTATAACTACAGCGAGACGCTGACGCTAACAGCAAGCCTTGGTTTCCTTGATGCTGAATTTGCAGACAATATTGCTGATGGATCTGAGTTCCAATACGGTGGCAATAAGTTCCGCTTAGCGCCAGAAGTTAGCGGCGCGATAAACATCAACAAAGTATTCAATATGGACAGTTTTGACATTGATGTTAACTGGCTTACCAGCTTCCAGTCAGAAGTGTTTTTTGAAAGCAGCAATTACCCTGGTCTTTCTCAAGATACTTACTCACTGACTGATGTATCGGTGAAGCTGCTTCAAGACAACAGCGAGTTTGCCTATGAGTTTTACGTGAACAACCTGTTTGATAAAGAATTCTTGATTGATGCTGGGAATACGGGCGGTGGATTGGGTATTCCTACCTTCGTACGCGGGATGCCACGCATTGCTGGTGTGCGTGTTTATTACGAGTTTTAAGGTTGGCAAGGAGTAAACGCGCTGCATTCAATTAAGCGCGTTTACTTATTTAATTAAAAAATGACTTCATAAAGTAAAGCCGCAAGCATGCGGCTTATTCCGTCTTAATAAATAGCCTTTATCAAGCGTTTATCTCAAAGCTATGCGTGTTAACCACCTTTCCAGCCTTGGTTAAAATTGCATCCACATAGTGCCAAGTGGCTTTTGCGCTATCTTGGCTAACGGTTAAAGTCATGAACCCGCGCTGGTGGAGGTTACAGTACTGCAAATCTTCTATAAGAAGCGGTAGGTCGTCTGCAAGGGTTTTAGCTTTTTCATCCCCCATGCTTAGGTAATGTTCCATACCGGGTGACGTCACGCCTGGTGTGGCAAGTTCAACCCCTACCTCTGTACCATCTTTAAGGGTTAATTTGTTGTGCCAAGCATTATGTGTATCACCTGCAAGGGCAATAACTGGCTTGCCGATGGACTTAAGCTGCGTCAGCACCTGTTCCCGTTCAATAGGGTAGCCGTCCCATGCGTCTAAGTTGTAAGGCATTACAGTATTGATAAGCGCAAGCTCTTGCTCACTAAGTGCACCACCTTGCTTTTGTTTGCGTTTGATATTCGCGAGCCTATGTACATGATCAGGTATTGCTTTGCGTTCAACGCCGTTAAAAATCGATACAGGGAAAAGCATGCGGCCTATTAATAGCTGTTGCCCTAACACCTGCCATTTAGTCTGGCTTTGCTGCATAGACGAATGGAGCCAGTTGCGTTGAGTTTCACCGAGTAAACCGCGGTTCGGGTTGCCGATGTCTTTCATAAAGCGTGCTTGGTCAAACGCTTTAGTTTCAGCATCGCGATAGTTGGCGTATTCAAGCTGTTTGTCGCGGGCAAGAACGCGGGTGTCGAGCATATATAAGTCAAGAAGTTTACCAAAGGTAAACTGACGATAAATTTCTAAGCGCTCGGTGCCAAAAGGTGGGCGAATGGGTAGCCACTCATAATAAGCTTGTACGGCCGCTGCACGGCGTGCATAAAAATCTCCTTCATCCGCTTGGTGATTCTCAGCGCCGTCTTTATAGGTGTCGTTAGTAATTTCATGATCGTCCCATACAACAATAAACGGCTTATTTTGATGTAACGACAGCAAGCCTTCATCCGTACGATACAGCGCATAGCGGTTGCGATAGTCAGTGAGAGTGTAAAGCTCGGTGTCGTTATCAGGCGCATAGGTCCTGCCAATTTCCTTGGCGTGCTCAGTTGCGTAACCTTCGCCATCGTACTCATAAATGTAGTCACCAAGGTGTAATACATAGTCAATGTTGTCGTCTTTCGCTGCTTCCATGTAGGGTGTGAAAAAGCCAGCGGGGTAGTTGGAACAAGAAAATATGCCGAACGTGACGTTAGAAACATCGACTTCAGGTAGCGTACGGGTTTCTCCCACAGGACTTGTATTATTAGCGCTTTTGAAGCGGTAAAAATAACGACGAGCTGGACTTAGACCTGCTACGTCCACTTTTACTGTGAAATCATGGATTGCTTTGGCTTCAACAATACCGCTACTTATCACATTGGCAAAATCCGCATCGCTTGCCATTTCCCATAAAATATCGGCCTTGGCTAAAGCTGACTTTGAGCCCGTACCTGAGCCCAAATTTGCAGTGGGCACGGCGCGCGTCCAAATAATCACGGCGTCTTTTAATGGGTCTCCACTCGCCACACCATGGGTAAAGGTTGCGTTGGTTTGCGGTTGGCTGTTTGCTGAAGTGCTAACGGTACAGCCTGCTAGCCCTGTAGACACTGCTACGCTCGCGCCTGCGAGTGACGACAGCTTTATAAACGATCTTCTATCCATATGCCTGCTCTTTATAAGGTTTGTAAGGTATCCGATGATGTATTGTTTTGTTGAACGCTCATGCAACAAAAACGAAAACCCATTTTTATACTGAGTGTTTGTGACATACAGATGTCAGGCTGAGAATCCATAATAACAGTCAATGTTTTACTGCAAATACTGTTATACTGTGCAGCAAATAACCACATGAACCAAAAATGGTTTGTGTGTCTAAACAATCATATTTATGTTTTCTACAGGGCTTTGAAGAACTAAGCCACAAACGAAAACACGTTGAACAAAATACGAAAGGTAAATTTAAAATACATGAGTGATGATCCGCATTATCAGCGCGAGAAAGAGAAGTACGAAAATCCGGTAGCCAGCCGCGAATATTTAATGAGTTTATTAAAAGAGCACGACAAGCCGTTGTCGTTTCTTGATATCTGTAACTTGGTGAACGCCTTCGACGAAGAAGCGCGAATTGGAATTCAGCGCCGACTACGTGCCATGGAGCGCGAAGGTCAGGTGCAATTTACCAAGCAGAAAAAATACATTCTCCAAAACCGTGATGAACTCATTAAAGGCAGAATTATTGGTCACCGTGATGGCTACGGCTTTTTGCGTCCTGAAGATAAAAGCGGTGATTTATTTATCAGTGCTGGGCAAATGAACCTGTTCCTTCACGACGATGTGGTAGAAGCGCGCATTAGCGGAACCGATCGCCGTGGAAGAAAAGAAGCGTTTGTTACGCAAGTCATTGAGCCACGCAGCGAGCCCATTGTTGGCCGCTACTTTGTTGAGCAAGGTTTTGGCATGGTTGTGCCAGATGACAGCCGGTTGCAGCACGAAATTGTTATTCCACCAGAGAGCACACACGGTGCTCGAATGGGGCAGGTGGTTGTGGTAGAGCTTACCCAGCGTCCACGCCGTAAAATGAGTCCGGTGGGCAAAATTGTTGAAGTACTTGGTGAACATATGGCGCCAGGTATGGAAATAGAAATGGCACTTCGCACGTTTGATATTCCGCACCAATGGCCAAATGGCGTAACCAAGCAAGTGGAAAAGCTTACCGATCAGGTGCCCGATGAAGCCAAAGAAGGTCGCATCGATTTACGCCAGCTTCCGCTGGTCACCATCGATGGTGAAGACGCCCGCGACTTCGATGACGCAGTATATTGTGAACCGCTAGACGATGGTGGCTGGCAGCTGTGGGTAGCCATTGCTGATGTAAGTCATTATGTAAGAACAGGCTCAGCCCTTGATGATGAAGCGCAGCAGCGCGGTAACTCGGTTTACTTCCCTGACCAAGTAATTCCTATGCTACCGGAAGTGCTGTCAAACGGCTTGTGTTCATTAAACCCTGAAGTCGACCGCCTATGTATGGTGTGTGAAATGACCATCAGTGCAAATGGTAAACTGGAAGAATTCCAGTTTTACGAAGCAGTCATGAACTCACACGCCCGTTTAACCTACACCAAAGTGTGGAATATTCTTCAGGGCGACAAAGAGCTTCATCAGCGTTACGAGCCTCATGTACCTCATTTACGTAATCTTCACGACTTGTACCGTGCGCTCAAAAAAGCCCGTGCCAAGCGCGGGGCGATTGAATTTGAAACCCAAGAAGTGAAGTTTGTTTTCAACGCCCAGCGCAAGATTGAAAATATTGTGCCGCTGGTGCGTAACGACGCGCACAAGCTTATTGAAGAGTGCATGATCATGGCAAACGTAAGTGCGGCTCTTATGCTTGAAAAGCATGAGGCGCCTGCGCTATACCGAGTACACGATAAGCCAGATGCCGACAGACTTACCGCTTTTACCAGCTACTTAAGTGAAATCGGCATCCCGCATGGCATTGTTGAAGACGCGGAGCCTGCCGCATTTACCGATGTAGTGCTTAAAACCCGCGGTCGAGTTGACGAAGAACTAATTCAAACCATGCTGCTGCGCTCAATGAAGCAAGCGGTTTACGACGGTGACAACGTAGGTCACTTTGGGTTGGCGCTAGAAGCTTACGCGCACTTCACGTCACCTATCCGTCGCTACCCAGACTTGGTCGTGCACCGTGCGCTAAAAGGCATTATTGCTAAACAGCAGGGCAAAAAAGCAGTCAGTGGCGCGAAAAACTACACCGTTGAAGAAATTGAACAGCTAGGCGAGCAGTGTTCAATGACAGAGCGCCGCGCCGATGATGCCACCCGTGACGTGGCTGACTGGCTTAAGTGCGAGTTTATGCTCGACCACGTCGGCGACACCTTTGAAGGTGTGGTCAGCTCGGTCACTAACTTTGGTTTATTTATACGCCTTACCGAATACCACATCGACGGCCTAGTACACATTACATCGCTAGATGATGACTATTATCACTATGACGACGTAAAACAAGCGCTGGTTGGTGAGTCGGGCCATCGCCAGTTCAGGTTGGGTGATACGGTTCAAGTAACCGTAGCAGCGGTCAACCTTGATGAAAGAAAGATTGATTTATTACTCGATAAGTCTATGCTGCGCGGCACTAAGGGTAAGAAGGTAAAAGTGAGGTCTGCGAAAAAGGCTTCAGATAAACCTACTCGTTTTGATAACAAATCACGCTCTGATAAAGGCTCGCGTTCTGATAAAAAAGGGAACAAAGGCAAAGGCGGATCAAGCTCGTCTAGTCGTAGCGGTGGAAAATCGTCAAGTCGCGGCAGCGCCAAAGGCGGTAGTAGCGGCAAAACACTGTCATTGAATAAAAGAGGTAAGCGTTAAATGGCGCAGCAAGAATGGTTATACGGTTTACATGCCATGCAGTCGGTACTTGAAAAAGAACCCGAGCGTGTAATGGAAGTGTTAGTGTTAAAAGGTCGCAATGACGAGCGCCTAACCAACATTGTTAACCAAGCCCGTCGTTTCGGTATTTCCGTTCAGTTTTGTCAGCGCAAAGCGCTAGATGACAAAGTAAGCGGTGAGCAACACCAAGGCGTGGTAGCAAGAGCAAAACCAGCCCGCGTGCTAGATGAAGCTGACTTAGACAAAATTTTAGAAAGCGAAACGCAGCCTTTAATTTTGGTACTAGACGGTGTTACCGACCCGCATAATCTAGGTGCGTGCCTGCGTACTGCAGATGGAGCAGGGGTGCACGCGGTAGTAGTACCGAAAGATAAATCAGCAAGCTTAAACGGCACAGTAAGAAAGGTGGCCTGTGGTGCAGCTGAAGTGGTTCCACTTATTCAAATCACGAACCTGGCCAGAACCTTGAAGCACCTTCAAGATAAAGGCCTTTGGATTGTTGGCACAGCCGGTGAAACCGATAAGACCCTTTATGATGTAGACCTGAAAGGCCCAACTGCATTAGTAATGGGGGCTGAAGGTAAGGGCATGCGTAGGCTTACCAAAGAAACGTGCGATGAGTTAGTGAAGCTTCCTATGGCTGGCAGTGTGACAAGTTTAAACGTGTCGGTAGCAACCGGCGTGTGCTTATACGAGATCGTAAGACAGCGCAGTTTATGAGACTAAGTTGCTAGAATTGAGCCTCTAATGAGTTTTCAATTGGTTTTTAAAAAAGCGTGTACCTTTGGGTACACGCTTTTTTTATATTTAAGTAAAACTTATAAAGAGTTTAATATTTTGTTACATTTGAATTTGTGAAATTAATGTTAATTATAGTTTTTTATTCCTACCATGAATCTGCTCGTAATACACATTTGGCGCGCTCTTCATAAGTTGTGTTGTTTTTTTGTGCATTTTTAAAGGTATTAAAATGCTCACCAGGGTTAAGGCAACATACTCAACAGCCTGATTCGCCGCCTAATATGAGCTCTGTAAATAATTGGTAATACCGTTTATTTGCATACCTGACAAACGGGTAGGTCGTTGCAACGCAGTTGCGTCGGTTGTCATGGATGAGCTTTTCGTATGAGGTAATGGTTATACCTGTATGTCATTTAATAACAAATAGCTTCCAAAGCACGGAATAAAACAGTGTTGAAGTTAATAAGACAGATAAAACAGGAAATAAATTTTGAACTCAAAATTAAATAAGAAACACACATGTCTAACAGCAGCTGCTCTAGCTGTATCACTTGGCTTAATGGGTAATTCTGCAATGGCAGCAGGCGAAGGTCTGGTAAAAGTTAAAGAAAAGCCTCAAACCCTAAAACAAGCACTAGGTAAGCGATTGACTGTCGATCGTCTTGTCACCACTGACCAAGAGCGTTACATCATCAAGTTCAAAGATGAGATGACCAGTGAAACGGTTGAAGTGAGTGCATTAAAAGGTAAAGGTCAAATCTCAAGTGCCAAAGTAAAAGGTAAAAAGCCTTTCGATATCGCGTCTGCTAAATCAGAAGTAAGAAAAGCAGGTGGTGCAATTAAGAAAGAGCTTAAGAAGCATAAAATGGTAGCAGCTACAATGAGTAAGTCTGCGCTGAACAAGCTTCGTAAAAATCCAAATGTAGAAAGCATTGAAGTGGACGTTCGTCGTAAGCCTATGGCGCAGACCACGCCTTACGGCTACACCATGGTTCAGGCTAATCAATTTGCACAGTCAGATACTACGGCTCGCAAAGTATGTATCATCGATACAGGTTACAACCTGGGTCACCCAGATTTGCCTGGAACAAACGATGGCGTTACAGGTCAGGCAAACAATAGTGCTGTAGGTAACTGGTATAACGATGGTAACGGTCACGGTACCCACGTAGCGGGCACCATTGCAGCATACGATAATAACGAAGGTGTAGTTGGTGTGTATCCTGGCGTGGATATGCATATCGTTAAAATCTTTAACGACAATGGCCAATGGACTTACGCATCTGACCTTATCGATGCTATCACCCAATGTCAGGATGCCGGCTCGAACGTTGTTAACATGAGCTTAGGTGGCGGCAGTTCGTCAACTACCGAGCGAAATGCAATGCAGAGCTTCACAGATGCAGGCATGCTGTTAGTTGCGGCGGCAGGAAACGATGGTAACAGTGCGAAGTCTTACCCAGCGTCATATGATGCAGTAATGTCAGTTGCGGCAGTAGACTCAAACGAAAACCGTGCAAGCTACAGCCAATATAACGATCAGGTTGAAATTGCCGCGCCAGGTAGTGCAGTACAGTCTACCTATCCAACAAATACCTACGCTTCACTCAGCGGTACATCTATGGCAACGCCACACGTAGCTGGTGGTGCAGCACTAGTATGGAGTTACTTCCCGCAGTGTTCAAACAACCAAATTCGTAGTGCACTTAATGCAACGGCAGAAGATAAAGGCAGTGCGGGTCGTGATAACTTCTACGGTTATGGTTTAATGCAGCTTGCTGACGCCTACAACTACCTTAATACCAACGGTTGTGCCGGTGGCGGTACTGGTGGCGGTGGCGGCTCTGAGCCTGGCGTAGAACCAGTATCAGGTCAGCTAACCGGCCTTTCAGGTACGCGCAGAAACTGGGACCGCTACACTTGGACGATTCCTGAAGGTGTAACGCAGATGACTATTCGTACCTCTGGTGGTTCAGGCGATGCCGATCTATACGTGAAGTTTGGCTCACAGCCAGAAACGAATAGCTATGATTGTCGTCCTTATCAAAATGGCAACAGCGAAGTATGTACATTCGATGCGCCTGCGTCAGGCACATGGCACATTGGTATTCGCGCTTACTCTTCATACAGCGGTGTAACGCTATCATACTCGTATGAGTAAATAACCCGTTGTTCTAAAGTACAGTGAAAGCCTGCTTATGCAGGCTTTTTTTGTTTCAGTTTTGTCCGCGGTTTGCTTTCGTTTGTTCGAACACCAATGCCCTCTATCAGTATTTTTCGAAGCTTGAATGTCAAGTTTCCATAAAGAAAGGTCAGCTTTGCAAAGTTGACGTAAAGCTGCGAACTAAGCCCTATTCACATAGCCATATCGCTGTATTGTGCGTGCCAAGATCAGCACTCTTTACATGTGCCTATTTGCTTTAACGCAGGCTTTATCCAACCAAGAATAACTTCAAAGGACATTCAATTTATGCAATTGACCTCTCAATCTTTGCTTCGTGGAACATGGTTCCAAGCAGTGGCAATTGGGCTTATTGCACTGCTTGGGCTTACCGCTTGTGGTGGCTCAGGCAGCAGTAGCTCAGATTATTCGTATGCTTACATTCAGTTTTACAACGCTTCGCCTAACGGTGCCAATGTAGAAATGCGTGAAGTTGATGGCGATAGCTTTGGCTCTGCTCAATTTGGTGACACTACGTCAATGTACTCTATGGAAGATGGGGAATTAGAACTCGAGTTCATTCGAACTGATTCAGACGACCAAGAAGTTTTTATTGACGAAATTACCGTTAACTTAAAAACCGGTTATAAGACCATTGTTGTGATGAGTGGTGACTTTAGTAACCCCGTTTTTAACACCTATTCTTATCAGCGCGAAACATTGGAAGATCACTTCCGCCTATTCGCTTTATCGGTAGCAGTAGATGAATCTTCTTATGATTTCTACATGAGTGAGTCTGGCGACCCGTTTGAAGCAGCTAACTTCCTTGGCACGGCCACAACGGGTGACATGATTGAATTTGACTTCTGGGATGCAGATGATGACAGTGAATACTTCGACGAGGGCGAGTACACGATTTATTTGACCGAGCCAGGAAGTGACGATGTTGTATTTGAATCACAAACCATCGATTTTGTATACGAAACTGAGTATCTGATGACGCTGCGCGATGTCAGTGGCGCCATTCAAGAAGGACTAGTTGTAGACACTATTCTTAACTCTTCATCAGTAACGGCGCTTACAGATGTAGAAGCAGATTCACAATATCGTATTTACAATTCTACGAATCTAGATGCAGAGCTTCAGGTTACCTTTGGTGGAAATACTGATGAAGAGGACGTTAGTTTTACACTCGCGGCGGGCGAGTTGTCTGAATTTAGTACTATCCGCTATGGCGATTATCGCGTTACCGTAACCGACCCATCAGGTACAGTGACGTCACTGAGCAACAAGCTAATTACGCTTAATCAGGGTGAGAGTAAGGCTATTCTTATCTACAACACCAACAATAAATTAGGCGCAGCAACCTTTGTAGAAAGTGGTTTGCCTCAGGCCTACGACAAGACAGTAAACTTCATCAACTTAGTTAGCGACTTTGATGACGTAGACTTCTACTTGGTAAGAAATGACGAAACCATTGATACTGCTGAGTACGATATACAGAATCTTGAATTTGCTGAAAGTACCAGTGAAGTGCTGCCGTCAGACTACTATGAAGTGATTGCCGTATACGAAGATGACAACGAGGAGCAGGTGCTGCTTGATAGAACCGCGCTGTTTGGATTTACAGAGGAAGAAAACTACATAGTTACTGTTGAGCCAGCGGATACGTCAACGGGATATGAAATTAACGTGCTTTATTAATCGGTTAGTACATTTATTATACTAATTGATGAGGGTGAAAACTTTCATCTGCGTATATTTCACGTAAGTTTAAAAGGTCAACGCTAAAAACGTTGGCCTTTTTACTTGCTGTCCGGGAGGGCGAAAATCCTCATGAGTATCATTAAAGAT
Source organism: Alteromonas sp. CNT1-28 (assembly GCF_022348345.1). Taxonomy (NCBI): domain Bacteria; kingdom Pseudomonadati; phylum Pseudomonadota; class Gammaproteobacteria; order Alteromonadales; family Alteromonadaceae; genus Alteromonas; species Alteromonas sp. CNT1-28. Next base: position 47,691 of record NZ_JAKREZ010000015.1, on the reverse strand, counting down.
CTACAAACCATATCAAATGACAAAGCGCTTTCATTTGATAAAAAACTCGAGAGCTTGCTAAGCATAGGAACGGAAATACTCGGGTTGGAAACAGGGATTGTAAGTAACATTCAAGGCGATAATTACCGTGTGCTTAGCGTTATTACGCCCGACAATGACATACCATTAAATGCGACCTTCGCATTACCAGACACTTACTGTGCAGACGTGGTGAACAGTGATGCTGTTGTGGCTTATCACGATATAGATACTGTGCCAGGTGCCTCGCATCCGTGTTTTGAAAAATACACCTTAAAGAGTTATCTCGCTTCTCCAGTGCGAGTACACGGTGAATTTTTTGGTACAGTAAACTTCTCGTCTCTTGGTTCACGGGATACTCCCTTTACGCCTGTAGAGATGGACTATTTACTTTTACTTGCTTCGTGGATAGGCAACGAATTAGAGCGCCAACAAGCAATAAGTAGCCTCAATGCACAAAAAGCCATATTAGAAGAGAGAAACTCGTTATTACACCAAGTGACTAACCTCGCCGGTGTGGGTACATGGGAATTAAATATTGATACCGGAGCATTGAACTGGTCGAGTGCTTTAAAGAGGATGCTGCATGTTCATAGTGAAAAGGTGGTAAAACCAAATGATGTTATTAAGTTCTTGGTCGATGAAGGCCAACGAGCTGAATACATCGAACAATTCAAGCAGATGATTAAAGATGGTGAAGATTGTTCCTATGAACTTGAAGTTCGCACCGATGCGGGAGAAATCCGTTGGTTACTAAGTCGCGCTCATCCCGTAATGGAAAACGACCGATGCGTTAAGGTAATTGGTGCTACAGTCGACATAACGCAGCAACACTTGGACAAAGCTATCTTGCAGCAAAAAACGGATATGGCAGAAAGCGCGTTGAAAGCACGAGGTGAATTCCTTGCGAATATGAGTCATGAAATTAGGACACCTATTCATGGCGTACAGGGCATGCTTGAGGCGCTTATAAGTACGTCACTCAACGCTAAACAATACGAGTATGCGAGTGTTGCAATGAGAAGTGCCGAATCACTGCTTAATATTGTCAACGACATATTGGATTTCTCTAAAATTGATTCTGGCAACATGTCTTTCGAGGAGTCGCCCATCAACCTTGCCGATGCAATTGAAGAGCAGATTCCGATGTTCTCAAAGTTGGCCCTAGAAAAAGGTATCGAACTTTCAGTAAGCACAAAGGGCGTTGAGGGTAAAACTTTTATAGCGGACAAACTAAGAGTTGGGCAGATTTTGATTAACCTATTGAATAACGCCCTCAAATTTACAAAAGAAGGAAAGGTGACGGTTGAAACTAAGTGCACGCGCTACGGGAGTGGGCGGTTTAGCGTTAAATTGATAGTGACCGATTCAGGGATAGGTATTACCGAGCAGCAGCAAAAATTCATATTTTCACCATTTATTCAAGCAGAGAGCTCTACACAGCGAAGATATGGAGGCACAGGCTTAGGCTTGTCAATAGTCAATCAAATAGCGAAGCATTATGATGGTAAAATTGAAGTGTCTAGCGATTTGGGTGTAGGAGCGCGATTTATCGTAACGCTTATGTTAGATGATGCCAACGCTGGTGCTGTTGCGGAAAAAGCATGTAGCGATAACTGTGTTTACATCCCTTCTAAACAGGAATTGAGCGCGTTTAAGGCACTAATAGTAGAAGACAATGAAATAAATCAGCTTGTCATTAAAGAGCAGCTAAAAGAGATAGGTATTACAGCCGATTTAGCAGAAAACGGTGAAGAGGCGGTAGAAAAAGTTAAAGGCTCAATAAAGGGACAGTCACCCTACGCTATCATTTTGATGGACTGTCATATGCCTGCAATGGATGGATTAGAGGCGACGAAGCTAATTAGGTCAATGGGAGACAAGGCACGGGACATCCCAATAATTGCATTAACCGCAAATGCGCTAACCGGCGACAAAGAAAAATGCTTGAAATCCGGCATGGATGACTTCATATCAAAACCTGTTGGTGTAAGCCGGTTGAAAGAGTGCCTTTACAGGCACTTGAGTAAGCAGCTTGTGAGTAATGAAAATCGCCTAAAAGATCCTGCTTGATAACCTATGACGTGGTTATCAGCCCCGACTTTTAGTCGGGGCTTTTTTATTGCTCACATAGTTTAAAAATAATTCAATTTACCGCTATCACTTCCAAATGTTTTCTGTTATTATTTCGCGCCCTTTTTATGGGGGTATGTACATAAAAGCAACGACATCCAGTTGTTTTTAGCAGCACTAACGACTCGGGAGAGTCTTAATTTAAGAGCGGAGCACTAACATGATCCAAATGCAAACTAACCTGGACGTTGCAGACAACAGCGGCGCTCGCAGGGTTCAGTGTATTAAGGTTCTTGGTGGCTCGCATCGCCGTTATGCAGGTATCGGTGACATCATCAAAGTTACTGTTAAGGAAGCAATTCCTCGCGGTAAAGTTAAAAAAGGTGACGTACTGAATGCAGTGGTGGTGCGTACTAGAAAAGGCGTTCGTCGTGCAGATGGTTCTACCATTCGTTTTGACGGTAACGCGGCTGTTATGCTTAATGCTAACAAGCAACCAATTGGTACGCGTATCTTTGGCCCGGTTACCCGTGAGTTGAGAAGTGAAAACTTCATGAAAATCATCTCATTGGCCCCAGAGGTACTATAAGGAGTCACGATAATGGCTAATAAAATTCGTCGTGATGATGAAGTAGTCGTATTAGCGGGTAAAGACAAAGGCAAACAAGGCAAAGTCCTTAAAGTGCTTATTGCTGATAACCGTGTAATTGTAGAAGGCGTTAATCTCGTTAAGAAGCACACTAAGCCAAACCCACAATTGGGCGTAGCTGGTGGCATCGTTGAGAAAGAAGCTTCTATTCACGTTTCTAATGTTGCGATTGTTAACCCGGCAACGGGCAAAGCAGATCGCGTTGGTTTCCGTTTCGAAGATGAGAAGAAAGTACGTTTCTTCAAGTCTAACGGCGAACTTGTTTAATTATATTGGAGAGTACGATGGCGAAACTGCATGATTTCTATAAAGAAACAGTAGTAGCTGAACTTGCTAAGCAGTTCGGATACAAAAGCGTCATGCAAGTCCCTCGGATTGAAAAAATCACTCTAAACATGGGTTTAGGTGAAGCAGTTGCTGACAAAAAGGTACTTGAGAATGCTCAAGCTGACATGACGGCTATCGCCGGTCAGAAGCCTGTTGTTACAGTTGCTAGAAAATCAGTAGCGGGTTTTAAAATCCGTGAAGGTTATCCGATTGGCTGTAAAGTAACCCTACGCGGCGAGCGTATGTGGGAATTCCTAGAGCGTTTGATTTCAATCGCTATCCCACGTGTTCGCGACTTCCGTGGTTTGAATCCTAAATCATTCGACGGACGTGGTAACTACAGCATGGGCGTGCGTGAGCAAATCATTTTCCCTGAAATCGATTTCGATAAAGTGGATAAGGTTCGCGGTATGGATATCACTATCACTACCAGTGCGAATACAAATGAAGAAGCACGTGCTCTGCTGGACGCGTTTAACTTCCCATTCAAAAAGTAGGGGTGTAGGGTTATGGCAAAAGAATCAATGAAGGCACGTGAAGCTAAGCGTACTAAGCTAGTAGCTAAGTATGCTGAAAAGCGCGCCGCACTTAAAGCGATTATCAGCGATGTTAACGCTTCTGAAGATGAGCGTTGGGACGCTGTTCTGAAGCTACAACAACTGCCACGTGACTCTAGTAAGTCTCGTCAACGTAACCGTTGTCGTGTTACTGGTCGTCCACATGGTTACCTACGCAAATTCGGTCTTAGCCGTATTAAGCTTCGCGAAGCAGCGATGCGCGGTGAAGTCCCTGGCCTTAAGAAAGCCAGCTGGTAAGGAGTAGCTGATAATGAGCATGCAAGATCCTATCGCGGATATGTTTACCCGCATCCGTAACGGCCAGATGGCACAGAAAGTTTCTGTAACTATGCCTTCTTCAAAACTTCGCGTTGCAATCTGTGAAGTATTGAAAGCTGAAGGTTATATTACTGACTTCGCTGCTACTGGTGACGTTAAGCCTGTTTTAGAAGTTACGCTTAAGTACTTCGAAGGCAAGCAAGTAATTGACACTATCGAACGTGTAAGCCGTCCTGGTCTGCGCATCTATAAGAAAAAAGATGAGCTTCCAAAGGTTATGGGTGGTTTAGGCGTAGCTATCGTGTCGACTTCTAAAGGTGTGATGACTGACCGTGCAGCGCGTAACGCTGGCATGGGCGGTGAGATCATCGGTTATGTAGCATAACGGAGGAGTTGAAATGTCACGTATAGCAAAAGCCCCAGTAGACGTTGTATCAGGTGTAGAAGTTTCTATCTCTGGTCAAGAAGTTACTGTTAAAGGTAGTAAAGGCACTTTGACCCGCGTTTTCAACGACGCTGTAGAAGTTGCACAGGAAGAGAACCAACTTAAAGCACTTCCACGTGAAGGTTTTGTTGACGGTTGGGCACAGGCTGGTACTGCGCGCTCTATCCTTAACGCAATGGTTCAAGGTGTTTCAGAAGGTTTTGAGAAAAAACTTCAGTTGTTAGGTGTTGGTTACCGTGCACAAGCACAAGGTAACAAACTAAACCTTACACTAGGTTTCTCTCACCCTGTAGCATACGAAATGCCTGAAGGCATTACGGTTGAAACTCCTAGCCAAACTGAAATCGTCGTTAAAGGCGCCGATAAGCAGGTGGTTGGTCAGGTTGCGGCGAACATTCGTGGTTACCGTCCACCAGAGCCTTACAAAGGTAAAGGTGTACGTTACGCTGACGAACACGTACGTCGTAAAGAAGCTAAGAAAAAGTAGGTGGGTGATACGATGGATAAGAAAACAGCTCGCATTCGTCGCGCTACTCGCGCACGAGCAAAAATTCGTGAACTGGCCGCGCATCGCTTGGTAGTTAACCGTACACCTCGCCACATCTACGCTCAGCTAATCGCTCCATGCGGTTCTGAAGTGTTGGCAGCGGCTTCAACTGTTGAGAAAGATCTTGCAAAAGATCTTAAGTCTACAGGTAACGCTGAAGCAGCGACGGTAGTCGGTAAAGCAATCGCAGAGCGCGCGCTTGAGAAAGGCATTAAAACAGTGGCTTTCGATCGCAGTGGTTTCCAATACCACGGTCGCGTTAAAGCATTAGCTGATGCAGCTCGCGAAGCTGGTCTTCAGTTCTAGGAGTTTATAATGGCTAAACAAGACGTTCAAAATGGTGAATTTCTAGAGAAATTGATCGCCGTAAACCGCGTATCTAAAGTGGTTAAAGGTGGTCGTATCTTTAGTTTCACTGCATTGACAGTAGTGGGTGACGGTAACGGTCGCGTTGGTTTTGGTTACGGTAAGGCACGTGAAGTACCTGCTGCAATCCAAAAAGCAATGGAAAAGGCACGTCGCAACATGGTTGACGTAGACCTTAACGGTCACACGTTACAGCACCCGATTAAAGGTCGTCACTCTGGCTCTAAAGTTTACATGCAGCCAGCATCTGAAGGTACCGGTATTATTGCCGGTGGTGCGATGCGTGCAGTACTTGAAGTAGCTGGTGTACAAAACGTACTTTCAAAATGTTACGGCTCTACAAACCCAATCAACGTTGTTCGTGCAACAATCAACGCGCTGACAGAAATGAACAGCCCGGCGAAAGTTGCTGCGAAGCGTGGATTGTCTGTAGAAGAAATTTTGGGGTAATCAGACATGGCAACGATTAAAGTAAAGCAAACTAAAAGTGCAATTGGCCGTCTGCCAAAGCACAAAGCTACGCTTAAAGGTTTAGGCCTTCGTAAAATCAACCATGTTCGTGAACTGGAAGATACCCCAGCCGTTCGTGGCATGATCAACCGTGTATATTACATGGTTGAGATAGTGGAGGAGTAAGACATGCGTTTAAATACAATTTCTCCAGCCGAAGGTTCAAAGCCTACTGGTAAGCGTTCTGGTCGTGGTATCGGCTCAGGTCTTGGTAAAACGAGTGGCCACGGTCACAAAGGTCAAAAAAGCCGTTCAGGTGGCCGCGTTAAGCCAGGATTCGAAGGTGGTCAGATGCCTATCCAGCGTCGTCTTCCTAAGTTCGGTTTCACTTCACGCAAGAGCTTTGTTACTGATCAAGTAACTCTTGCTGAAATCGCGAAGGTTGATGGTGATACTGCGTCTCTTGAGACTTTAAAAGCAGCTGGTATCGTTAAGAAAGAAATCCAGTTCGTTAAAGTTGTTAAGAGCGGTGAAGTTTCACGCGCTGTTACAGTAAGCGGGTTAAAGGTTACTAAAGGCGCTAAAGAAGCGATTGAAGCTGCTGGCGGTAAAGTAGAGGAATAAGCTAGATGGCTAAACCAGGATTGGATTCAGGCGCTAAAAGCGGCTTGAGTGAGCTTAAGGCAAGATTGTTGTTCGTACTTGGTGCGATTGTTGTATTCAGACTAGGTTCTTACGTTCCTATCCCTGGCATCGATCCAGCTGTACTTGCTGACTTGTTCGAGCAACAAAAAGGCACCATTGTAGAAATGTTTAACATGTTCTCTGGTGGTGCGCTTGAGCGTGCATCCGTTCTGGCTTTGGGCATTATGCCATACATTACTGCATCCATTATCATGCAGTTGCTCTCGGTGGTTCACCCACCGATGGTGGAGCTTAAAAAAGAAGGCGAAGCAGGCCGTCGTAAAATTAGTCAGTACACGCGTTATCTAACGCTTGTATTGGCTATCTTCCAATCTATTGGAATTTCGACTGGTTTGCCTAACCTGATTAATGGATTGGTGATAAACCCTGGCTTCGGATTCTACTTTACGGCAGTAGTGAGCCTAGTCACAGGAACTATGTTCCTTATGTGGTTGGGTGAGCAAATTACCGAACGAGGTATTGGTAACGGTATCTCTATATTGATTTTTGCTGGTATTGTTGCCGGTCTGCCAACAGCGATAGGTCAGACTGCGGAACAAGCAAGGCAGGGCGACATTAACTTGTTGTTCCTACTGTTGATTGGCGTGATTGTTATCGCTCTTACATACCTAGTTGTATTTGTAGAGCGCGGACAGCGCAGAATTGTGGTAAACTACGCGAAACGTCAGCAAGGCCGTCAGGTTTTTGCTGCGCAAAGCACCCATTTACCGCTGAAAGTCAACATTGCTGGTGTAATTCCACCAATCTTTGCTTCTAGCATTATTCTGTTCCCGGGTACCATCGCAGGATGGTTCGGACAGAATGAATCAACAGCGTGGTTGCAAGATGTAGCGCTTATGCTATCTCCTGGTCAACCGCTGTACGTGATGTTATATGCAGCTGCGATTATCTTCTTCTGCTTCTTCTACACGGCGTTGGTTTTCAACCCGCGTGATACAGCAGATAACTTGAAGAAATCTGGCGCGTTCATCCCAGGCATCCGCCCGGGTGAGCAAACGTCACGATACATTGATAAGGTAATGACTCGCCTTACACTGGCTGGCGCACTGTACATAACCTTTATTTGTTTAGTGCCTGAATTCATGCTAATTGCTTGGAATGTGCCGTTCTACTTCGGTGGTACGTCGCTTCTCATTATCGTAGTAGTTATCATGGACTTTATGGCACAAGTACAGACACATTTGATGTCTAGTCAATATGAGTCTGTGCTGAAGAAAGCTAACCTTAAAGGCTACGGCCGATAAGTTAGCCCCTTAATATTGATAGAAAGGGGAAAGATGTAATGAAAGTTCGTGCATCAGTAAAAAAGATTTGCCGTAACTGTAAAGTTATCAAGCGCAACGGTGTTGTGCGTGTAATTTGCAGTTCTGACCCAAAGCATAAGCAGCGTCAGGGCTAATCTAAGCGGAACAAGATATTCGCAAAGCTAAGTAAGCAGAACCTAGATAGTACTTGTCTGGTTCTGCTAGTTTTGTTTTAAAGTATTTTGAACCTTAATTTGCAATTTAGTCGACGGGTAAGTATCCTATCGGGCTTTTTAGGTCGTCGACAAATAAACAAGAGGAGTGCTGTTAATGGCCCGTATCGCTGGCATTAACATTCCTGAGCACAAGCATGCTGTAATCGCTATCCAAGCGATCTATGGCGTTGGTCCCACACGTGCGAAAAGCATTTGTGCGGGTGCTGGTGTTGCAGAAAATACAAAAATCAAAGAGCTAGACGAAGCTACTATTGATAAGCTTCGTGACGAAGTGGCTAAATTCACCGTTGAAGGTGACCTACGCCGTGAAGTCTCTATGAGCATCAAACGTTTGATGGACCTGGGTTGCTTCCGTGGTATTCGCCACCGTCGTAGCTTGCCTCTACGTGGTCAGCGCACTAAAACTAATGCGCGTACCCGTAAAGGTCCTCGTAAGCCAATTAAGAAGTAAACGGGGAGTAAGTTATGGCTAAAGCACCAGCTCGTAGCACGCGTAAGCGCGCTAAACGTCAGGTTGCAGACGGTATGGCTCATATCCATGCGTCTTTCAACAACACAATTGTGACTATTACAGACCGTTCAGGCAATGCACTAGCATGGGCGACATCTGGTGGTTCAGGTTTCCGTGGTTCACGTAAATCTACCCCATTTGCTGCACAGGTAGCTGCTGAGCGTGCAGGTGTTGCTGCACAAGAATACGGTCTTAAGAACCTTGAAGTTTTCGTTAAAGGTCCAGGTCCAGGCCGTGAGTCTGCGATCCGTGCTCTTAACGCTACAGGTTATAAGATCACAAACATTACCGATGTGACCCCTATTCCTCACAACGGTTGTCGTCCACCGAAAAAACGTCGCGTTTAATCGACGGACAGTTGGAGAAAGATCATGGCAAGATATTTGGGTCCAAAACTCAAACTTAGCCGTCGCGAAGGAACTGACCTGTTCCTAAAGAGCGGCGTTCGCGCAATCGATTCTAAATGTAAGATCGATACAGCGCCTGGTCAGCACGGTGCCCGTCGTGGCCGTCTGTCTGACTACGGTGTTCAGCTGCGTGAAAAACAAAAAGTTCGTCGTATGTACGGCGTTCTGGAAAAGCAATTCCGCAACTACTATAAAGAAGCTGCACGTCTAAAAGGCAACACAGGTGAAAACTTGCTACAGCTTTTAGAACAGCGTCTTGATAACGTAGTTTACCGTATGGGTTTCGCTAGCACTCGTGCAGAAGCACGTCAGCTAGTTAGCCACAAGGCGATCATGGTAAATGGTCAAGTTGTGAACATCCCATCGTTTAACGTTTCTGCCGAAGACGTGGTTTCTGTTCGTGAAAAGGCTAAGAAGCAAGCGCGTATCGTTGCTGCTTTGGAACTGGCTGACCAACGTGAGAAGCCAACCTGGATTGAAGTAGACAGCAGCAAAATGGAAGGCACTTTCAAGCGCGTTCCTGAAAGAACTGACCTGTCTGCGGAAATTAACGAACAGTTGATCGTCGAACTTTACTCTAAGTAAAGCTAACTAAAGAGGAAGCATTGTGGGTTCTGTGACTGAATTCCTAAAACCGAGATTAGTTGAGATCGAAAACGTTTCTCCTACTCGTGCCAAAGTAACTTTGGAACCACTAGAGCGTGGCTTTGGCCATACTCTAGGTAACGCCCTACGTCGTATTTTACTGTCATCTATGCCAGGATGTGCAGTTACCGAGGTAGAAATTGACGGCGTTCTTCACGAGTACAGCACCAAAGAAGGTGTTCAGGAAGACGTAATTGAAATCTTGCTAAATCTTAAAGGTTTAGCGGTTCGCCTTGAAGGTAAAACTGAGGCGACCCTAACTCTAGTGAAATCTGGCGCTGGCCCTGTTGTTGCTGGTGATATTCAGCATGATGGCGACGTAGAAATTACAAACCCTGACCACGTTATTTGTACTTTAACTGGCGAAGCTGAAATCAGCATGCGCATTAAAGTAGAAATGGGTCGCGGTTATGTACCAGCTTCTACCCGTCGCTCCTCTGAAGAAGATGATCGTCCAATTGGTCGTTTGTTAGTAGACGCTTCATACAGCCCAGTTGAACGTATTGCTTACAGTGTAGAGTCTGCTCGTGTTGAACAACGCACAGACCTAGACAAACTAATCATCGACATGGAGACGAACGGTACTTTGGATCCTGAAGAAGCGATCCGCCGTTCTGCTACTATCCTAGCTGAACAGCTAGATGCATTCGTAGACCTACGTGATGTGTCTGAGCCAGAAGCGAAAGAAGAGAAGCCAGAATTCGATCCGATTCTGCTTCGTCCAGTAGATGACCTAGAGCTGACAGTACGTTCTGCAAACTGTTTGAAAGCAGAAGCTATCCAGTACATTGGTGACCTGGTACAGCGCACTGAGGTTGAGCTACTTAAAACGCCAAACCTTGGTAAGAAATCGCTAACTGAAATCAAAGATGTTCTAGCATCTCGTGGTCTTTCTCTAGGTATGCGCCTAGAAAACTGGCCGCCAGAGAGCATCGCTGAAAAAGATTAATCAGGTTTTTATCAAACTGATTTGTAGAGAAGGATAAAACTATGCGCCATCGTAAGAGTGGTCGTCAGTTGAATCGCAACAGCAGCCATCGTCAAGCTATGTTCAAAAACATGGCCGGTTCTTTGGTCAAGCACGAAGTGATCAAAACTACGTTACCAAAAGCGAAAGAATTACGTCGCGTAATCGAGCCTCTAATCACTATGGCTAAAGAAGACAGCGTTGCAAACCGCCGTCTAGCTTTCGCCCGCACTGGTGACAAAGAGGTTGTAGGTAAACTATTCAACGAGCTTGGTCCTCGTTACGAAGCTCGTCCAGGCGGCTACACTCGCATTCTTAAATGCGGTTTCCGTGCTGGCGACAATGCCCCAATGGCATATGTTGAGCTAGTTGACCGTCCAGTTGTAGAAGCTGAAGAAGAAGCAGTAGAAGCAACTGAAGAGTAATTAATACTCGATTAGAAAAAGGGGCCTGAGTGAAAACTCAGGCCCCTTTTTTTGCGGCCGAAGTACGATGGGGGCAGAGTGGAAATTGAGGTGGCATATATATTACTTCTTGGAAGCTATGTTTTCATAAGTAATAAGAAAAGTTGGAAAAACACATGAGGCAGGTTAAGATCCCGAAATTGAGAATTAAAACGATTAGTTACTACTTTCTGTAGTATATGTCAGATCTGAATACGGACACAGCGAAATAAATATATGAAGACTTTCATTGTTGATAGTAGCAATCCAATGTTTGCTACCAGCGAGCCTCTTCCTTCCAATTTTCAATTGCTAACCTTTGAAAGTAATATACTAGCGGTACTCGAAGCTGAAGTGTCGGATGTATGCTGTATAGTCTACCCATCGTTAAGTCGCCTACTTGCAAACTCAATAGATGTAACCGGCCAAGTTGCACTTGCTGAGCATAGACTATTAGATGCGATTGAACAAATAATCAACTTTTATAAGCGTAATAGGAAGCGCTGCACACTTTTGTATTTATCTGATCAGAATTTAGCTTCGCTAAACTTTGATCACCGTGAAACGTTAACGAAATTGATTTCTCAAACATCTGCAAAGCCTAGTGGCGTAATGGAATTTATTGCAGCTAGTACTATGTTGGCTAACAGAGAGTTCGGTAAACGTTTAGCTGAGCTAGAGTCATGCAGTTGTGGTGATATAACTTTCGAGTTGCAAGTCAACTCCCAGTATGGTGTTGATGCTGTTCTTAAATTAAAAAATGAAAATGAGAAAAAATTAACAGATGCTGTAATCAAAAATGCGCATATCAGAGACGCTATTGCCACAGAAGAACAAGCAAAACGCGCAGAACTAGAACAAGAAAATGAACAAGTAATTAAACAATTGCATAGCCTACAGGAGTTGTTTGAAGAGAATCTAGAACAGTTTAATCTTACAAAACATAAACTAGGGGTTGCTAAAAAAGAAGTTGCGGATATTAAGATTGCCCTTACTAGTGAAAAGCAAGCAGTTCAGCAATTAAAGGAAACTGAACAAAAAGCCGCACAGGAAAAGCATAAACTATTGCAACAACAGTTGATCGAAAAAGAACAAGAAAATGAACAATTGATGGAACAACTTCATTATACCCAAGAGCTAATTGAGCTGGAATACGAAAATAAAGCCCAGCAACAAAAGCATTTTAAAGCTGTAAGTCAAGAAAGGTCTGCGTTACTTAAAAACCTTGAAGAAGCTAAGGTAGTCCAAGTATGGTTACGTAGCGCTTTAACTGAAGCTAACCAGCGGTTATGGACAAAAAGTCGTAAATTCAGAAGCGAAATTAAACGCCAGGCAAAAGTACTGCAAGAGTCGGCTGAATTTGTTGAAAGGCAGTATTTAGAAATGTACCCCGATATAAAAAATTCTTCGTTAGAACCAGCCGTTCATTATTTAGTGTTTGGAGCGATAGAAGCGAGAAATCCTTCGAATACGTTTAATAGCCTAAGGTATATTCAAAAGTACTCTGATGTAGCAGAATCGGGTTTGAATCCTTTGCTACATTATGAAAGGCATGGTCAGTATGAAGGTCGGCAACCTAATCCAATGCTAGTACAGCTACCTACTCCCAAAGACTAATGAGCTAGAATATAAAGCCTTAAAAATTTATAGTTTGCTATTGTGTTATTGCGGTTTATTAAAAGAAACATTTAGTGAAATCTATAAATCTCGATTAATGTGAGGCTAGAATAACTATTGTCTAATAGCAGGAAGGCAAGAAGGAAGAAGTTCGTGATCGATTTAAAAACTATAGATTTTAAAAATATTGACGCAGTGATTTATTTAGGGTGCGGAGATTTACAAAGATTGCCTGATTTTCCAAACGATACGTACGTAGTCTTACTAGACGCAGACTCTGCTATTATCGATTTGTTAGAAATACAGTTCAGCAACCAGCCTAAAATTAACTGTCTGCACCGAGTTGTTTCGGTAGATGGAAGTGAAAGTCAATTTAATTATTTTAACTTGAATTCCTTCAATGGTTTTTCCGAAGAAAAGGTGATAAAAGCGCTATATCCTGGAATTAAATTACGAAATTCTGAAGTGGTGAAGACATCTGACATTACAGAAGTCATTAAAGAACTGAATATAGTCTGTAATTCGAGAAATGTTTTGTTGATCGATATACCAAGTTTAAATGCTCAGTTATTACAAAAATTAAAAGAATCTGGACAACTTTATCACTTTCGATTAATTGTGGCCTGTCAGCAAGTCGAAAATTTTTTTCAAGATGAAAATTCTGCATCAGAGTTGGGAACTTGGTTTTCAGATAATGGCTTTCTAGTCCTACAACAACCTACAGCAGACCCTGATTTCGCTTTAATAACTGCACAATCTAACCTTCCATATTCATTCGATAAAGTCCTACAGAACGAAGTAAAAAATAAAGAAAAAAATGAGCCCGACCAAAAATCTGATCAAACAACAGAAAACTTACAACTAGAACTGGGGAATTCTGATTTACACAAGATAATTGAAGAAAAAGACAAAAAATTAGCAAAGCTTGCGCTTGAGATATCTAAAATCACGTCTGAGAGAGACTCTGCGAAAGACGAAAGAGATAGTCAAAGCGAACAGATGAGTCAATTAGCAAAACAGATAGAGCAAACAAATAATTTATTGAACAATAAATTATCACAATTGAGTTTTCTACAAAAGCAGTTAGTGGAACTAGAAATTGAAAACAATAGAGTTTCTTCGGAAAACGCTATTCATCAAAAAGCTCTGTCTAAAACGCGTGCTCAGTTAGACGTAATCAAAGAACTGCTAACTAATCCAAAAGTACAGCAATGAAATACATGGAAGACATAGAACTAGCCTGGAAGATAGGTGATTGGAATTTATTGTCAGGTTTAAACCTCCAAGACTTAAAATCCTCCAATTTTGAGGCGACTAAATTGCAGTCTATTGCATTAAAAAAAGCAGTGGCGCATTTTCAATTAAGTCAAATTAAGGACGCGGTTGCGTCTATACAATTCGCTGAGAAGGAAGGTGCGAACAATAGTCTTTTAGTAAAATATCTTTTGTCGGGTGTATATCACACTCTCGCAGGACATGATGTTGAGCTTCAATACAACGAATCCGCAGTAGCTAATCTGAATGCCATACATACTATCTTGAATGCACGAAATGATAGGATAGATCAACCGAAATGGTTAACAGAAGCACAAATTTCCTATAGACATTGGGAAAATAACGTTTCCAGTAAAGTCGAAGCTGTAGTTACGCAAATAATCGACTTAGGTGAAGCTTGGGCAGGAAATAGTATTAATACTGTAATATTCCGTCATCAAGGTGTATTTAGTTATAATGGATTTCAATACACTGCTTTTTATATCGATCAAGAAACGTTACGAATTATCAAACGAAGCCTAAAAAACAATAAGATTGAAAAATATGATATTAAAGGAAATTATAACCTAAAGGATGCGCATAACAGCATTAGTCTTGGTATAGACAGGCTAGGTCGTTTACATATATCTTACGATCATCATGGAAATAGGCTTAATTATCGTCGGAGCGAGAGGGCTGAGAACATTTCTGACTGGAGCGATCTTTTACCTATGACAGGTTGTAATGAAGAGCGCGTCACTTACCCAGCATTTATTTTACCAACTGAACACACGCCCTTAATGATGCTTTATCGTGATGGTAATTGGAAAAAGGGAACTGCTTATATAAAGTATTTTGATGAAAGTTTAAATCAATGGTTTGATTATCCAAAACCAATTTTAAGTGGTGCGGATAACAAACCGTGGACTAGCAACGCATATTGGAATCACCCCGTATTAGATAAATATGGTGTCCTGCATCTTTCTTATACTTGGCGAACTGATTACTTTAGTGAAGAGCAGTTAATTAACAACATCAATATTGATTATGCTAAGAGCTTTGACTCAGGGTTGAATTGGGCGACGTCGAAAAATCATCCATATAGGTTGCCAATAACCCCATCGAATACCGAAACCGTATGGCCCGTTTCTCCAGGCTCTAACCTCATAAACCAAACCAGTATGGCTCTTGATTCAAAAGGTTATCCACATATTGTTTTTTACGCCAATGACTCAGAAGAAGTTCCGCAATATCAACATATCTGGTTCGACGGCAAGTGTTGGCGGCAAACTTACGTTACGCAGCGGATTCACCCATTCAATTTGTCTGGAGGTGGAACGTTAGAGATTCCCATTAGCCGGCCTGAAATTGTAATTGACAAAGATGATACCGTTTTTATTATTTATCGCGCTTTAGAATCGGAGCAGAAATTGATTGCCAGTTATCAAACTGCTCCGAACTATCAATATCAACCAGGACATACTGTAACGCTTTGGGAAGAGCCAGTAGGGCATGCCGAACCTATTATTGACCGAGTAAGATGGCAGCAAGATAAAATTCTAACATTGTTAGTCCAATATAATGAGCAGCCGGATGGTGATTTACAACATCAAAGTATTGAGAGCAATATTCGTTTAATCGACATTCAATTTAAAAAATAATTATAAACTTCATTATGGATATATTATGAGTTACTTAAAAAAGGCCAATGAGGCTTTTAGAAAAGCTAATTACAAAAAAGCTATTGATTACTATCGATTGGCACAAGAAAAATATCCCCAACTTTTGAGTGTAATTGAATTTAATATTAAGAAGTCAATTGAAGCCTTAGATAAAGGTGCCACTTATAATGGTATGTCTTCTAATAATTTGAATTTAAGAAAAGAAAATACTGTGCAAAAGGTTAATTTAGAGAAGATTGTGAATCTAAAACTCGCAACTTCTCAATTTGAAGGAAAATGTGAATTATTCAACGAAGGCGTTTTGAAAGGTTGGGCTGTTAAAAAAGGTCACCCAGCACTAATAATTGAATTAGATATTTATGTTAATGGAAAATTTTTTTCTAAGTTAAAAAACGATCAGAGTCGGGGCGATCTAAAGCGGCACAATAAATCTGATGGGCGTGGTGGTTTTTCAATACTTTTACCCAAAGAAATATTTTCTGAGGATGAAAATAAAATCGAGCTAGTTCTCCCGGATAAAAGTATTCTCGCAGAAGTTTTTATCCCTAAAAAATGCAATAAAATCAATTTGCATTCTAATGTAAGAGTGCCAGTTGATGAAAAAGTGTCTGTGATTGTACCTATTTACAATGCTCCAGATGATCTAGAAGTTTGCATAAAAAGGCTTTTGGACTATACAAGTAAAGAAGTGGATATTATTTTAATCGATGATGCGAGCACAGACTCTAAAATTAAAAATATTCTGGGGAGCGCAGAAAAATATGAGAATGTTAGAACCTTCAGAAATGAGTCAAACTTAGGTTTTACTAGGACTGTTAACAAAGGGATTGAGTTAGCAGGCACAAATGATGTTGTGTTCCTGAACTCTGATGCACGTGTTACCCCCAGATGGTTAGAGGGGTTAAAAGCGGCTCTATCAACGGATGCCAAAATTGCAACTGTCACACCTATGTCAGATAGGGCGGGAGCATTCTCAGCACCCAACATAGGTAACGAAAATGATTTACCAGAAGGGGTAAGAGAAGAAGACTATGCGATTGCTTTTCGTCGCCGTTCCTTTGGCTTTTATCCAACAGTTCCTACTGGGAATGGGTTTTGTTTATACGTAAGAAGAAAGTGTATAGATGATATAGGCCCATTGGACGCAGAAGCTTTTCCGCGTGGTTATGGTGAGGAGAATGATTTCTGTATGCGCGCACGCGCAGCTGGATGGAGAAATGTGATTGATGACCGTACTTATATTTTTCATGATAGAAATAAAAGTTTTGGCGAGGCCAAAACTGACCTGATGGCGGCTGGACGTAAAATTGTCGATAAAAGATTTCCAGACTATAAAAAGTCAACTTCCATATTCACGAAAAGTGTTCAAATCAATTTAGCAAGATTTAGGGCTAGAATGGCGTTAAATGACGTAGAAGCAAAAGTCCTTCCAAGAGGCCTGTTTGTAATTTCGACACTTACAGGCGGAACACCTCAAACGAATAGAGATTTGATGTTAGCGGTGAGTTACGAAATAGAGCCTTGGTTATTGCACTGTGATAGTAGGGTTATATCACTTTATAAAATTCACACTGATAGAGATGATGAGTTAATTGAACAGTGCTTCCTAAACGAACAGATAGATCCATTAACTCACGTATCTGCCGAATATGACCAGGTAGTTTCAAGTTGGTTGATAAATTTTGATTTTGAGTTAGTGCACATAAGGCACCTTGCATGGCATTCATTAAATCTCCCCAAGTTGGCAAAGAAAGCAGGTGCAAGAGTCATAAAGTCTTTTCATGATTACTACGCAGTCTGCCCAACTGTCAAACTTTTAGATAACGATCGTAAATTTTGTGGTGGTCAATGCACTTTAACGTGTGGTGAGTGCCCACCTGAATTATGGGAAAAAGATTCATTCCCTTATCTTAAAGATAATTGGGTACATACTTGGCGCCGGATGTTCACAGAAGCCGTAAAGCATTGTGATGCATACATAACCACACACCAAAGTGCTAAAAATATTATCCTAGAGCAGTTAGATATTGAGGCGGAAAAGTTCCATGTGATACCTCATGGTCGAGATTTTGAAAATTTCTATCAACTATCTGCGCCATTTAAAGATGGTGATGTTTTGAGAATTCTTGTCCCGGGAAATATAAATGAAGCAAAAGGTAGTGAGATTATTGCAAACATTCTAACTCAAGATAAAAAAGGGCTATTAGAGTTTCACATTCTCGGCCGAGTGAGCGCTTCTTTAAATCAGTTTAAGCACCCACGCTTAATCATCCATGGCGAATATAAAAGAGAAGATTTTGCAAAGCGTGTCAAAGAAATTAACCCACATATTGGTGCAGTTTTATCGATATGGAATGAGACATGGTGCCATACACTAACCGAATTGTGGTCTGTTGGGTTACCTGTAGTCGTTACCGATTATCGAACTCTATCTCAGCGTGTCACAGAATGCGATGGAGGGTGGGTCTTAGAAAACAATGATTCTAATTGTTTGGATTTTATCAACGCCACCCAGATAGTTGAAAAGGCCACCAATGTGTATAGTTTTCAAAGGGAAATTCAAAAGTCTAATAACAAAAAAATGGCAGATAAATATAAATCTGTTTACTTTGGGTTGGTGAGGTGACTTATGAGAGGCAATCTAGAGTTAGTGAATAACTTGTGTATTAAGGGTTGGTGTGTTGAAGAGGGAGTTAGTATACCTGAAGTCGTTATTTTAGTTAACGGCGAATTCTTTAGGAAAGTTTCTTGCCATATAAGACGGCTAGACGTCATAAAGGCAACTAACGTTGATAATGTATTTAATGCTTTTTATGTAGACGTTAATTTAAAAAAAGGGGACGTAGTAAGCTGCGTAACTTCAAAAGGTAATACCGAGTTGACACGTTCGCCAAGAAAAGTACTGACTGAAATTGTAGAAGGCAATGAGTTTGGTATTTCTCAAATAGAAAAACTATATGAAGGTTGTCGTCTAATCAAGAATGAAAAAATTGATACTATTAACGAACGCTCAAAAGGAACAATACCCTTTCACATTTATGAAATTGAAAACGCATACATAAACCATGAGGGAATAATTTATGTAAACGGTATGGTTGTAAGAGAAACGCTTTCGCTTTTTCACTCAAGGGATAATACATCAAGACGTAGTGAACAAAAAGTAGCCAGTGTTTATTCTGAGATTTCCAATTATGATTATGCAACATCCATAGCTTCTTTTGGTGTTCATAACTACTATCACTTTATATTCGATTTTTTATTCCGTTATATTGCATATAAAGAGTTTGAGTTTACTGGTAAATTTCTTCATACAAATTTACAGTCCGATTTTCAAAGCAAAATCTTAAAGGTTTTTAATGTAGAGGGTGGCGAATGCTTGAATGCTGGTGTTCTGCGTTATTATAAAAAGTTATATTATATAAAACCTATAAGAAATATGTTTGTCTATAATAAATATTTTATGGATTTATTTTTATCCAAAGCGCGCTCATTTAGGTTTGACCATAGCTTTAACCTTAAAAAAATTTATCTAAGTAGACTTGGAAACCCAAATAGGTCATTAGAGAATGAGAAAGATGTTATAGATTTTTTGAGAAGTAAAGGTTTTGACATTATAAGCCCTGAAACCTTTTCCATTGAAGAACAGATATCAATGTTTTCTGACGTTGACTTTGTTATTGCACCAAGTGGCGCTGCGCTTACTAATATGATATTCAACAAAAGTCCAGATAAAGTTAAAGTCATAGAGATTTGCCCAGATAGTATCAAATTTGATGGTAGTAATATGAACGAGTTTTGGAGCTCTTTCATGAGTTGCCTTAATGTAAATCATAAGAGAATTTACAGCGAGTCCTTGAGTAAGTGTGATGAGAACATTCATAAACAGAAGTACTTTTTAAATTTGGAAGACTTAAACACTTCAATAAAAGAAATGGAGGGGATGTGAAGTTTATTGATTTTAAACCGTTAGGTGATGATAGAGGATCTCTAGTAGCTTTAGAGAGTGAAAGGTCTATTCCATTCAAGATCGAACGTGTTTATTATATTTTCGGTACGAAAGATGGCGTTTCCCGAGGCTACCATGCGCATAGAAATTTAAAACAGGTAGCAGTTTGCGTGACAGGAAGTTGCCGCTTTATTTTAGATGATGGGTTTGAACGGCAAGAAGTAGTTCTTGATAGTTCAACCAAAGGGCTGCTAATTGAAGGACTAATTTGGCGAGAAATGCACGATTTTACGCCAGACTGCGTATTAATGGTTTTAGCGAGCGACTATTATGACGAAGATGATTACATTCGCGACTATCATAAATTTGTAAAGGAAGCACGTGAGCAACATTAAGATCCATTCACTAGCCGATGTGCAAACAGATTTAATCGGTGATGGTACAACCATCTGGCAATTTAGTGTAATATTAAAGCAAGCGAAAATTGGAGCAAACTGCAATATTAATGCGCTGACGCTTATCGAAAACGATGTGGTCATTGGAGATAATGTAACGGTCAAATCTGGTGTCCAAATATGGGATGGCTTGAGAATTGAGGACAATGTTTTCATCGGACCGAATGTGACTTTTACCAATGACTTTACCCCCCGGTCGAAGCATCGGCCGCCAGAATTTCTGAGAACTACTATTAAGAATCATGCTTCTATTGGTGCAAACGCTACGATTCTGGGAGGTATTTCGATTGGCGAGTATGCACTTATCGGGGCAGGCAGTGTGGTCACTAGAGATATTCCACCACATGCTTTGGTCTACGGTAACCCTGCCAAGCAACATGGCTGGGTGTGCGAGTGTGGATCTAAGCTAGAAGACTTTAGTTGCGCTTCGTGTCACCTTGATTTCGAGATTGTTAACAATAAATTTATTAAGAAAGATATATGATTCCATTTTTAGATTTAAAAGCCATTAATAGCCAGTACAGAGACGATCTTATCAAAGCTGCGACTGATGTTATTGATTCCGGCTGGTATGTTCAAGGGCAACAAGTCAGTGCTTTTGAAGAAGAGTTTGCAAACTACTGTGGTACCAAGCACGCTATTGGGGTTGCAAATGGCTTGGATGCACTAATTCTTATATTAAGAGCTTATAAAGAACTAGGTAAGCTCAAAGAAGGTGACGAAATAATTGTGCCAGCGAATACTTATATCGCTAGCATTCTCGCCATTACAGAAAACCGTTTAAAGCCCATTTTGGTTGAACCACATGAGTCTACCTACAATTTAGACTCAAACTTGATAGAACGCTCTATTACACCAAAAACAAAAGCGGTCTTGGCCGTTCATTTATATGGTCAGCTTGCAGATATGCCAACAATTAACGCTATATCTCAAAAGCATAATTTGTTAGTGATTGAAGATTCTGCACAATCCCACGGCGCTCAAGTAGATGGTCGAAGAGCTGGTAACTGGGGGGACGCCTCTGGTTTCAGTTTTTACCCTGGTAAAAACTTAGGAGCATTAGGCGATGCGGGCGCGGTAACCACAAATGACGACGATTTGGCGCAAGCGATTCGTGCGTTAGGAAACTATGGAAGCCACAAAAAATATGAAAATTTATATCAAGGCGTAAACAGTCGATTAGATGAAATGCAAGCCGCATTGTTAAGAGTTAAACTCAAAAACTTGGACTATGAAACAAGACGGCGTCAAGAAATCGCAACTATGTATATTAATGGGATTAAAAACGATGCGATCGTTTTACCTTTGCAGCCAAATATGACACCTCTTTCACGGCACGATTGTGTGTGGCATTTGTTCGTGATACGAACTAAAGTACGTGAAAAGTTGCAGGCCTATTTGACTGAACGGAGCGTCCAAACCCTAATTCACTACCCCATTGCACCACATCATCAAAAAGCCTACAAAAATTGGCAGCCTCAAAGCTATCCGATTACTGAAGCCATTCACGATGAAGTATTAAGTTTACCTATCAGCCCAGTGCTGGACGATGAGTCTGTTAATCGCGTCATTTCGATAATTAATGACTTTAAATAACATCACGGTTCTCTAAGCAGGAATAATTTTTCTGTAAACGAGTCAATCGTATCTGCAATTGTCCACTTCCCCTTCAGTGAGACAGTGCTGAATCAAAGTTTCTAGTTTTTCTCGGTAAGTGGCAGTTGGCCGGTTACCGAGATTTTCAAATGTTCTTTCTTCGTTTTGGTCCAGACGCCAGCGCCGAGCTATGTCTTCACCAGGCTAAGATTTCGAATTAAGAAGACATCTTAGAACGCTCGTAAGCGTCCGGCAATTCCACCTAGCGCTTAGCAAACTGCCATGGTAGCAGTTGCTCGATTTCGACGTCGGGTTGACTAAGCACATCAAGGCAAGACATTACATACTCGAACACATTGAGGTCGTTGGCCTTTGCTGTTTCGATGATGCTGTAGAGCACCGCACTGGCGTTCGCACCTGTGGCGGTTTGGCTAAACAACCAGTTTTTTCTGCCTATCACGAACGGTTTAATCGCGCGCTCAGCGCGATTATTATCAATCTTTAGTTGGCCGTCGAGTATATAACGTACAAGCTTTTCCCATTGGTTCAAGCAGTATTGTATCGCCTCACCTAATTTGGTTTTCGGTAGCACTTGTTGAGCTGATTTCATTAGCCATGCGTGAAGCTGATTGAGTAACGGCAGGCTCTTTTCTTGTCTGGTAAGGTAGCGCACCTCTACCGTTTTATCTTTTAACTGAGTTTCGATGCGGTAGAGCTTTTGGATATGATTGAGTGCCCAATCTGCTTTGCCACTGCCTTTCTTACCCGCACCTTTTTTGGCTTCCATAAACTTACGACGTGCATGGGCCCAGCAACCGATAAGGGTCGCTTGCGTTTGCTCATAGCCTTGATAGCCGTCTACTTGCAGGTAGCCGTTATAGCCTTGCAGGAAGTCTACTGCGCATTGCCCAGCCCGACTATTGTGATAATCGTACAGCACGATATTAGGTGTCTTTGTGCCAGGTACATTCCCAGCAGGCGAGTCAGCGCCACTGGCATACAGCCACATGTAGCTGTTCGCTTTTTCAGATTCAACGACTTTCAGCATGGTTTCATCCGCTGCGATAACAGGCTGCTTTAACAGATGTTGATGAAGCTGCCCATAAAGCGGTTTAAACGGCTCAGCGCAGCGGATTATCCAGTCCGCCATCGTCTTACGGCTTAATTCGATACCATGTTGTTTGAACATAGATTCTTGGCGATAAAGCGGTAAACCATATTGGTATTTACTGGTAATGATTTGCGCTAATAAGCTTGGAGTTGCGTAGCCTTTTGGAATCACGCTGTGAGGCACAGGCGCTTGTTTCACCTTATTGCTGATACCGTCTTTCTCACAAGTACGGCACGCATATTTAGGGCGGACATGCTCAATCACTTTTACCTGAGCAGGGATAAACTGAAGCTTCTCTGACTTATCTTCACCTATGCGATGTAACTCACTGGCACAACAGTCACAGACTTTATCTTCATCGCTGATATCGTGAACAATAACTTCGCGAGGCAGGTCTTTCGGTAGCGGTTTACGTGTGGGCTTTTTACGAGTGTAGCTAATCGCTTCTTCAGCCGTTTCAGCTTCAGCCTCAACAACCAACTCTTCCGCTTCATTAAACAACTCACCTTGTCCAGGGTGGCCTTCGGTGCTTTTTCCGAACTGCTTGTGCTGGGCAACACGGAACTGTTCTTCTAAATAGGCAATCCGCGCGCTCTTCTCTTCAAGAAGCGCTTCAAGTTCAGCGATGCGGGATTGGTATTCTTTCTCATTCATACCGCTATTATCCCGTATTAAGCTGCTGATTACCTTACATTATTAAGACTATTTCGTGATCGTTAATCGCTACTTATGATCACAGGTTATAAGCCGGATGCGTTGTAGTGCAACGGCTGATGCCCTATGACATCGTAGCCCGATAACAGCCATTGTAGCTGTTGTTCACTCATATGCATCTGTTTTAAGTTCGCATCGACAGGCCATTTAAAGCGATGCTTCTCGAGGCGTTTATACCAGAGTGCGAAGCCCGTTTTATCCCAATAGAGTATTTTGACCTTATCGCGCTTTTTGTTGCAGAAGACAAACAGCGCATCGCGAAACGGATTCAGGTTCATGTCCTGCTCAACCACGACAATTAAGCCATTAATCGATTTGCGGAAGTCGACGATATCCATGTACAGGTAAATGTCAGCAGGCTCAACGAACATCTTCATTCGTTTAATGCCTTCATCACAGCGGCAACCCAGTGAGGGCAGATATTGGTTGGCACGCTAAGTTGAGCGTTTCCCAATTTCAGGAGGAGGTCGCCACCCGTTGCTTCGGTGTAGGATTCAACTTTCGTGACTTCACGCTTCACCTGAACAAACTTGCTACTTGTTCGTTGAAGCCGAATATCGCGACGTCGGGTATAGTAAGTTTGAACGTTAATCTGCTGCTGACGACAAAACTCTACCGCAGTGAGTCCGCTCTGTTTTTGTTGCTCAAATAGATTGAGCCAGTCTTGCACTTCTCTTCGTTGATGTTGCTGCATGGTCACTCCCCTTAACAAAGAGAACACCATGCCGTAGCTAACTCATGAATTAAATGTGGGGATTACCGGACGGACACGAACGCTCTGTGGAATGAACCGTTAAAGCGCTCAATAATGCCATTTTTTGTGGCTTACCTGACAGGATATATCCTAGCTCAATATTATTGGTTTTCTCTTTATAGATGGCGAGTGTGCACCTAAATTCAATAATCCGCAATTTTCCTAATAATTTGCATGATATCTTCAATACTACCCGTGTTAAAAGAGTTATTCGTAGTGCTAGGGAGTACGCCATTCGCAAGCTTATCAGCAATTATATCTTTAATAGACACTGAAGTTGATGGGGCTTTAACCAGAAATCTGGCGTTGGATTGAGCTACCAAATATTTGGGAGCAAGTTTGGCTAAAACTTGTAGGTCTATACTTCCGGCTGTATGAAAAAATACTACTTTGTAAAAGACTCGACTAAGATAATTAAACATCGAATAAGATGAAGAAGAGCCGAAGAGTAACAGAGTCTCATATACCAATGCGTCGTTATTGTACATGAACATCGTCCGACCAAAATTTGGTAGGCCATTATCATAAACAAGATTATTTCTATAGTTGAAATTTGTTAGAATCTCTTCTAAATACGTCTGTGGTGGAAACAGCTTATTTCCTAAATCACCTCCAACCTCTTTTTCCTTATATGAGTCTTTTGAAAACAGCTCTAGTAAGGATTTCCGGCTAATACCTAAACTTACACAAAGCTCGATGCTCGCAAGCATTGCTCCGTGGGAGTTCCAATGAGTATCGCAAACTCTAAATGTATTTTTCGGTGAGCGTTTTAGCGTGTCTGTAAGGGATAATAAATTAAATTCAGGGGGGGATATTTTTTCAATTTGCTGTAGCGGAGTATTTTTGAGCGTTTTAATTGGGTACTTATCCCGCAGTACATACTCTTTTGAAGGCGCTACCAGAAAAACTGACAATAGGTTTTGGGTTTGCGAAATAGACTGGAAGCTTTTCATATACTCAATCCAAGCTTTCTTTGTGTGTTTTGAAAGCTTCACCTTCCCTCGAAATTGATCGACACTTTTATTTGTATCATTATCTAGGAAAAGCCAGTTATCCTCGCCTTTAATTACTTCAAAAGAGCCCTTGATATGGCCTTTATAAAGAGGCGTAAAAGTACTTTCTGAAACTAGTGCTATTGTAAATGTATTTGATTTAAGCTCTATAGCATGCTTAAAACCATAATGTTGCCGCTTCTCCAGCTTATCATTCTTTTGGACTATTTTTTTCTCTACATCAGGCCTACACTCATTTCTTGTTAAGTTATCTACTTGGTCACCGTGCAAGATTACTAGTTCGCCATTTATACTTTTATGATTAACTAACCAGCCGCTAAACTCTAAACAACGGTTATTTAAGTTTTTATAGTCAAACCTTAAATCATTGCTGGGACGATCAAGGCACCACTGGAAACGATCGGATAGCTCGTTTGACAGTGGCTCAACAGATAAGGAATATTGTGACATACAGTGTTTTCTTTAAAGTAGTTGTTACTAATTCATATTTCGGTTCTAAGAATTGCTCAAAAGATCTCAGAGAAAATAGAATTTTATTTTGCTGGCCTGTATTCATTTACAGTAGCCAGAACGCTATTAATCATATCATTTAGAAGAGCTATATGTCGTTTAAAAGCATGTTCAGTGCTTATAAAGTCATTCTTGTGCAACGGTAAATCTCTCAACAGGACCATTAAATTTAATCTAGAACGTTGTATTGTTATCTTCAATTGCGCGAGATATTTTCTATCTTTTTACCGTTACTATCTAATCGTGATTTATATTAACGAGCTGACTAAGTTGAGCGATGTTTCTCCGCATCGTGCGAGCCATTTGCGGAGTTTTTTCTAGTGGACGCCTGGCCTGGACATTAAATTTTGCTGTTGGTTAATCAATTATCCACTTCATAGCCTAAATTATCTTCTTCGATTGGCAATCTATGTTAGAAGCAAATGATGATTACTGAAAAGTTAGTTCTTTTATGGCATCATAGGAAAATAATGGAGTTAGGGTAAAAGATGGTACTAAAAGCGTTCAAACGAAAACTTGCAGGCATATACAGAAGGTCGATCATCGAACCACAACTTTTAAGTGCGCTTGAGCGAGAAAAGTTGTTAGAAAGAGACTGGTATCTTCAAGAAAATCCAGATGTAGCAGCGTCCAAGGTATCGGCAGATTTGCATTTTATACGTTTCGGAATTCTTGAAGGAAGGCTTCCTAATCGATATTTTGATGCAAAAAATGTCGCCGAGCAAATAGAAAATTCTAGTCCCAAACTAGCCCGGTTTTTGAGAGATAATCTTGGTTCTTTCCCATCCTCATACCGTAATGTGACACTAAACGACTTTTCCCATTTTTCGATATATGAACAACTTCAATATCCGAAAGTTGACGTTGTACGAGCAATTAACGAGCGATACCTTAATGTGCATGTTTCAATAATTGTTCCAGTTTACAATGCATTTTTAGAAACAAGAAAGTGCTTAGAATCCATTTTGCTAGCTGAAACACCGAACACTAGTGTTTTCGTTATAAATGACGCAAGCTCTGAAGCAGGGTTTGAAAGACTGGCAAGTGAATACGAAAGTGATAAATTCATTTTTTTAGAAAATACTCAAAACCTCGGCTTCAGTGGAACAATTAATAAAGGTATCAACTACGCACGTAACCTTCGTCCTGATAGCGATATTCTTATATTAAACTCTGATACTATTGTGAGTCGTTGGTGGCTTAAGGAATTAAAACTTGTAGCGAAGAGTAGCGACGAGGTTGGGACAGTTACGGCGGTATCCAATGCAGCAGGCCCTTTTAGTGTACATACATTTTCTTCACCCCCATCTTTGAGCGAAATTAACGTTGTCGCCGATGTTTTACGAGAGAATGCACCTTTGGTTAGCCCACCTTTACCTACGGGGCATGGGTTCTGTATGTATATTAAAGGTGAACTTATAGATGATATAGGTGTTTTCGACAGTCATTCGTTTCCAAAGGGGTATGGTGAAGAAAATGACTTCTGTATGAGAGCGGTTAAGAAAGGGTGGAAAAACACGTTTGCAGCCAGAAGCTTTGTCTACCACAAACAAAATGCGAGCTTCAAAGAACAAAAGGCTAAGTTAATTTCCACAGGGAGAGCAAAAGTAGATTCACTTCATCCTGAGTATAGTGAGTTGCTAGATCGAACCTTTAATGCTAATGCATATAAATCTTTCACATCATATTTAGACTCCGTTATTCAAGTAAATGCAACAACGTCTCAGCCATTGCCTAAAATACTCTACGTTATTTCGACAGAAACTGGAGGGACTCCCCAAACGAATTTGGATTTAATGAAACAGGTATCAGAGAAGTATGAATGTTACTTGCTCGTCTCTAACTCTAAAACTGTGAAATTGTTTGTGCTCGAAGAGAACAACTTAAAGTTGATCCAACTACATGAGTTACATGAAAAGATCCACCCTTCTACTCATGTAAGCGCAGAGTACGACGTTGTGGTATCAAATTGGATTGGGGTGTTAAATATTAGTTTGCTGCACATTCGCCATATTGGTTGGCATAGCTTCGGTCTTATTGAATATTCACGTAACTATGGAACACCTATTGTTTTCAGCTTTCATGACTTTTATACGGTGTGCCCTACGGTAAAGCTTTTAGATGGTGACAAGCAGTATTGTGGCGGTGTGTGCAGTAAAACAAGCAATCAATGTGTTCCTGAATTATGGCCAGCAAAGCAGCTTTCTAACTTGAATGATTTCGAAGTGTATACATGGCAACGTAGATTTAGAAAGTATTTATGCTATATCTCAAGCTTCGTTACTACAAGCGAGTCGACAAAAGAAGTACTTTCTAATGTATATCCGATGATTTCTCCTGATACTTTTCACGTTATTCCGCATGGGCGAGACTTTATTGAGTTTAGTCAACTAGCGAAATACCCAGAGAAAAATAAAAAGTTTAGGCTAGTGTGCCCCGGAAATATAAATGTTGCCAAGGGGTTGGCATTTATAAATGAACTCGCAGAGGTAGCCTCAGATATATTAGAGATTCATATTGTCGGAAAAGTATCTAATGAAGTGCGGCTTTCTTCAAAGCTGATTCTTCATGGAGAATACGAACGTGATCAGTTGAAAGATATTATTGCTAATATCGAACCTTCTTTCGGTGGTGTTTTCTCTATTTGGCCAGAAACTTGGTGTCATACAGTAACAGAATTACTTTCATGCGGCGTTCCTTTATTTACGTTTGGAATGGGTGCTATTGAAGAAAGAGTACGAAGCGGAAATTTCGGGTGGATATTACGGAGCAACAAGCCAATTGAACTAGCCAGTAAATTATCTGATACTTCATTTAGTATAGAGTGGGAAGATAAAGTATTTAATGTCTTGAAATGGCAAAATGGAGAAGGTTTGACTTTGACCTCTCACAATATGGCTTCCCAGTATTTAAATATCTACAAAAATTTAATTTGAATAGACTTAAGGTATTATTTTGAGAAAAGGAATTATTTTGGCTGGTGGCTCCGGCACTAGATTGCACCCGCTAACGAAAGTGGTTAGTAAACAGTTGATGCCTGTTTATGATAAACCAATGATTTTTTATCCGCTAACGACTTTGATGATGTCGGGTATTCGTGATGTTCTTATTATTACTACTCCTGAAGAACAGCAGCGCTTTATTGACCTTATAGGCGATGGCTCCGCGTTAGGAATGAACATTCAGTATGCGGTACAGCCATCACCCGATGGCTTAGCTCAAGCATTTTTAATCGGTGAAAACTTCATTGGCAACGATAGCTGCTCTTTAGTTTTAGGTGATAATATCTACTATGGTCATGACTTGAAATTATCTTTGCAAAGTGCTTATAAGCAAGAGTACGGCGCAACTGTTTTTGGTTATCATGTTAATGACCCTGAACGTTACGGCGTTGTGGACTTTGATGATGAGTGGAATGCACTCTCAATCGAAGAAAAACCTTTGAAACCTAAATCTAATTACGCTGTTACAGGTTTATATTACTATGACAACCGTGTCGTTGACTTAGCCAAGGAAGTTAAGCCTTCGCCTCGTGGCGAGTTAGAAATTACAGATTTAAACAATCTCTATCTGCAAGACGGTTCCCTTAAAGTTGAACTGATGGGACGTGGCTCTGCATGGTTAGATACAGGAACATTAGATTCATTGCTAGATGCGGCAAATTTCGTGGCCGCTATTGAGAAACGGCAGGGCCTAAAGGTATGTTGTCCAGAAGAAGTTGCCTTTAGAATGGGCTACATAAATGCTGAACAGCTAGAAAAGCTAGCAGAGCCGCTTAGAAAAAGTGGGTATGGTGATTACCTGCTTAAAGTAATTAATGACCGCGTAAAGTAGGTTACAGAACGGATATAATATTTATATGCAAGCTGTTAGTACAGAAATACCAGACGTAAAGATAATCGAGTCTAAAGTATTTGGCGATGAGCGCGGCTTCTTCCTAGAAACCTTTCGCACCGACTGGTTTAAGAAAGAGTGCGCGGATGTAGATTTTGTTCAGGACAACCATTCCAAGTCTAGTCAAGGTATCCTTCGCGGCCTTCATTATCAAATGGAGCAAACCCAAGGAAAATTAGTGCGCGTAGTCAGCGGTGAAGTGTACGATGTAGCCGTAGATATGCGCAAAGACTCACCTACATATGGTAAGTGGGTCGGGGTGACGTTATCAGCTGAGAACAAGCGCCAGTTATGGGTACCTGCCGGCTTTGCTCATGGCTTTTACGTAACCAGCGAATCTGCCGAGTTTGTGTATAAGTGCACAGACTATTACCACCCAGAATCTGAAATATCAGTTAAGTACGACGACCCTACCTTAAATATTGACTGGCCATTAGTAAATGGTGAGAAGCCTTCTCTATCAGGTAAAGATGAGGTAGGCCTGGCATTTGTAGACGCACCTACGTTTTAATTGTTATCGGTTTTTTACGGACTTTTTATAGAGTACTAGCGATTAATGAATATTGTAATTATAGGTAAGTCTGGGCAATTAGCTTTTGAGCTTTCTCGTGAACTAGAAAGTAGCGAGCACCAAGTTACGTTTTTAGGGCGCAATGATATAGATATTACGATCGCCTCTAATGTTGAAGAAACACTATCGCCTTTATCGGTTGATGTTTTAATAAACGCATCCGCCTATACAGCTGTTGATAAGGCAGAAGAAGATATAGAAGCGTGTAATGCCATCAATGTACTTGCTGTCGAGAATCTAGCAAAATTCTGTAAAGCAAACGGCGCTTTTATGGTTCATGTGTCTACCGACTATGTATTTAACGGCCACAAAGGTTCGCCTTATCTCACGGATGACCCTATCGAGCCGCAAGGCGCTTACGGCAAATCGAAAGCAGAAGGCGAAAAAGCGCTGCTTGAAATACTACCTGATGCAAGTTGCCTAATTCGTACTGCTTGGGTTTACTCTTCGCATGGTAATAACTTTGTGAACACCATGCTACGTTTGATGGCAGATAAACCTCAGTTGGGCGTAATAGACGACCAAATTGGCACGCCTACATGGGCTAAAGGTTTGGCTGAAGCTTGTGTTTCTGCCGCTTTTAATAAAACCAGTGGCGTGTATCACTGGACTGATGAAGGCGTAGCCAGTTGGTACGATTTTGCGCTGGCTATTCAAGAGCTAGGTGTTGAGAAAGGTTTGCTAGATAAATCGATTCCAGTATTACCTATCCCGTCAAGCCAATACCCTACGCCTGCTAAGCGCCCGCATTACAGTGTATTAGACAAACAAACCGCACGCGAAGCGTTTGCGTCGTATAAGCCTACCCACTGGCGTAAGCAATTAGCCAGCATGCTAGACGAATTGAAAGCGTAAGCGACAAGAACAAGGTTATACTTTTGGTAAAAAGAAAATGAGTAAAACAATTTTAGTAACAGGTGGCGCGGGCTTCATTGGCTCAGCAGTAGTTCGCCATCTTATAAACGACACAGACCACACTGTGGTTAATTTAGATAAGCTGACCTACGCGGGTAACTTAGAGTCATTAACACCCGTTTCAGACAGCGACCGCTATAGCTTTGAACAAGTTGATATTTGTGATGCTGAAGAAGTAAAGCGTGTTTTCAATACGCACCAGCCAGATATTATTATGCACTTAGCGGCAGAATCTCATGTAGACCGCTCTATTGATGGTCCAGGTGAGTTTATTCAAACTAACGTTGTGGGCACATACACGTTGCTTGAACAAGCAAGAGCATATTGGTCAGCACTCGAGGGCGATAAAAAAGCAGGGTTTAAGTTCCATCATATTTCAACCGATGAAGTATACGGCGACCTTCCTCACCCAGATGAAGTTGAGCCGGGAACGGAGCTTCCGCTCTTTACGGAAACAACCCCGTATGCGCCAAGCTCACCATACTCAGCAAGTAAAGCAAGTTCAGATCAGCTAGTGCGTTCGTGGCTTCGCACATACAAGCTACCAACCCTTGTAACTAACTGCTCTAACAATTATGGCCCGTACCACTTCCCGGAAAAGCTTATTCCGTTGGTTATTCTAAATGCCCTAGCTGGAAAGCCGCTACCTGTATATGGTAAAGGTAATCAAATTCGCGATTGGTTGTATGTTGAAGACCATGCACGAGCATTAGTTGTGGTTGCACTAAACGGTGAAATTGGTGAAACCTATAACATTGGTGGCCACAACGAAAAGCAGAATATTGAAGTGGTGCAAACTATTTGCTCAATTCTGGACGAAGTTAAGCCAAAAGATAGCAAATACGCTGATCAAATTACCTACGTACAAGACCGCCCAGGCCACGATATGCGCTATGCCATCGATGCTAGCAAAATTGAGCGTGAATTAGGGTGGAAGCCACAAGAAACTTTCGAAAGCGGTATTCGTAAAACCGTTGAATGGTATTTAGCGAACGAAGGGTGGTGGAATGCGGTTCTTGACGGCAGTTACCAAGGCGAGCGTTTAGGTACCGGAAGCTGATACCCATACAAACCTACAAGTGTTAGACTAGAAAGCCGCTTTAAATAAAGCGGCTTTCGTTATTTTTAAGGCCCTAAATAGTCTACATGAAAAAAATTGTTATGCGGTCAGTGCGTGCCGCCCTTCAACTTATTCCTAAAAACTTAAAAGACAAGCTTAAACAAAACGAACGTTTAACTGGCTTGTATGTCAGGTCGGTAAGAAAGTCTGGGCTATTTTTCGATGCTCCAACGCCTAAACAAACGCAGGCGTTATACAATTATTGGCTTGAAGTAAATGAATCTGCTTTTTCAAAGTCAGCAGGCAAGATCGATGGATGGCAAGCTATAGTATTTGGCACCGATGGCCAAGGCGTAACTAAAGAAAAGCTTAAGGCGCTTGGTGTTAAAACTTGCTTTATTACGAGCGATATAGATAAAAGCACGTTAGAAGAGAATATTGCTAGACTGGATGACCAAGTTCCTACGTTATTACTTAACGGTGGTGATTCATTACAGGAAGTTGCTATTGGCCACCTATGTGATGCTTTGCAAGAAAGCGACTTAGTATATTGTGACACGGATGAACTTGATATTAATGGGGCTAAATCATCACCAAGATTCTTACCCGATTGGAACCCTGAGCTTCAATTCTCTACCGCTTATATCAATACTGGGGTAATGATTAAAACTGCGTTGCTAAAGTCGCTACACATTACTAATCAAACAACAATTGCAGAGATAGTTGCAGAGCTTTCCCTCACTATAAAAAGTTTGGCTGTTAATCATTTGCCGCTGCCCTTGGTGCACGAATCAACAGCTAAAAAAGATGAATCAAATACGCTAGAGCACGTAAAAAAAGTAATAGAACAGTACGCAAAAGCGAAAGTCGAAGCAAACGAGCAATTTAGCGTAAACCGGGTATGCTGGCCTAATAGTAATCCCTTGGTAAGCTTGATCATTCCTACAAAAAACGGGAAAGCCTTGGTTAAAGCATGCATCGAGTCAATCCTGGAGAAAACAGCCTACCTAAATTACGAAATATTGCTGATTGATAACGGCTCTGATGAAAAGGAAAGTATTGAGTATTTTAGTTATTTAGACACATTGGAAAAAGTAAGGGTTCTTCAATACCCGGCGCCATTTAATTACTCTGCAATTAATAACTTCGGTGTTGAGCATGCAAAAGGTTCCATTCTTGGTTTAGTAAATAATGATATTGAGGTTATATCGCCTGATTGGCTAACATATATGGTTGGTCACGTTGAGCGGGAAAGCGTTGGCTGTGTTGGTGCAAAGTTGCTTTATTCCGATACGCGTATCCAGCACGCTGGTGTTGTTTTAGGCTACGGCGGTGGTGCTGGGCATGCTCACAAAAACTTTCCGCGCTTTCATAGTGGTTACTTAAAAAGGATTGTTGCTACAAACAACTACAGTGCGGTAACCGCAGCGTGCTTATTAGTTAAACGCGCGCATTTTAATGCCGTAAACGGTTTGAATGAAAAAGACCTTTCTGTTGCCTTTAACGATGTAGATTTTTGTTTAAAGGTTAAGGGCTTAGGCGTTAATAATGTTTACTGTGCAGAAGCAGAGCTTTTCCATCATGAATCGGTTAGTCGAGGCTTAGATATTTCACCTGAAAAAGCAGCCCGTTTTAATCGCGAATTAGCTTACCTTCAAACAACGTGGAGCGACTTCATAGCAAATGATCCAGCTTACAATCCGAATCTAACGCTAAAGCGTGAGAACTTTTCGATAAGGAGCGCAGTAGAATTGAAAGAGTGTCACATAAGGCATGATTGATGCATAGTGCATCAAACAGAGCTTTGATACACTATTCAAAGAATTAGGCGAGTTAGCCGTAGTATTCATCATTGTTTAAAATTACTATGCAATGATAGTAATGAAGCTTTCGTAAATTATTTGTACAAAACTGGAGAGAATTTAAATGGATAGTACTATGCAGAAGCTCAAGATAGCTGTAGCAGGCACAGGCTATGTAGGGCTTTCAAATGCAGTGCTACTTGCACAACACAATGAAGTGAAAGCGGTCGACTTGGTAGCTGAAAAAGTCGAGATGCTTAACAATAAAAAGTCTCCAATTGAAGACAAAGAGATAGCCGAATACCTAACAACAAAAGAGTTAAACCTAAAAGCAACTTTGGATGCGCAAGAAGCATATAAAGATGCTGACTATGTGGTAATTGCAACACCTACAGATTACGACCCGCAAACGAATTACTTCAATACGGGTAGTGTGGAAGCGGTTATAAAGACGGTGATGGAAATTAACCCTGATGCGGTAATGATTGTAAAATCGACTGTACCAGTAGGGTTTACTAAAGACGCAAAAGCACGATTCGGTTCTGAAAATATTATTTTCTCCCCAGAGTTTTTGCGTGAAGGCAAAGCCCTTTACGACAACCTTTACCCAAGCCGCATCATCGTTGGAGAGCGAACTGAGCGAGCAGAAGTTTTCGCTAAACTGCTTCAGCAAGGTGCAATTAAAGAAGACATTGATGTGTTGTTTACCGATAGCACTGAAGCCGAGGCGATTAAACTTTTCGCCAACACCTATTTAGCAATGCGTGTAGCTTACTTTAACGAATTAGACAGCTATGCAGAAAGCCATGGCTTAGATTCAAAGCAAATCATCGAAGGGGTTAGCTTAGATCCACGCATCGGAAATCATTACAACAATCCAAGCTTTGGCTACGGCGGTTACTGTTTACCTAAGGATACGAAGCAGCTTCTAGCTAACTACAGCGATGTTCCTAACAACATGATCCAAGCAATTGTAGATGCTAACCGTACGCGTAAAGATTTTATCGCCGATTCAATTGTAAGCCGTGGCCCCAAAATTGTGGGTATCTATCGCCTTATCATGAAGTCTGGTTCTGATAACTTCCGAGCAAGTGCTATTCAAGGCATCATGAAACGTATTAAGGCTAAAGGTATTGAAGTTGTAGTTTACGAACCAGTACTTAAGGAAGAGGAGTTCTTCCGTTCTCGTGTGGTAAATGACTTAGACGAATTTAAGAAAATCTCTGACGTAATCGTAGCAAACCGAGTTACGGGCGATATCGAAGATGTACTAGATAAAGTATACAGCCGCGACTTGTTCAACGCTGATTAACCCAAGTTTGGGGTCAGAGTACATTTTTCCGTGTAAATTAAAAAAGCCAGGTTCATAACCTGGCTTTTCTTAGTTAGACAAACTGCCTTACACTGCGTTTATTTATCAGAACGCCCATATCTATCTGAGAAACGAACGATATCGTCTTCCCCTAGGTAAGCTCCAGATTGTACTTCAATTAGTTCTAGTGGAATCTTTCCTGGGTTTTCTAATGCATGAACCGCCCCAATAGGAATATAAACAGACTCATTCTCCGTTAGCATTTGCGTTTCATCGCCTATTGTCACATTAGCTGTACCTGATACTACAACCCAGTGTTCAGCTCTATGATGATGCATTTGAACTGATAGTTTTTCACCTGGCTTCACGGTAATACGCTTAACTTTAAAGCGTCCACCATTGTCTATTGAATCGTAACTTCCCCAAGGTCTGTAAACTTCGCGGTGAAACTCAAATTCAGGGCGCTTTTCAGCTTTCAAACGGTTCACAACGGTTTTGATGTGTTCTGCGTTTTTCTTATTCGCCACCATAACAGCATCTTTGGTTTCAACTACAACCACGTCTTCCAGACCAATAACTGCAACCAAGCTGTGCTCGGCGTTCACATAGCTGTTGGTGGTGCCTTCTAATAAGGTGTCGCCAGTAGTTACATTGCCATTCGCGTCCTTCTCTCCCGTCTCCCAGAGAGACGACCAACTGCCTACATCAGACCAACCTGCATCTAGTGTTACCATCGCAGCTTCGGAAGTTTTTTCCATCACTGCATAATCGATAGAATCACTTGGGCATGAAGCAAAAATGTCTTTGTCTACACGAACAAAGTCGAGATCTTTTTCGGTTTTTTCAATCGCCTTTTTACATACCGAATATATGTCAGGTGCGTGCACTTCCAGCGCCTTTAAAAATGCACTGGCTTTAAACATAAACATGCCGCTATTCCAAAAATACTCACCTGAACTTACGTATTGTGTTGCGGTAGGCATATCTGGCTTTTCAACAAATTCACTTACATCGAAGCCAATATTCAGCTTGTTTCCGGCTTTTATATAGCCGTAACCAGTATGAGGCTGAGTGGGGACAATACCGAAAGTAACTAACTTACCTTGTTCAGCTAGAGCCTGGGCTTCTTTAATTTTGGTACGAAACGTATCGCTATCTTTTATTAAGTGATCGGCGGCTAATACCAAAAGAACAGGATCTTCCCCGTTTTCGCTAGCTTGAAATGCAGCAAGTGCAATAGCAGGAGCCGTATTTCGACCAACTGGCTCTAAAAGAATGTCGCTGTTATCGACACCTATCTGTCGCATTTGCTCGGCAACAAGAAATCGATGTTCTTCGTTACAGATAATAGAAGGTGGCAAAGACTCTATGCCATTGAGTCTTAGTACAGTGTCTTGAATCATCGTTTTGTCAGAAGTAAGAGACAGGAACTGTTTTGGTAAAGCGGCGCGAGACTTTGGCCATAAGCGGCTTCCGGTACCACCTGCAAGAATGACTGGCTTCATTTGAATTCCCTAGTTTTCAAATACATTTTATGCATCCAGTATACTGAGTTATGGGCGAGATAAAAATATTTCGACGTGGCTTTAATCGTTAGCCAAAAAAAGAGCATTTAATTTTCTAGTAGTTATCTTAATTATTGCTTAACAATAGGTTATATTCAGCCAGATAAATTCGAAGCCTCATAGTAAATAACTCTAAATACAAGGACGTTCAAAATGAACAAAAGCATTATTGCTATTGCCGTTAGTTCAACTCTTCTTGCTGCCTGTGGCGGTTCCGACGACAACAACCAACTACCAGTGCTGGTCGCTGACTCCGCGGTTACACTCAATGGTGACGCAGTATCTATTGATGTACTTGCGAATGATACCGATCCTGACGGTGATGCTTTAACGATATCAGCAGTCGGAGCGCCAGATGTTGGTGAAGCAGCTATCATCAATAATGAGATAGTGTACACACCTACAGCGTTGGCGATGGGCGAAGTCAGTTTTTCATACGATGTAACTGACGGTGAAAACACAGTAAGTTCAACGATTACAATCACGAATCAACAGTCTGTCTCTATTTCGAGTATTGCAACCGATGCGCCTTTAGCGAATGCAGAGGTGAGCGCGCTCGATGCAGGTGGAAATGTAATTGCTTCCGTGCAGGCCGGCGCGGATGGTCGATTCACGCTTCCTATTACTGTAAGTGCTGCGCCCGGCGATTTAATTCTTAATGCAGTGGGCACGGAAGAACAAGCCCATGTAACGCTATCATCACGAGTCGGTGACTTCACTACGATGCGTAACATTAGCATCGAAAATAATACTGATGAACTTAACAGCGATCTATTTCCTGCAGGCAAAATAACTCATTTAAGTACGGCTATGGATGTACTCTATTCGGAGTATAAAGAGAACGGCGGCGAGGGAAGCTTCGATACGTTTGCAAGTGAAGTGGACTTCGAAAAGGTTTTAGGATTGGCCAGCTTCATAAAAGTTCTTGCTGATAATAGCGAGTTCTCGGTTCCTGAAGGTATGAGCACCTTGTCGTTTTTTACTGGAAGCCTAGTCGATGCGCTAAGCACCATCCGAAAGTATGTTGATAGCATGGGACTGTTAAACGAAGACGGAACTTATGACGAGGCTTATGTAGAAGCAATTAATGCTGCCCGAGCAGAAACTCTCGAAGATGAATCGTTACAGCAAAATTACGTAGATACCGACATTGCGGGTGCGGTTTTTGCGACTTACTACCATTCAGAACAGCAAGCTGGCAAGGGCATGACAGCGTATACGTTCAACGCGGACGGTAGCGGAGAAAAAACGTCTGCGGAAATTGCATTTAATATTTATTCAGATGAATTTAACTGGAGTGTTGTAGACGGAAATCTAGTTATTGACGAGCTTGACTACACGCGAAACGCAAACTTGGTATTTCTTGATGAAGAAATCTATAGTCGGTATGAGCAAGGCGTAGTCAATGAAATTGGTAGTTATGCCCGTGAATATGACATCATATATTGGGAAACCGAAAGAACGACAATAAACGAACGTATGGAATTGCTAACACAATCCGGCGGTCATGCACTTGCTGTGTTAACAACTACCATTGAGCTTTCCATCACACCGATGGATAACATACAAGATAAACCAACTTTTACTACCACCTACGAAACTACCAGCGACGTAAAGTACACCGACACCACAGCATCTACGTTTGCCGTAACCGAGGAAGACCTGCTTGCATCACCTTGGGTATTTGCTTATCAGGGAAGTTATACGTATGACAAAGACTACTTAAATGAAGATGAGCGTACTGAAGTTGGTATTTTAAACGACCAGTTCACATTTAAAGATGATAATACCTTTACGTCTCTTGTTTTTGATGTGCAAGGAACATGGCAGCTAAATGATGGTGTTATAGACATTGAATTGGAAGATATGTCTTTCACAGTTACGCCTTTTAAAGCGCAGAATAATTTCGTGCTGGCGCTTTATGAATTTGACAATGATGGCGTAGCGATTAAATACACTGGCGATATGCACGCCATGGACTATGAGTTGGCCGAAGACTTCAGCATAGAGAGCTCATTACCTAATGTTTGGATGTCTTCTTACAATGAAGCACGTTTCGTAGATGGTGTACCGTTACCTGACGACTTATTTGCTTATTACTTTGAATCTGACGGTACAGCAGGAAGAGTCTATTCACCTAGTGAAGAGTCTTACTTTGTAGGAGATCGTGAACTTTATAACTTCCAATGGACCGCAGACGGCAATGAGGTCAACATCATTGGGTTACGCGAAAATAGCGCGTTTACTTTCAACAGAGAATACACTTGGAAACTACTGGGCTCAAAGCGAGAAGGTGTTGTTACAATACTTGAAATGCAGTCCAACAAAGTAGATTACACAGATGATAGCGATAATCTTGTGTTTAACATTCTTCCTCGTTTAAGTTTTACATTTACAATAAACCTAGAAGAACAATATCCTGAATTTTGGGAAAATACAGACGTAGGTAGTTTAAGCGCGCCTGAAAGCCCATCTGACATTGCTCTGTCGTTTTCTTCGGAGCTGATAGCTCGATAGTTCAGTGAAGTAATGGCGCTAGTGCATTAAAGCTAGCGCCAACGCTTTTCAGTTACCGGAAACACCGACACAACTATCACTTTAAAGCGTCAATCAATCTAACCCCGTAAGCGGGAAAGTGTTCGTCTTTCGTTAGTATTTGCAATCCTTCAGCTTGAGCTTGAGCAATCAGCATTCTGTCAAATGGATCGCGGTGGTGCATTGGCAACCTCCCCGCTTGCTGGCCGTGAAATAAATTGATAGGTAAGGCACTAAAACCTAACTCTTCGATAACCGACTCAATATCATCTGGTGCCGTAAGTTTTCCCAATTGCTGCTTTATCGACATTTCCCAAACAGACGCGGCGCTGATATAAATGTCGTTTTCAGTATTAGAGATATGCTTTTGAGCGTTATGACCTAATTGCTCATCTCCACTCATCCACCAAACTAAAACGTGGGTATCTAGTAAGATTCTTTTCATTACAAACCGAACATATTTGCTATATCTTCGTTAACCTCTTTTGAGTCGAAGTCTTCAGTAGCATGAACTTGGCCTTTGAATTGCCCAAAAGTTCGTTTTTTTGCTGTTTTATACGGCACTAGCTTCACTGCTGGTTTTCCCGACTTGGCAATAACTACTTCTTCACCGGCCTCTGCCCGTTCGACAAGTTGGGATAACTTACTTTTTGCTTCATGCATATTGGCTTGCATTTAAAATTCCTTATGGACTTAGCTAAACTTAGCTATAATAATAGTTTGAAAAATCAACAGTTGCAATCGCGTCTTCTACTCAGCTCAAATCTAACGCTTGTAGCTCCAAAATCTGACAAGCAGCCAAAGCAAATACCTACCGTGTCAATGCTACGGTTCCCTTGAGCATTAAAGATCATTCACAAAAAACTTCCCAAATCCCAAAATCCAAAATAGAATCCGCACCAATTCAACCCCTGCCATTAAGCCTCAAGCTTACGCACACCCGGCGGGGAAGAAGCATGCTTTAAAATATTGGGGTCAGAGTACATTTCTTCCTCCAGTACGATCTGTCAATTTGGTTGCCAAAATCAATAATCAGAATGTTGAGTTCATGCTACCTATTACATTACACCAGCATGAACATGTATTTGTTTTAGTTTGCTTTTACTAGCGGAGTCGTTATGAATAGGCTGCGTGAGCTGTCCAGCCAAGTGATGGATGTTTACCAATCTCTTTCCCAAGAATTCAGTGCATATCAATCTAGCCAGTCACTAAACTGTGTTGAGAAATGTGGTGCATGTTGCAATAACCCCGACATTGAAGTGTCGCCATTGGAGATGCTGCCTTTAGCACTTCATCTGTTTGATACAGGACGGGCTGAACAGGAGTTTGACGAGCTAGACAACTACAGCGGCTTCGCGTGTAAACAATATCAACGCTTAAGTTTGGACGGTAAAGAAGGCTACTGCGGAATTTACGAATACCGACCTGGCATTTGCCGTATGTTCGGTGCAGCAGGTTATAAAACCAAATCTGGCGAAGCCACACTTTCGGTGTGTAAACCAATTAAGCAAGCTGTACCAGAGAAGTATGCGGCCGCGCTGATTGCTATACAGCCACAGCATTTAGATATCTTTGAAAAGCCATCAATGGATGATATTGCCGCAAATAGTGAGGTTCGATTTACATCGACAAAGCCGCCAATGATCGCAGAAGGCAGACAAAAACTTGCTCAATTAGATTATGAATTGGGGGAAAGACTTATGCCTATTAATGACGCACTACGTTTTGTGTTAGAAAAAATTCTAACACTGAGTTTTTATGCTCAAGATATAGATGGTGGTGTTGCAGCTTAAATTAAGTGGGGGCAGAAAATGTACTCTGACCCCACCATTAAGTGCACTACGCTAGAATTCCGCGAGCGGCTTCTACGATTGCCTCACTAATAGTGTAGTCAGCACGGCTTTTGCCAGTAATGGCATAGTATCTCTCATTTAGTGTACTTGCGTTACCAATACAGTGCACGCCATATTGCTCTTCTACGTGCTTTGAAATTGCCGATGGTGCGCAGAAAGCACCGAAGTCTTCGCTGCCAAAAAGTTTAAGCAAAGCAGTATCGTCAAATTCGGCTACAACTTTGGGGTACAGCTGTTCTGTCTCAAGCCAACTTGTAAGTGCTTGCCGTATTCCTGAAGTATTACCCTGAATTAGCAATGGCATTTGATTTAAACATTCTGGAAAAGTCTGTTCTTCAGTAAGCGGTGCTTTAGCAAAGAAGCTCAACGAACTTTCGCCTAAGAAAAAACTATTGGCGCTTATTTGTGTACCAGGGGCTATGCCTCTGTCTGCTAGAATGAAATCGATGGCGTTAATGGCGAGCTCTTTCAACAAACCGTCGAAGCTATCCTCTTTTATCACGTATTTAACCTGTGAAAACCTACGCATGGTGGCATGCACAAAGTCGTAAAAAAGCACTTTCGGAATACCATTAGTAATACCTATCACAAATTCTTTCGTATTCACTTCATCGCTATTGTTAAGTATTTCAGCTAGTTGATTACCTTTATGAAATATTTCGCTGGCATACTGATAACTTACTTTACCTCGCGCGTTCAGGTATAGGCGCTTATTTATTCTATCAAAGAGAGAATAACCTAGCTGATTTTCGAAGGTGCTTAGTTGCCCGCTTACGGTTTGCGGGGTAACGTGGAGTAATTTAGCGGCTTTCGCAATGCTACCCTCACGGGCAACAAGATAGAAATAATATAAATGATGGTAGTTTAGGTGATGCATACTTTAACAAGCTACTCGACTATTAAGGTATTAGGGGCAAGAAATGTACTCTGACCCCATTTTTTTCGATGAACTATTAAGAATATAACAGATTTATTCTAACTAACTATTGCAATACACTATCTAGCGTTGTTTTTGTACGATTAGAAGCAGCGCGTCACTGATTTTTAAGCTAGCGGTATATTGAAGACATAACTATGGCTAAACCAATTGATTTACGTAAAACGCGAAAGACCTTATTTTCGCTATTGAAACCAGAAGCTGGCTTTTTTTGGGTTGCTATCGCATACGGTGTAGCAATTAGTTTAATGACCCTTGCCGTACCTGTAGCGGTTCAAACGCTGATTAACAGTATCGCCAATATCGGTTCAACTCGGGCAGTTATCATATTGGCCGTCATTCTATTTCTTACTTTATTTATATCTGGCGTATTTAGCGCGCTTCGTATGCGAGTGATGGAGTTCTACGAGCGTAAAGTTTACGCCCGCCTCACCGCAGACTTAGGGCTAAAAACTATTCTCGCGCCCCACAGTTTTTTTGAAGGTCGACAAAACGTTAGCATTACACAGCGCTACTTCGACATAATGACTTTTCAAAAGAATATGCCGTCTTTAATGATTGATGGTTTCGCGCTAGTACTACAGATGTTGGTAGGTTTCACTCTAGTATCATTCTACCACCCAGCGCTTTTCGCGTTTAATGTGGTGCTTTTACTTACCATGTATGCGGTTTGGAAAATTTGGGGGCGTGGTGCTAAGCGCACGGCTATTGAATTGTCTAACGCGAAATACGATTCTGCAAAGTGGCTACACGATATTGCAATTGCTCACGAATTCTTTAAGTCAGCTGATCATGTTGAATACGCAGGGCGCAGCACCGAAGGTTATATCAGTAACTATGTGAAAAAGCACAAAAGCCACTTTCACTACACCTTTTCGCAGGTGGTTATGTTTCTATTGATGTATGCCGTGGCGAGTGCTTCGCTACTTGGTATCGGTGGTGTTCTGGTTGTACAAGGCGAGCTTTCTATCGGTCAGCTAGTGGCTGCTGAGCTTGTGATGTCTGCT
Organism: Alteromonas sp. CNT1-28; assembly: GCF_022348345.1. Lineage (NCBI taxonomy): Bacteria > Pseudomonadati > Pseudomonadota > Gammaproteobacteria > Alteromonadales > Alteromonadaceae > Alteromonas > Alteromonas sp. CNT1-28. The sequence goes on along the minus strand of NZ_JAKREZ010000015.1, from coordinate 4,719 downwards.
GTTTTCTTTGGGCTGTCTCGCTTTACCCAATATTTAAAACTTTACTATGAGTTATATGGCGCTGCCGAGAAGCTGGGTGGCGCTCTTGACATGCCGCAGGAAGAGCTCAATACGTCGGAACATATACCAGCTTCTTCTAAATTGGTGTTTAACGATGTTGAACTTAAACATGGTAATGATGCGTGCCACCTCAATGTTATCTTCGAACCTGGCACTAAGTATTTTGTTACTACTGATAAAAGTTGGGTGCAGAAGCAGCTGCTAGGATTGCTGAAGCAATATGACCGCGTTAAATCGGGCGACATCTTGTTAGGAGAACTTAGTCTAAACGATTACGACACCCATGAGTTACGGCAGGCCGTTACCATTCTAGATCGTTCTTTAATTATCGAAGTTTCTGTAGAGCGCTACTTAAAGTTGGCACATCCTCAGGCAACCATCGCGGATATTCGCGCTGCGCTTGAGGAAGTAGAAATGACCAAAGTGATAGATAGCTTACCAGAGGGTTTGCAGACTAAAGTATCCGTATTAGGGGCACCGCTGCAGCCATTGGAGTTTTTGTTGCTTAAACTTGCCGCCGCAATTATTGGTAAACCTAAGCTGCTCATTTTGAATCAGCACTTCGACGCAATACCGGTAGAGTTGAGGGCGCGACTTCTGCGACGCTTAAGTAAATATGATTTTACCGTCATGTATTTTACCAATATGCCACTGCCAGATTGTTTCGAAGGTGTGTTGCATCTGCACGATAACGCAACGGCAATGTTAAATGAGTATTCAAATGGTGAGTCACCGATTAGTGCTGCTAACGCAAGTGAGAGCAGCACGGCTTTAAAGAACAATAAGGAGGGTGAGTAAGTGAATCACGCAGAACGTCGCTTTTTAGATAACATCACTTCATTGCCTTCATTGAAAGTGCCAAAGCTTCATCGTGTAATTACCGGAGTTATCATCTTCTTGGTGTTGGCAGCTGGATTAATTTTGTATTTCACACCATGGATCCAAACGGCTTATGGCACCGGTATGGTCGACTCGCTCGATCCTAAAGACAGAACTCAACCAATAAATGCGTTAGTTGATGGACAAGTAAAGCAGTGGCACGTAAGGGAAGGCCAACAAATAAAAGCCGGCGAGCCAATCGTTACGTTAATCGATATTGATGCGCAGCGACTTGAGAAGCTGCGATCTCAGCTTTCAGCAGCGAACTTAAAGAATCAAGCTAATGAAACAGCAGTAAGAAATGCTGAGAACAACCTGGCGCGTCAACAGTCTCTGCAAGAGCAAGGGCTGGTTTCACGCAAAGAAGTAGAACAGGCCGAGATAAAAGTGCAGGAACTGCGAGCAAAAGCTGCCGCCTCTGTTTCGGAAATTAATGAAGTAAGCATGATTTTATCTCGCCAATCGACGCAAACTAAATATGCACCCGTTGACGGTACGGTTGTTCGGTTGCTATCAGGCGGTGTGTCTACGTTCGTAAAGTCGGGCGATATTCTTGGGCAGTTTATTCCAGCAGATGCAAAACGCAGCGTTCGCGTTACCGTGAGAGGGTTAGACGCACCGCTGGTTAAGCCTGGTGCAAAGGCGCGTTTGCAATTTGATGGCTGGCCCGTTTTTCAGTTTAGTGGATGGCCGGGTAGTGCAATAGGTACCTTTGGTGGTGAAGTTGTGTATGTAGAGCCTGTTGCTAATGCTACTGGCGATTTTAACGTGTGGATTAGACCTGACGAGTCTGATATTCCATGGCCAGCTGAAAGCTCTGCGCGTTTGGGAAGCCGGGTTAAAGCGTGGGTGCTATTAGAAGAGGTGCGTCTAGGTTACGAGATGTGGCGACAGTTGAACAACTTCCCGCCATTGCCAACGCAAGAGCCTACTACCGGTGGAGCCAAGGGGGCTGGGGCATCAATATGGTAATTCGAAGATTTACATTAGCAGTGCTTGCAACTGTTGCGGTTATTAGCACTCATGTTTCTGATGCAGTAGCGCAAAACAAAAATACTAGGCAAGCACCATCAATCGATGCACTTATCCAGAGTATGGTGAACTATCATCCCTACGTTAGGGCGATAAATGAAGGAAACTATCAAGCTGCAGCCGAGTTAGAAATAGCAAGAAGCAGTTTTGATCCTTTTATAGAGCAGAAAACCAGTAGCCGCGTTAGCGGATATTACGATGGTACTAATTTAACGCAGCGCTTTTCTAATCCGTTCGAAGACTTTAATGGCTCAGTTTATACCGAGTATCGTATATCAGACGGTGATTTTCCAGTGTACGAAGCCGATTACGAAACCTTGTCTGGCGGCGAGGCTAGTGTGGGCATTGCCATCTCCCTACTTAAAAACAGAGAACTGGATAAGCGTAGAACGGAGTTAGCCAATGCAGGGCTAGCGACTTCACAATGGCAAGCGTTAGCGACAAGTTTAATTAATGACTTTGTTTACAAAGGGGTTAGTGAATATGTTGCGTGGTACGAAAGCGCATTGCAGGTTAATGCCGTTACAGAGTTGCTTAACACCGCAACACAACGTGAAAGAGCGTTGGTGACCCGCGTAGAGAAAGGAGATTTAGCCAATGTTGTGCTGACAGAATTTAAAGCCAACATTTTGCAACAGCGCCTTTTGCTTGCCGAGCTTAAGCAAAAGCGAGACGCACATGCTCAAATGCTTTCTTTTTATTGGCGTTCACCTAAGGGAGATATGTTGATAGTAGATGAAGCGAATCCGCCTAAAGATATCAACTGGCCTTTCTGGGTTGGTAACGGTCAGCTTATGACTCTTCGCAATGCCCTTCGTAATCACCCTGAACTTGATGTGATGAAATTAGAACAGCAGGTGGTAAATAACAAGGCTGCGCTGGCTAGTAACGCGTTATTGCCGAAGTTAGATTTAAAAGCATCGGTTGCAAGAGATATCGGTTCTGGTCCGTCAAATTTAGACGGTACCGAAACAAAAGTAGGTCTGTCGTTTTCCTACCCTTTAGGAAACAGGAAGGCGAAAGCTGAACAAGCCCAATTACAGTCAAAGCAAAGAGAGCTAGAGCACAAGCTAACCTCTACTGAGCAAGCGATAACTCAGCGTTTTGAACAAGCGCTAGTTTATTGGGGGCAGGCGAAAGACATTGTTGCTCTTCAAAGTGAAAATGCGGCGCTAGCGAAAACCCTTTCTAAAGTAGAAAAAACACGTTTCGATGCAGGTGACAGTGATATGTTCGTGTTAAATGCGCGCGCACAAAATGAAATTAAGGCCCGAATAAAAGAGATAAAAGCGAAAGTGGACTTACTAAAGGCAGAACTAACCCTTTATAAAGAAGCCGCTATGTTGCACTCCCTTAACAACTGAGCTTTTTTGAAAACATCGAGTTTAATTGTGGAGTAGGCTTGGTTGCTATCGCTTGCTGCTTGTTGTTAAAAAGCAGGTATGGGTTGAAGATACTAGTACAGCTATAAACAAAAACGGCGTATTGAGTAAGTCAATACGCCGTTTTTTTAAAAATCAATTAGTAGGCGGTTAATTGCCCAGTGCACTATTAAAGTCGTCTTCGCTTAGTCCGGCAGACATAGCGTATTCTTTTAACTTATCCTGAGATACACCCGCGTGTTGCGCAGTATTTAAAATACGCATTACTTGTTCACGCTGCCGCGCAGACTCTCTCACTGCCGTTTCAACTACCGTTTCTGCTTCGCTAGGAAACACGGCCAGAAGCGCATCCACTACATACTCACCAACAAAAGGAACAGCATTCAATGCGCTTGTCATGATATCGACAATCTTATTTGGATGTTCTTGCGACAATGTCTGAACAATACTGTCTGCTGCGTCAGGTTGAGTAAGCACGGCAACGCGTACAATCTCATCTAGCTCTTCAGGTGTTGAAACCGCAGCAGCCTGCACAACAAAGTCGACATAAGTCGGCTCTGCTTTTATCGCTAACTGAACAATGTTAGGGCAGCTACTTACTTCTTTCTCAATAGCCAGCTGTACAATCTCTTCAGTAGACGCAGGTTGTGCAGAGATAGCAGCAAAAATGATCTCTCTGTATTTGTCTGGATAGGTATCTAAAGCAATATCCACAATAGACACAATCTCTTGCGGATAATGACCAGCGATTGAACTGATTGCTCGGCCAACCGACATAGTTTGGTTTACTTGACGTCTTAAGAAGGCGGTTTGAAAATGATTTGACTGATCAGCGCTTTCTACATTCGCTGACGCGGGTGGCTGAACAACATCATTTGAGGATACTTCTTGTGCCATTGCTGTATGACTAACATGAGTTGCTAGTATTGCCGCAGACAGCAGTGTAAGAGTTCGTAACATAAACCCACCTTTATAATTATTGCGTAGTCAATTTCTGACACCACCAGTATTAATACATTTATAAAGAACACAAAGCATAGGTCATTTACGCTTATATACATTCTTATACGTATTCCTTTACGCAAGCCTTAATATCTATCGCTAATATTAAGCATTAATATAATAACGGCAGGATCAAATACTACTTTAAGAACTACTACTTTATAGGATCTGAATTCCTATCCTATTAGTAATTAGTCCATATTGTCTACTAATTATCACATTTGAGCGAAAAATAGACGGTTAGTTCAGTTTTTTCAACTTTTTCAAAATAAGTGTTGACGTGAGCGCTCATTTCCCTAAAATGCGCATCCGCTTCGGGGGAAAAGCAAAACAGCAAGCCTCCTGAAGTAAGTCTCTACTACCT
>NZ_JAKREZ010000014.1:0-89073 GCF_022348345.1 Alteromonas sp. CNT1-28 | reverse complement strand
ATCCGATCACTTACGGTAAAACTGGCAGGGACGAAAAAGAAGAAGAAAAAGCGATCGGATAAAACCGAAACGACCGATCGGATTCACCGAAATACGCAGCCCCATAGCCGATTTGCAATTAAACCCTTCCGATTCCATTAATTTATTTAAGTCTGCAGTAGATGGGGCTGATAGGATAGAAATATGTGCTTTTATTGTTTGTGGAGCTTCTTTTAAAGCCGTTATACTCCACTCTGCTTCATAGGAAAAACTTCCTCCACGTTTTTCCTCTACAGTTCCTTTGACAGTATTATGTGGTTGAATTGAGCACAAGTTTTCATTTGCAATTAACTTCGCGGCACATTTTTTCAGTAATTGAGGGAGGTAAAACTCTCTATCTTTCTTGTTTATCAAGTAAGGTAAGTCTGCCTCTTCCATATACCCAATAATCTTTAGGCAAACATCTTGTTCTTTTTCCAGCTCAAGTTTCCTAGGAAAGCTTATTTCAACTCTACCTTTGAAGTTGTTTTTTAAGTATTCACGAGACGCCCTATAAATCGGATTGATTTGTTCCTGATTCAGCCCTATCAGTTTTGACTGTGTAATGTTAAGTATTGGAAATGACGCCACCTTTAATACTTCTAGATAATCAATTAATAGAGAGCGGTATGAATCTCTTTTACTTCTAAAGGAACTCGTTAAATCTTCTAAAGTTGTATAAGCAAATGGTGGGATATCAAAAGATGCAAGGGACTTTGCATATGCAATAGCTGACTCATCTTGTATTTCTTTATCCAATCCCTGAAATTCAGCTTGAGATTGAACATAACTAAGGTTTTCGGCGCGATCACTCAGCAATTCATGAAGTTCTGCGATGTTATTGATGGACGCTTCCTGAGCAGATTCTTCAATTTTTAACATACGGAAAATATGTAAAGCCAATTCATACCCCAAAATGTCTTCTATGGAAGATTGAATTGTGATCCGATTCCCTGAATTGTCTGAAGCCTTAGTTGTCATATGAACGTCCCTTTCGCTTATTTACAACTAGTATATCTCAAATATGAATTTAATTAATGGTTCACCAGGAGCACGGTAAAAGCTTCATGATTTAATAAATTCTAGGTGAAGGTGGTGATAGTTCAAAGAGCTATCATTTTCGATACTGAATCATAGGGAGCACTGATTATCAATTTCATTTGCTAAGGCTGCCGCACCCAAATTATTAGGTGCGGATGAGCCGAATAAGTTTCTACGTAGGTTGTTTTAGGTGTGATTATTTATCAGCTTTCAATAGTTTTGAGAATTCAGCTGTAAGAAGCTCTAAATCATCTTCTCTGCTTTCAATCTCAGTCTTTGTATATTTAAGCTCTGAACTAAGGCTCTCAACAGTCTCAGAGGAGAGTTTGTCTGCATCGTCTGTAGATACCCCTAGCTTTTGTGAAATATGGCTGAGGCTCTTTTCTAGGGAGCCTAGGGTGTCATTATCGATATCGATATCGAAGTCGTAAATGAACGAAGAATTGTCTGGTAAAATTACTTCCTTATTTTTTGTGGTTTTTACAAAGGCGCTCTCTTGTTGGTGAGTCTTACTAGCAGGCGTTTCCACTTTTTCAATTGGCTTTTCTAATGCTTGAATCTCCTTGTTTAAAGCATCGACCTCCTTTTCTTTAACTGTTTGTGCTTCCAGAAGTTTATAAATCCAATCCGTTGACAGGTTAGGCTCAGAACCCTTTAAATCTATTAAAGAACTATTTGAAGGAAGAATATTTCTTTCAAGGGAATATTCAATTGCCTTAGATAATTCTACCTTTTTCAATAGCTCATTTTTCTCTTTTTCGCTTGGAGGCAAAACCTCAAGAAGTCTAGTGATACGAAAATTTCCAAGCTCTTTGGTGTTAAGCCTTATATTGAAAAGCTGGGCCCTCACTAGATTTGAAGACTGAAATATATAGCCCTCACCCTCAATTTGTTCTTTTACATCTAACCAATTTAGTCTGTCTATTTCCTTTATCTGAGCCGATAGGTTGCTTTTGTAAGCGCTGAAATCACCTTCATTCCAGCCATTACTTTCTGCCACATTCATCGTTCCGCCTAAGCTTTTAAACCAATCCCAAGTCTCTTTAACATCTTCTTGTGGGCCTAGAATCTTAAGACGTGTATTACCAAAAATCTGTGTTGCTTCCTCTTTTGATGCCTTGATGAAGCCTGCCAAATCTTGTCCACTAAAACATACACCAATTCCAAGCCCGCGACCTTGAGTTGCGGCAACAGCAAAACCTTCGATTGCTACCTCAGCATATTCATCGATGATAATTAGACTAGGGTTTTTCTTGTCTATAGGAAGGTTGTTAATAATGTCATCTAAATCACCTTCTGAGTCTTCACCTAGTCCTGTTGATATAGCTACCCGTATTCCCGATAGTGCAATTTTTCCTTGTACTTGCCTTTGATCCTTTGATTGCTCTGTAGCTGGTACGAAAACACCTAAAAGGCGGTTGTTGAGAATAATATCTCGAAAATCGATTTCGCCTTGCTCACACTCAAATATGTGGCTGTACGCACTCCCAAGTTCAACAAGGGGTTTTGAAATGTAACCTAGGCCGAAACCAAACTGTCTGTGAACTTCAGATGCTTGCTTAATCCCGTTCCTTAACTTATCTGGATTGTCTGCATCAAACGAAGGGAGGTTTTCTAAGTAACGTCTAAGGGCACGCTGCCTTTGCTTTGACACCTTGTGAGGTATTTCAATAGTTTCACCAGTTGTTTCATTCTCTAGAGGTATTAGGTGGTCATTGTGTTCTGGCCAAGCTAATTTGCATAAGACTGGAATCGTAAACCATTGGCCAATTAAACTCGGGGTGATATTTACTAACTTTTGGTCACGTAATTCTACTACACATGGCAAAAATGCCTTTAATCCTCCAACAGCCTTATCTCTGAAAACTTGGTTTTCACCCTCGCCAGGAGGCATCATATCTTCCAAAAATTGTTGAACAACTGATGCTGTACCTACCGCGAACATGCCGCAGGTGTTACTTACTTTCTTCCAGTGAGAATGTTTAACCTCTTTATTTCCAGTCCGATAGTTCATTATACGGATGCTGTCTTCTCGCCCGGTTTTGCGGCCTAAGAAATACAGTTTTTCAAGCCCGTCTGGAGCAGCTTTTGCATCGACATATATTAGGGCGCCGCCTGTCATGAAGCTACTAGTTGCAGCTAGAGACCAAAGGAATTCTGTTTTACCACCACCAGTGGTAGATATAAATAAGAGATGCGTTAATAGATCTTTAGGGACAATCCACAATTCTAATTGCGTAGACAGCTCATTACCCATATGGATAGTTCCACTTGCTTTCTCAAACTTGAATCTGTCAGCAACCGCAGGCTCATGATAATCAGTCTTGTTCATCCAGAAAGGAAGTTTAAGAGGCAGGACGCCAATTTTCTTTTTATCGAGTTTGGAGTTGACATGTAAAATCAGGAAAACAATTAGACATACTAACCAAATGGCAGGGATTAGGCACACCAGAGTTACGATACAAATGTAACCAAAGGCTAGGTACTCTCGTAATCTTAAGCTATCAAGTAGTTTTTTGAGTTCACTACGAGTATCAACGTATCTTCTACGAGCTTCTAGGTTTCTATTGTTCTTAGGGGCTCTATTATCAAACATCTTCTTTCACAACCTTTGCTAACCAGCCTTCCGTTTCACCAAGAAATTTTTCTAGTCCATCGATAGCGCTTTCTATTTCTGGGTGATCGAGTCCCATTTGAACATTTTCTTCTCGAAGGTAATGAGCCCTGACTGCTGCCGCCTCACAATAAGGCATTTGGCTTCCACAGTTCTCGAGAGTGAACCAAAGTGACCTGTCAGTGTGTTTTATCCAGTACATATGGCTCGTATAGAGTTTTCCTTTCTTTCGAGCTGCTTCCATAAATCCAGTAATCAAAGTCAGTTCAAATGAGTGGCTATTAACCAGCGCCTGAAATGGCTTCAAATCTTCATTCTCAGACAATATTTCATCGATTTTACTCTCGTCGAGATAGTTGAGATTTTTTACCTTCTTTAAACTGAAATCTTCGTTTATCTGGCGCTGTAATTTAATGCTTTCGGCAACACCACCTGAATCAACTCCTTTCATGAAAAGAGTTGCTATCGCTAAAAATGCTCTCCTTTCTAGAGGCATGCTTTTCCAACCTGAATATCGAGGGCCAAGTTGTTTAGTAAAAAATCCTTTCGCCATTTTCCTATTTAACAAGCACCTACCATGCAATATAGGAAGGCCTTCGAGAGTGTCTGTGTATGAATTTTTGATGACGATGGACTCACCTTTTTGAATGTTTTTTTTACCAAATACCGGAGTTAGTATTCTATTGGTGTTATTCCCAACATGGTCAATATCAAAGACGGTTATCAAGTTGTTTTCAATAGCGAGTATAAGAGGTGACTTGTCCCTTGCTAAAGGGCCGATATCAGGGTCGCATTTGACCAGATCTTGACAGATGACAGGGTTAAGATGGGGGTTGTATTGCGAGCCCACTTTCAATATATCGTCAAGGTTATATTTCTTTTTTAAGCTTCTATGCCTTTGGTCTTTATAGACCTTAATAAAGCTGACAGTAATGAATAAAATTAAAAATGGACGGAAGTTTTGTCCTAAAAACTCCAAGTATAGGATAGTTTCTTTTCCACTCATAAACCTAGGGTTAGTAGAGTAAAACTTATCTTTCAAAGTGCTAATAATTTCACTTGATATTCCAGGAGCGAAAATGTTTGCTAAGAGCTCCCCAAGCTCACCCATTTCAGTAAGAGCGGCAACGATTTCAAGATTTATCTTAGCCACAGAAGTAATAGCTGTATTGATATTGACGCTAAAAAGGTACCAGCAAAGGGAGAGAAAACCTAGAATACAGCCCATGATGATTAATGGTGTATTTCCCTTATCTTCGTTATTTCCCGACATTGTCGTACTCCTTATAAGTCTCAAAGCTACTTACAATGAACAAAAGTGATAATGCCAGAGTGGTTAACACTCCGTACCCAGACAAGCTAAAGGTGTTGTTGTTGATTATTAAGCTCACGCCGAAAACCACTGTCATTGAAAAGAGGCATAGTGCTAGACCAAATATAGCGAGCATCTTTTTCTTCAGAAAATCCTTTTCTTCAACAGTGAGTTGGTCTGGTGAAATGTCAGATTTATTGCCCTTAATCGTACTTAATACCATCGCATAACTATGTCTAGTAAATGCAAAAAGGGGTATCCCACCAGCATTAAGCCCTTTGTTAAAATTTGTTTTCAAATTCCTAGTTCCTGAAATTCTCTGAGCAAACCGAAGAACTTTTCCAGTAGACTGGTCGTGGGAGATTCCAAAAGCGTGCTTCCAATTACCTCTTTCAAGTTTGTAATGCTCTAATTTCTTTATATGCTGGGATAATTTTTCTGCGTGGGCCAGGTTCAGGGCGTAGAATTTCCGACGGACTTGAATGATCTCTCCCGTTTGTTTGTTTTGATAAGGAAAATCGCCGTCATAAAGTTTGGCTTTTTTATTTTTTGATAATATTAATTGTTCAATATGGAATACGAGGCTCATGACGACACCTTAGTGTTTGCGATAGTTGCTTCTATTATTGATTTCAAAAGGGATTTGAATTTCATCTCTACAACTTTGAGATTTTCCTTGCCTTCAATTCTTCCGAGCTTATTTATCCTTCTGCGTTCCGCTTCCTCCATAACAAGTTGCCGATGTAATGCTATGATTTCGTCTAGTACTATTGCCTTAATATGAGAAAGAGCACTGTTGCTGATATTAAATTTTTCTAAGGTCGCAAATGTTTCGGTTAACCCAAATTTAACCTCAGCCAAGTGTTCGGATATAGAACTGCTGTCTTCGGTTAAAGAGCTCGTGTTGAAGCCGATGGCAACTAGAAATGATAGATCGAAAGATTGAGCTATATTCTGCGGCGGTAAGGTTTCATAAGTGCTCAGCTCTGAAGCAATGTCAAATAAGCTCGCCAGTTGTGCACTAGATAGTGAGTCGGCTTTATCTTGTTTTGCGACTTCCTCAACACACCGTAGAATTGAAGTTCTTATTATTGCTGCTTGACGCTTTTCTTCTTCGTTGTTTTTAGTATCTGGCAAAAGCTCATTTGAAAGGCTTTGAGTTAGATCTATGAGTTCCTTAAGATTTTTTTCTGCATCCTCTCCTTTCCAAATACATGCTGTTACGAGAGAAAGTCCTACTTTAAGACCATTTAATGAACGCCTTAAATCAAGGGTTAGTGTATCGGCTTGGCCGGCTTGGACTGTGGCCGCTTTGTCTTCATTACGGGCATCAACTCGTTGTTCTTGACCTCTAGCCATATCGATCGCTAATTGAGCTGCGTTCACAATGCTGGCCCCGATTCTTGTTTCACTAAATCCTTTTCGTTTGTTGGCAAGCGGAACTTTTCTCTAAGGGTATCGATGTTCACCAACTCGGCAACACCAACTACATCCTCTATGTATAAGACACCACTTTTTCGAGAGCTTTGGTTTAATGAACTTGCGTTGAGTGTTTCATCTATGACGTAGGTTAATAATATTATTTGAATCGAAAGTGCATGCAGCTGGGAGTTAGAATCCATACCTGTGTTTTTTAATGAAACTCGCTCTCCCAGTATGCCCTTATCTGTGCTAATTACTTCCATGATCTCAATGCCGTTAAAAACCTTATTGACCGGCGTGTCACCAAATATGAAGGTTTGAGAGCGCTTCAATAGTAAAGACAGAAACCCGTATGCACTAAAAGCATTTCCCTTAGCAATTGAGTAAGTTTCATTTAGTAGGCCTTTTACAGAGTGGATATTTTTTAAAGCCGCATATTCAGAAAGAACATCGTTAATGTGGTCTAGGATATGAAGAGAACCTGCTGCCTCCATAAAGCCGCATCTGCAAGATGTAAGCTTTTTCGACTCTATATTATTAAATTTTAGTGTAAGACCACACGCAGGGCACTGCTTAATGTTGGGATTAACTTTGAACGTATTAGACATAAAGACCATCTTAGAGAAGTAACTCAAAGATGGTCTTTCTTCAGTAACAATTATTCAATCGAGAATATTGAATAAATCGGATTACTCTAGTTTAGAGTGTGTGTAGGTTCATTAATATCTACTTCGTCATCTCGCTGAATTTCACTAAGCATAACTCCCCAATCAACGACCTCTTCCGTCTGCGAGGCTTCATTTGCAGCAACTAATAGTTCCGCGTTTAGCTTTTCAGCAGCTTTTTGCAAACTTTGCATTTCCTCTTCTTTGTCAAAAGGCCTCTCAATCTCAGTTTTAAGGCTTTCAATACTTTTTTCGTTGAAAGTAATTCGATCCTTCACTTCACCAATGAACTTCTCTAGCTTATCTTGGAGTGTGGAAATATCGCTAATTTGTCGACCTACGTATGGGTGATTTGATACTTGAAAACCTTCTTTACTGTCATGATAAATTTTAAGTCTATAAACCTTTTTACCATCTTCTGAATCTTCAAGCCTGAACTTAATTTCCATTCCATTGTACTCTCCAACCGGCACAGTAAGAGGCGGAGCTTTAACTCCTTGAAGTTGGTCAAAGATACCTTTTACTCGATCCCCAGCGCTTTTCAGGTCGGGCATACGCATACCGTCAACCACTAAATTCATATCGCCAATGACTTTAGATAAAAACTTCCCTTTTTCATCTAGTAAAACTTGGTCCTTTTCGATTCTTTCATTTTTATACCCAACTTGATGAACCATTGAACGTTTGTTGTCGATATAGCCTCGGTACTGCCTTTCTAAATTTTTTAGCTTCGAATCAACGTCGATTTTATCTTTAATTAGACTATTCCCAGTCGCTATAGCCATCATTTCAGTATATGTAGCATCTGGCTCTTCCGTATATTCACGAGGAGCGAGTTCTGGCTCTAGCTTGGTTTGCATAATGAATGTGGCCTTTCTTTTCATCGTTTCCCACATAAATAGGTCAAAGCTATTCTCTGTGGAGTAGCGGTAAACATTTACTTCGCTATGCTGATTTCCGTGTCTTTCTATTCTTCCAAGCCTTTGCTCCAAGTCTCTGGGGTTCCAGGGAGGCGTTAACTCATGCATTGCTACCAAGTTTTGTTGGATATTATTACCAACTCCAAACTTGTCCGTTGTTCCAATAGCTACCGCGTACTTGCCGGAGTTCATTCCGTCTTCAAACTCTTTCTTTTGGGCTTCTGTATTAACTTGACGACTATCAATGATTTTTTCGCGTGGGATACCACCAGCAACTAGCTTATTGATTAAATCATCATAAACGCTGAAGCCTTTTTCTGAAGGGTTAACAAATCGGTCAATAAAGACTAGCTGAGCCCGGGTTTTCTCATCTTTCTTTCTGAATTCAGAAAGAATATTTTCTGAAGCTTTCATTATTTTGCTAGAGGGAGATTCTGGGATATTAGGGTCTATGCATCGCATATCCATTGCCGCCCTCTGAGAGTCATGTTGGATGCTGAACCAAGTTTCATCTTTACTTCCATTTCTGAAGCTTGTAGCTCTTTTGGCTATGTTTTTCATAAAAGCATCGAAGTACTCGTTACCATTTGCTTTGACCGCAATTTTGTTTGAATTTGGCTTTTCTACGCCAGCCATTTCAGCTGTTACTACATCAGCGATTGTGCGGTATAACTTTCCTAGTTCTGGTAGATTGTTAAATTTGGCTAGTCTTGAGTTTTCTCTATAACCGGTACCTTCAGGGTTGGCTTCAATGGTTGAAACTACCTCACCAAAAACACTCATAAAATTGTCGAACTCATAAACCCCAAGCGCTTTAAGTTCATCAGGTGCCAATACGTATAGATTTACAAATAAATCGCTCATGGATTTGCGAATATCGGTTCCCGTGGCCCAGACTACGCCTTTGCCATCTCTTAGCTCCTGAATGAATCGAGTCATGAAAATCATATTCATAGCTCGGTTGCTCTCTTGAGTATTTACGCCATTAACATGGCCCATGTTTGACGGAGTACCGAGGTTTAGGAAGTTGTCAGCTTCATCTACAAGTATCGTATCTATCCCCAGCTCGTCCAAATAAAGTAAGTTGTCTTTCTTTTCTTGTGATAAGCGTTTTTGTATTTTATTTTCTAGGTTTTTAATCTTCCGCTGCGCTCTTTTATTGTTTTGGCCATCCATTGCTTCAGCATTTTCAAGAGAAGAGCGATACTCGTTTAATTGAGCTTCGAGTTGATTAGTAACAAATTCCGTAGGAGCTGAGAATTTATCAAGTGTGCTATGAGCTACAATAATCGCATCCCAATTCCCCGTTGCTATGCGTGCGGTTTGTTCCTTTCTTTTTTCCTTGGGCATATTTTTGGGGTCTAGCGCGAGAATTCTAGCGTTAGGGTAGTGCTCTTGAATCATTCTGCTAAGTTGACCAAAGACATTGTTTGGCACTGCTACCATTGGCTTTTGATGTACTCCTCGTGCTTTTCCTTCAATTGCAATTGATGCCAATTCAAAACTCTTACCAGTACCCACACCATGTGCTAACAAAGCTCTACCCTCTACAAGGTAACGCATTAGAGTATTCTTTTGCGTTTGACGGGGGTCGAATTTCTTTCCATTAAAGTTTGGATTCAAACCGGTATATTGAATGTGTGAGCCATCATATTTTGCGTTAACGAATACATTAAAACGCTCATTGTAGACATCTTCTAAATGCTCCTTCCTTTGAGGGTTCTTCCAAACCCACTCTTTAAATTCAGTCGCTAGGTCTTGAGCTTTTGCACTAGCAAGTGCTGATGCTTCAGAATTGAATACAGCTTTCCCATCAATCGTATCGAATACATCAGTTTTAGAACCGTTCATCACCTTTTCAATGAGGTCTACCGCATCTCTTCTTTCTGTACCAAATCTATTTCTGCTTCTGCCACTATTAGATGAGATCACATATTCGGATACATTCAATGACCACTCAGCGTTCACGAAAGATACGCCGAATTGCCTATTGGGCTTGCTCTCGAATGGTGTTTCCTCTCCAGTTACAATGTACTCCACGAATCTACTCATAGTTGAAGCTGGAATCCATGCTGTGCCTAATCTCACTTTGATCTCTTCTGAGATAATTCTTTGAGGCATGACGCTTTCTAAAGCTTTAACATTCTTTTCAAAGTAAGGATTTAGCTCTGCAGCAGCTTTAGCATCTTTCAACTTAGTGCTGATATTTCCCGAAAGGTAATTGCCTTTGAACATCCATTGGTCTGTATTAGGGTCAAGGAAAAGAAGGTCTCCCGAGTTTTCTACAACATTTTTCCAATCTTTATCGAGCAATTGAGACACTAACGTGGGATTTATTTCACCGTATTTTGCAATAGATATGAATAATGCGTCTTCCAACGATTCTGCTTGAGTAATATCTGGGTTAATTCCAACTGTTCGTTCAGTGAATATCTGTGCCTTTACTACGTCCTTTGTTTTTTTGTCGATGCTTTCTAGTCCAAGAAGAAGGGGATAATCCGGGTCTTCTTGAAATACTTGTTTTGTTGTTGTGGCGTTTAATACCCCATGCTTTTGAACATGACGTTCATAGGCCTCGTTCAAATTGTTTAATGAAGCAAGAAAACGAGGGTCATTCCCTTCTGTTTCTAATTGGGTTTGTATGTGAGTTCGACAAGCATCTCTAACAGAAATCAGGCTTATCAGACGTTTAGCTTTTACACCCGAGGTTTCCAGAGGCTCCATTACGAGCTCGTGGTCATCTAGGTCAGGATTATATTTGGACACAGCTTTGCCAAGCTTACCGTCTTTATAAACAAATGAGCCGGGTCTAACATCTTCTACTAGCTTTATTACTTCAGAGTTATCTTCGATTATCTGAATTTTAGTTTCTTTCTTCGACACATTACTTAGAGGTTGAAGGTTTTCAATCTTGGTTTGCACCTCAGCTATTAAATCACCTTCAAATTTTGATGAAAGTGATTGACCGAATTGTGTCTTCACCGAAGTTAATTCGCCTACTATCATTTCAGGGTTATCAACAAAATAACTATTTAAAGTGTGCTCGTGGAAGTGGCCATTTCTATCTTCAGCTTCAACTTGTTGAGTTTTGAGCCATGCGTTGTCGCCTTTGACCTCACCAGGGAGTCTTTTACGAAGGAAAATGATGTCTGAAGCGACATTGGTATTTGCGTACTTGGTAAAGGTGTTTGAAGGCATTCTTATGGCAGAAACTAAATCTGCTGTCTTGTAGACGTGCTCTCGAGCTTTGCTTTCGACTTTGTCTAGAGTGCCGGTGGAAGTCATGAAAGCGACTAAACCGCCAGGCTTAACTTTATCAATGCTCTTAACCATGAAGTAGTCATGAATTTTATATCCATATTTGGCATAGTCAGAGTCGTAGACTGAAAAGTTTCCAAATGGGATGTTAGAGGTTACAAGGTCAAAGTAGTTGTTAGGTTGAGTAGCGTTTTCATACCCTCCAATCTTAACTATATTTTCGCCAAATAGTTGTTGAGCAATTTTACCAGTTACAGTATCTAGCTCTCTCGCAGTAAATGTTGAGTTATTTTTTAAATGAGCAGGCATTGCAGATATGAAACCACCAGTTCCGGTCGATGGATCACTTACTTCACCACCTGCGAAACCAATCTTTTCTGCACCTAAGTGGATTTGCTCTATTAATGACGGAGGTGTGTAAAATGCAGTTAATGCCGAAGCTTTAATCGATTCATATTCTTCGCCGGTAACTAACGACATCAATTCCCGACGTTCTTTGATGTAAACGTAATTTGTAGGGTCAAACATTCCCGGCATGCCACCCCACCCAGAGTAGAGTGCTAAGGTGTTTTTTTCTTCGTGAGTAGCAAGTCGATCCTCATCTTCAATTTGCTTACTCAATTTGAGAGCTGATAAGTTTAATTCTATTCGTTTAGGTAACCCGCTTATACTATCTTCAATATCTAGTGGGAAAGAGTATTCGGCTCTTCTTCTGTTGGATAATTCTTCTGACATACCAATGATTTGGCTGTTACTTGTACGAACTGGTGGTACGCCGCTAGTTCGTTGTAATCCGTCGTCTGAGGTTGTGGATTTTCTGCTTCCACCTGCTCTATCGCTTGATTTAGTTCCTCCGACATTTTCTTGGCTTTCATTTCTATCCAATTCACCCAGGTGTTCTCCTTTTTCATCTGTGCTGTCAGAATTGGGCAGAACTTCTCCATGTACTCCATCAAGTCGTATTTCATCTGCATTTTTGCGTACTCTCTCTGTTAGTAGGTTATTTACAGCTTCTGCTACAAGGCGCTGTGCTTCTTCAATATTGGTAGCTTGAGCCAATGTGCTGCCGTCTTTGCTGTATCTAAATTCTTCTCCAATGAGCTCTAAATCATAGCCCATGAAAGATTTTACTGAACTATCAGCATAACTCTGTAATAAGACTATCGCCTTTTGAACTGCATATGCCTTATGTAAATCTGTCTCACCGTCTTTTAGTGAAACCACACTTCCCAAGGTTTTTTGTAATGGGCCGTTGAATTGCTGTTTTATATTCTGAAGTTCGTTCTCTAATTTAACGGGATCTAATCTAACAAGTTCACCTAAGTTAACAGGGGACTCTAGTCCTGAAATTCTTACTTCTTTTTCCCCAGTAAAGATTGTCTCACTTACCGCGCCAGCAGTTGGAATTTCATTTTCCCAATATAAAACCTCATCACCGTTTTCAAAAATTGGAGTTACGTCTATGACTTCTGAATATTCAGTTAATAGTTCTAACGAGGGATACTCATCACCATTCGAAGACACATACGTGTGGTTGAAACCATTTAATTTAATTTTAGCTGAAGAGGTTTCAAGGCGATTTATGTCAACGTCTGGGCTACTGAGATATTGATACTTTATGTACTCCGCCTCACTACTATCATCTTTCAGAATTTCAGCTATGGTAGACTTGTTCAAGAGAGTTATAACACTAACATCGCTGATAGTTTTAACTTCACCAACATTAACGTCCAAAATTTCGTTATCAGATATACCAGGGTGGTAGCCGAAGTTTAACCCATCCTCAATTGCCTTCTCATAGTTCATATTTAAAATAGAACTTTTCGAATTCTTAGCTGCAGAACGGAAAAACTCCGTTACTTCGTCAGCATCATCTACGTTGACATACTCTGCTAAAGCTTCAAGGTCTTCATTAGATGTATCCGTGCGTTTACCTGTTTCAATCAGTAGTGCAGCTGTCCTTGCTCTAACCGAGCGTATAAGTTCTTGGGTAATAACTTCGCGGTCATCGCTACTAACATCTGCTCCGTATACTACACTCAACTTTTTAAGATCCGGTAGGCTCAGCTTCTGTATTCTTTCAAGGCCTTTTTCATCACGTGGATTATATAAATCTACATCCATATCAAATGAAAGTGCGGCCTCTGTAGTGGCGAATTCTTCCGGTGATAATTCGAATATGTATTTGTCATATTTAGAAGAGTACAAAGCATTTTGAGCAGAAGGGTTTGAAGAAACATTACTTTTCCAAACTGGTTCAATCGTGACAACACTTCCATGGATTTCAGTTATTACACCGGCACGACCGTTAGCAATAGCCAATCTCCCAGTTTCGACATTTGCAGAACTGGTTTCTGGAACAAATGAGGCATCATCCTGTAAGCTGCTTTCGACGGATTGATCCACATCCAAATGGTTAAACAGGCCATATAAATCATTAATTGAAGAATTGACGCTTTCCACAGGTGATTCATCAGAAAGTGATTGAGTTGTTTCTGTTACATGCTCGTTGTGAGTAATTGAAATCGAGTCTACCGCCAGCAAGTCTCGAATCACTTGTTTATAGTCATCAGAAATGCCAGGTTCTAAATCATTTTTGAGCCCAGTGATTTTTTCAATTAGATCATCTTGAAGTGCATGTCTAATTCTCTCTTTCGCTACTTTTGATAGTGCACTGAAGTCATCGTCAAAGCCTTCGCTTAATAACTCTGAAAAGCCTTGTTGCTGCTCCTCTGACAAGCTATTAACATCGAGGTCGGTAACAAATTCAAAAAGCTGAAGCGTTTCTTGATTTTTCTCAGATATTAAGACATCAAATAGTGGTTCAACATCAGAAAATTCATAACCTTCTGCCCTATAAGTTTCCATCAATGCAGATAAGTCGCGAATGCTAGTGGTGTTTAATGTTAACGTCTTAGCGTTATATTCGGTTGAAACAAACCCTTTTTTGGCAGCGCGAATAAGTACAGCGTTTCCTTCGTTATTCTTAAGAGCTAAATAACCTTGCGTGCCGATAAAGCTCTCAATAGGTGCTAAAGCACGTTCAAGAGCTTTGTCAGAGATTGGGCTTAACCCAGCCTGTTGAACAAAATCATTATCAAGACCGCGGTTGAACCCTACCATTTTGTCGTTAACAACTGTGTAGTAAGAGATATCAAGAGGGAGTTGTATATCTGACACAGACTTGTCTTTAGTAAGTGAGTACAAATATGCATGTGAGGCATATTTAGCGTCCTCGATGCCGACAACATAGCTTTTTGAAGTGTCGCTATTCTTTAGAACTGCGCGAACCTCCGGTGATACTAAATTAATATTATGGAAGGTTTTCTCTATAGATAATCTAGACTCATTGAGTGACCGAATTCTTTCAACATAGTTGATAGCTTTATCAATGTTATGTTCATGGCCATTAGCTATTAAATCTATGTCTCGGTATACAAATGCCGGTAGTTTTTTTGAACTCGAATTATGCTGAATAGCATCTGATATGTAATTAAACTGAGCTAACTTTAAAGACGTCAATTCGCGGAGCTCTTTTAGTTTCGATTTAATTGCTATTGCGGTGGCTAGATTTCCTGTTTGATTACTAACTCCCAAAATTCGTGAAAACTCATTAAGCGTTTCAGAGTCAAAATCAGCGATTTCTTTTGTACTTAAAAATGTTAGGTCTCTACGCTTGCTCCAAGTATCTACCACTAACTGCGCAACAGTTGCCTTTTCCATTTCGGCGCTTACATTTTGAACATGATGAAGGTCAGCTAGTAGGAGGTAATCATCTAGTGAGTACCTTTCCAAGTTTTCTTCATTGGTTAACTCGACCAGTGTTACTGATTGAATAGCATTAATATTTTGCAATGCATGCGGTGTTTTTGCGTAGTCTTTAAAGGGCAGGGGAGGTAATAGAGTTGCATCTAAACGCTTAGCATTTAATACATTGATTAAATTGGTAAATTGCGCTGAAAGAGAGATGTCTTGTTGAATCGTTGCACTTGGTATAAAACCGCCTAATCGACCAATGATTTCATCTTGCTCAATGGCATGAATCGTTTCATAGATTGAGTTATAAAAAGCTTTAAGTGACTTATAACCTGCGTCACTCAGAGATTGATTGAGTTCCTGCCTTGAAATCTCTGATGAGTCATTTTCTAAAAACGGATTGCGATTGCAAAAATACCCATCTTCCTTGAAGGTTTCTTCGAAAAACTCTGTGTAATTTAGCCCTGTATTAGCCTGCTCCGAAGCTACAGAAATTAGCTCAGATAGTTTTTCATTCAGGGATAGTTTTTTCTTTTCGACAGATACAGTCTTATGTTTGAAAGCTTTTTCTACTATGGACTTCGATTCATTATCGAGTGTAACGCCGTATTTTTCGTTAAGACGAGACATTAGTGTGTCAAAGTCAATACCGTCGTCGTAATACGCTTCAAATGCAGCTTCAATTTGGGGACGGGTAGGCTGCTTAGTGAAGGTAACATTCTTGTCAGTTAAATTTAAAAGTTTATTCTCATTGCGCGAATAAAAACTTTGGGCCTTGTCAAATTCCAAAAAAACCTTAGTGATATTTTCAAAACTAACCACATAGGCAGAACGTCCATTCAAGTAGAGCTTGTTTAACAAAACTTCATCATTTTTCGTCGACTTAAATCGCTCATGTTTGAGTTCTGTGATGGTGCCATTTGCATCAACAGAAAGGTACATGTCTCCTTCTTCTAAAGCGTATAGTTTGATTTCATCGTTAGAAAATATTTCTTCTCCATTAACGCTTTCTCCATTAAGAGCAAATTTTAATGTTGACGGCACATTTTCTTCATCTGATGAAAGGACATTATTCGTTTGCTGAGAAGAATATATATCGCGGTAATGCCTGTAAAAGTCATTTATTGACTTAAAATCAGTTAGGTGTTCAATATCTTGAAGTAAGACTTCACTCTGCAATTCTCCCTCAATAAAATATGGATTATCAGCGACCATATCAGGAATACTTTGCTTACCTGAAAGGTATTTATTGAAAGTTTTTTCGACCATTGCCCCTTTAATGTAAACAAATTCAGCAATGTAATCTTTGATACCTTCTAAACGCTCTGCGCTGATGCGGTTGAAGACACTGAAGTATGCCGACGACAGAGATAAAGGAGTGAAATTTTCTAAATCTGCAATCGGATGTTGTTTAAGGTTTTTAAGGTCAGAGGTCAACTGTTGATAAAAGCTCTGCACTTCCCCTTCCTCATAACCAACTGAGGCAGGACTGTTCTCAACAAGTTCAATGAACTCATCATGTTCGAAGCCATTCGATACCAATAGGTCAATCGCATCGTGTAATTTGCGAATTCTAATTTCCCAATCAGGAAAGCCGATGCTTGAATCATCGATTCCACCAGAAGTAACTTCTTCTACGCTTAATACGGATGGGAGGGGGTGAATTGTAGAAGGTGCAGCTACGTTTAATTCAGTTGGCTCCTCTTCAAATAAGTCGAACATTGATGATTGTGGGGCAACATCAGTGTTGATTGATTGTTCATTAGGCGCGGGTGGAGTGGTGTGCACTGTGTTTGAGGTTTCTTCTAGGTGAAGATCCGATTCAGAAGCATTTTCATTGGATTCCTCAAAAGATAGAGGTGCTTCTTGCTCAGCTTGTAGGGGCTCTGTTATTAATTGAGCGGCTTCTGCTGCCTCCCCATTCGGCGTCTCAGAATGTTCCGCTTCTACTTCATCAGACTCACCTGTTGAAGTATCTTCTCCAAAATCATCAACATTTGTCGGCTCACTTTGTGATACTACTTCTTCATTCGTGGATGAACTATCTGAGCCATTTGGAGCGGTCAATTTTTCTTCTAATTTGTATTTTTTGCCAATCTGGTACCAAAGTGGGACTGAAGACAAATACTCTTCTTCTGTCATCTCTGAATTTGATAAAAGGTGTTCACCTGCAAAATACGACTTCTCTAGAAGTTCTTTGTAAGTAAGCTTTTGCCCATTGGCTTCTTGCTCTTTTTTTGTTTTAGCAATCAGTGCTGCAAACCAGTGGCTGTCTCGAGGGTTTTGCTCTTCATTGATCGAGAGTAAGGTTTGAATTTTTACAATTTCTAGGACGGAAACGCCAAAGGCTTCGGCTTGACGCTTTATTGGAGCATAGTTGATGTCACTAGAATTGAAATCTCTTGTATACGCATCGAAAGACTTTGGAATATTTGAGGAAAGAAGCCGATCATCGAGAATATCTTGAATAAGGTATAGGGCCAACTCATTTTCGACAATTATACCCTGTTCAGCCTGATCGAAATTGGTTGAGATAAAGCCTGTTTTTGAGCTTATTTTTTCAATTAATTCTTCAGGAAGGTCACCTCTGATTACAAATCCCTTTTCATTGGAGCGATACCTCTTTCCAATATAGTTGGCTGGCGCACCGGTTAAACTATGCAGCTTGCTATTGAGGAGATTTTTTAAGTGGAAAGGGGCAATGTACTGACCTATTGCGTCATTATATATAGCCGTCTTGCCAGGCATGCATTCTTCGATTGCCTTTGCGATTGGGTCAGAGTATATACCGTTAGATGGGTCATTGATTACCAGGTACTTTTTTCCAGAAATGGAATGAGTTTTTTCAATGATTTCTATTGGAAATGGGCTGTCGGCGGTTACTGTATTGGCCTCTACCTCTTCAGGTGGCAAAGGTCTAGGATTGACTTCAGTAAAATTACTATCGTTTTTTTTCTGCTGTGATTTTTCCGCTTCAGGGACCTTAAACTCAAGTAACTTTTTAACTACACCAGCTTCAAAGTTAGAATATCGTTCGAGGATGTGAGCAGTAGCGCTTTCTGTGGCCTTCGCTAGGTTTTCAGCCGATTCGAACTGAAGCCTTAATTTATAATATTCAACAAGGTTTTTAGGCGGCGGGTTGGCGTTCTCTATCTGCTTTCGTACTTCACTTAATCCACCTTTTTGATGTAGGTCGTTAATATCTTTATCGTTATCGTCATTACCATAATATGTAAAATCAGGTACCAGCCAAAATACGTTATTCTCCCAAGCAGCATCTAAAGCTGCCATAGCACCTATATTCCCATCTTTATGATTTTTATCATTATCACCAATTACAATGTGCTTTCTATCTGGATTATTATGAACTGATAGTGTGACTACCTTTTTGAGGTTGTCCTTGTTTAAACCAATTTTTCCGAAATAGTCAGTAGCTGCGACCGAAGATAGCGCATCTGCCATGCCTTCTGTGTAAATGATAGGTTTAGTCCCATCATCGAAACCAACTCTACCATGAGTGCCAATAGGCTGGTTAGTCTTAGAATCCGTGAATTTAGTACCTTTTGTAAAAGTTTTATTTTCATTTTTTCCTTTTTCAGTAACCCACGGATTATCATATATTTTTTGTAGCCCAACGAAGTTATTCCACTCATCGACAAGCTGATACATAGAGTAAGTGCTATTAAATTTATTGGCTCCAGCTCGCAACTCAATCAAAGACGTATAATCGGTTAGACCTTTATCACTTATATACTTCTCATTACCCTGTAGTTCTGAACCACTATTCCAATCCACCAGAGCTTCTTCTTTATTTAAAAGAAACTCAGCCTCAATTTCTAAGGCTCTTTCTTCAAGTCTTTTCTGATTGTCCAACTCTCGACGCTCAAGTGCTGCAGAATCTACTTCTGGCTTCTTCAAGTTGCCAGTACCACGTTCTTTTTCAAAAAGGCTGAAGTCATACTCACCCGACTTAAACTCGGTGAAGAATTCCCCGCCTCCCATTTTTTTATTGATAAATTTTAGATAAATCGATAGTGTCTGCTCTTCTTTTCCAGTTTTCTTATTCTTAGTTCTATAGGTACTTGAAGCAGCGACTACGCTCGCACTACCTTTATGAGATTGTTTTAGAACTTCTACGCTTTTTTCATCGACATTACTTTTAAAGATCGCAGAGCTCGAATTAGGTGGAGGGACGATTATGTTTCTGGAAGTTTGCGTCCAATCAATACCAGCTTCTTCAGCAAGTGTGTTCAAAGCATCGAAATGCGCATCTAGTAGAGCATTAGGTGAGTCGTTATATTTTATTTTTTGCCATTCAGCATATGACGGAAAGGATGTGTTGTACGATGTAGCCCCGAAACCCACCGGGTTAAGTGGCTTCTTAATTAAATCACCAAGCAAAGCCTCAAGTGTGATCCTTTTTGATTCATTGAAAGCCCAACCCCCACTTACTTCTTTTCCATCAAGTTGTGCTGAACCAATTTCTTTTAATTTCGAGCGGAATGGCTCACTTTCTGTTCGACCTCTAACGTAAATACTATTTGAGGATGAAGATGCGCTTGGCTCATCAATGTAAATTGCTGGTTCGCCTGTAAGGTCACTTAAAACAGCACCAACTTCTTTTGAAATTGAGATAGGAAATACATAGCTATTGTCAGACTCTCTATAAAATGGCTTATTAGCGCCACCAGCAGAGATTATTCGATCTTTATATTTAGCTATGTCGGAACGTGAACCTTTGATTGCTACTCTCGAAAGTTGCCCTGAAGTATTGAGTTCTTGGGTCATACGTAACGGGTAGCCTTTTACGCCTTTCTTATCATTAGCGCGCTTCTCACTAGGGGCTGACAAGTTAAAACTTGTAGCTTCCTCGTCCGAGTGAGCGCCTACGATGCCACTTATGTCATTGACTACCTTAGCGCGAGGTAAGGGCAGGAACGTATCAATTTGGCCAGTACTATTGTTCACCGCGATAGCTGTCAGTGAATAGGCTCCACGCGCCTTCCCGTTTACTTTGGTTTTGTAGTGTTTAGAGCTTGCAATTTTTTCGAGGTTAGTTGGGTTACCGTAACTATTAAAAGATAATCTGGATAACCCTGAAATTTCTACAAATGAATTCGCCTTTTTTATTTCAGAATTGATGATTTTGAGCGTGTTGCGAAATTTGTTGTGACCGTCATTCTCCTTGTAGAGCCTTTCAATGGCCGCCTCAGGCGTTTCATTAGCCAACGCAAAAAACTCAAAGGGCATAGCTTTTTTGGTTCCATCAGCAGTTCTTTGACCAATTCGAATCATTACTCCTCTAGCATATCCAGGAACTGAGTTCGTTGAACCTCTAAGAGCTTGAACCAATTTTTGTCTAAGGCCTTGTATGTTATGAATAGTTTCATAATTAGCATCAAGGGCTGTCGCACCTAATGATTTGAATTGCCCTTTTTCATTGTTTCTAACCTGAGTTTTGCCGTCGATTTTTAGTGGCGTTGAATAGGTTTTTTTGTGCTGTGGATGCTTATTTAGAGGTACGGCATAATTTGCACTATAAAACCCTGATTCCGGTCTAATCGCTTGTACACCGTAAGCTATAATGGTGGAGCCAACTGGGGCGAATGTTTTTGCATCAGGGTTTGAAAGATTTTCGATAAATGAAGTCGTATTTTGCTGCTTATTTTGAACTAGCGTAACCCTCTTATCACTTCCATCTTTAACCTTTCCAAACAGGTAGCCCTTGTTTCTATCATAACCAGTAATTTCAATAGCGCTGTAATCGTTAAACTTTTTCATATCAACCTACCTGTGGAGCAAAATCATGTGATTGCTCGCTATCTCCGTTTAAATTTAAATTGTGTGAATTCATATCCAGAGAGCCATTCCCTAAAAGCTCTTGTTCAATTGTTGTGTATTGCTTCTCTACAACGTCTCTTAATTCATTGAGGTGTTCGTGAACTTGGCCCCGAGTTTGACCAGAGAGATGAACATGATGAGAACTAGACTCAAATGTGGATTTATCGATTCCAATCATTTCTAGGGAGTCAACTACTTTTGATTTGTCTGGTGCACCTAAAGAACAGTATTTACCGGTATCCACACCGCGGATTTGAGCTTCTTTTATTAGTGCAGGGATGTCATATTTGACTGATTTGTAGAAATGCTCTGGGATATCGGAATTCGAGAGTGCTAAAACAGCTGAATCAAGATCAAACTCTTTTCTAGAGCCTACTAATACTGCAGGGTATGGAGAGGTGAAACCTGCTGGAACGCCTTGTACTGTTTGCGGTAATAGTTCCCTAGCTTCTGCAAATGCTTCTTTTGCTTTCGCTTCCATCATTCGTGCTATTGCATACTTTTTAGCAACTTCTTCGTAGTCTGATTTTTGCTTCGTCGTTAAATCGACATCTTGAGTTTTTTGGAATGAGGGCTTTATCCCATTGAGCATGTTATTCCAGTGTGTATCACCAGTTTTAATTATTTGCTGGAATATTTCCGGCTTGGTTTGAATGCTATCTTTTTTAATAACTACATCGTCACTTGAGCTTTCGGCTTTCTTAGCAATTTGTATTGCTAAAGAAAATCCTTCGGCATCGAGGCCAGCCATGGAAGAAATAGTTTTGGCAGTATGGGGGCTTACGGATATATTGAACTGATAACTGGACGATAGATCATGCAAATTATTGGATGCAGCCAACTGAATAAAGTGATGCCTAATGATGTCCGACTGGTTAAGTATGTCTTTAGTGCTTAGCTTATTTACATAGTCAGTTTTGATATCGTAGGCAAATTGTGAACCATTTGACTCCCCTAAATATGAGTCGATATTCAGAGCCCATGGTAGCTTTCCAGCGAATTCCCTTGCCTGTTCAGAGCTTTTTATATTTGTAGCGTCATTGAAGCCATATTTTGATTTGGTTACCTGTCTTAAAACAGCCTTTAAATAGCCCTCTTCATGAACACTGGCAGATGGAGCCCTAATAGCTTCTAAATTCTTCAGAAGATAGACTTCTTTTGCTTCATAAGTAGGATAGTATTCGCCTTTATCAAAAGCCCATAGAGCCCTAATATCATGAGCTGTTAGGCCTGATGATTCTTTAATTAGCCTAAGTACCTGACTTTGTTTTAAAGTCTTGGAAGCAGCATCCAGCCATTTTTGTGCTTGTCTGATTTCGACTGCTCCTGAAGCTACTTGAGGCATTCTCTGTAATAGAGGTTCAAATTTACTGTAGGTAGATTCAGCATCATCTTGGATAGATTTAATCGTTTCTTTTTTGTCTAACAATACGAGGTTTGGCATATCTCTATTCCTTGCAACATCATGTAATAACATTACATGCGCGTTTATCTCTGTTGTATGTCTCTAGCTTCTGATTGCTTCATAGATGATGCAGAAGGAATGGAATGCACAAAGAGCTTCTCTATGGTGTCTCGATTTGTTGTACCTATACGTTGATATCCCCGTTCCGTTAACGCCACGATGTAGGGGGTTACAGGACTGGGCTGGTCAAAAAAGGCGGCCATGTTTGCTTTAAGGGCTAGCGCACCTTCTCTGGTGGAGGTATTAGAGTCGTTAACGAGTGCAGAGAATGGCTGATTTTGAATTAGACGGTGTAAAAGAGCTTGTCTCTCACTGTTCTCGATTACAGATAACAGCGCGACTGCCTTATCTACAGAGTCTTTAGGTTTTACAAAAGCCACTGGAATGAAAGTAACTTTAGTTTGATGAGACTTAGCCGATTTCAATATAAAATTGAATTCATGCTGGCATGCAGGACAGTTAAGGTCTACGAATACATAAACATTTTTATTACCTTCCCCAAATGTCACACCGGATAATGATTTGTAATCGCTAAATCCATCGTCCTTTGTGCTATTAGCAAATTCACTCGAAGAAGATGGTTTATAGACTCTATCTTTATCGATGCGAGTTTGGTCTTCAAAGTTGCCGTCTAAAAGCGCAGACGCGGTACCTTTTTTTAGCTTGTCAAAATGCTTTTTTGTTTCATCTGCTAATTCTTGTTTTTTTTTGTTCGCAATGGCAATTGCTTCTAAGGCAGGTATCTTGTGAGCGTCATCTATACTGGTAATGTGTTTAGATAGCGCGTTTCCTTGGATGATCGTTTCCATATCTGGTAGTAGATAAAGGGAGTATTGCTCACCTGTTTCTTTGTGTGCGAGAAAATGAAATGCACCACCTGGTACTTGCTCGAACCCCGTAACGTGTGTGCCAACTCCAAAGTACATTGTCGCTAGGCCTTTAGCATTTCTCTCCACCTGCTTTAAATAGTTTTCAAAGTCTTTTGTTTGAGCGCGACTGGCGAAGCTCGAACTCAACAATATTATAGCGATTAGGACTCTCATGAATTACTCCAAAATTCTATTGGAGTTAATTCTATAAATCCTCTCATCCCACACATACATCAAATGTCTGATAAATCGGGTTTCATATTGTGAAGTTAAGGTGACTTTCGGATGATCACTTCAGTTTATAAACGAGGTGTGTATGAATAGGTTAAATCTCAAACTTGAAATTAATGTTGCTTCTAAAGGAAATGTCGCAGTTGACTGTGTATGGGACGAAGAGTTTCTGTCTTTCCCTTACAGCCAAAGGTTAAACCTTCTGCAGCAAATCATTATTTCAATGCAGGTATACCTGAACCAGTTAAACGTTAATCTCAATAAAATTCAGATAGATAAAGTTCCTGTTGGCAAAGGGTTCATAGATTATCAAGCTCCGGTAGGGGAGGCAGAACCCCGTGAAAAAGCGAGGATTGACTTCGAAGGTTCTCTAGAGGATATAGCACCAGAACAACGTGCTGTATGTATTGCTGCATCTGTCAAATACCTTATTGGGGTTGGACAAATATTCATGGCTCACCAAGAGAAGCATAAAAAATGAGCCATGACGTAAAGCAAGTCTATATTGATGATTCTTTATTAATATTTGCTGAGAAACAAAATAAAAAATTAGAAAAAAAGATAACGATTCTGTTTAAGGCATTTTTGTTCATAGTGCTTTGTATCGGACCGATAAGCTTGTTTCTAAGCTATTTTTCTAACCAAACCCACATTGAAAAACCGGCACTAATCGACCGCGATAACAACGTTGAATATGTGGAGCCATTGGTCAACCCAAGCATCAATTATACGTATGCGGGTGACATAGCAGAGGACTATGCAGAAGATTTACTTTCATTCCACTTCCTAAAAATCGATAAGCAGATACAAAGTCGAAATTCATATTTCTTCCAGGGTTACTTTGCACCTCTATACATGGAGCCATTAATCGAAAGCAACTCTATCAATAAAATTAAAAATCAGAAGCTTATCGTAACTGCTACAACAGTTAGGAAGCCTCGATTGCAAGGCGTTTTGCTAGATAAAGGATACCGGACTTTCATATTCAATATTCCGATTATCCAAACAATGTACGGCCCTTCCGGCGACCCAGAAACAAAGTCATTAATGCTTCATATGCGATTACGCCAAGTTGTTAGGACAGAAAATATAAACGGTTTAGTTATTAGCGATTTGGGAATAAGAAAAAGATGAGTGAAGAGAGAGATTACAACGAGGAATTAGAAGCAATCTTTGGGAAGTCAACTGATTTAAGGGTGGCTTATAAAGATTCTGGAATGTATCCATCACAGATAATTTTGGATAGGAACATGTTCCTCCGTAGAATAGTGAAAGTATGTGTCGCCGGTATCGGCCTAGCTCTGGCATGTCTAATGGTGCTCTCATTTGGCTTAAACAAAGCTGCTAACAAAGATCCTATTAGCCTTGCCTTTTTACTTTCTCCTGAGAACAGTGTAGTTGAATTACAACAGACATCGCTCCCAAGTATAACTGAGAAAGATGTTCTAAAATTCGCTTCAGACAAGGTAAAGGAATTTCATAAAATTTCGTTTACTGACTATATAGAATATATCACTTCCCTTGAAGATGAGTTCACCAACCAAAGAGCTTTTGATAACTATCAATTGCAGATGATGAACTCAAAGCTCATTGACCAAATTACATCAAGAAAACTCACCTCTTGGTCTGAACCGACTTCTGCTCCGCGAATAGTCGACTTTGATGAAGATAACTATATTTGGCATATCCAAATGACCTTCGACTGGTTTATGGGGGGCGGAAATTACTCAACGAACGGTCGCGAATACCAAATTGATTTGATTATCCATTCTGTAAGTCGTGATAAGAACATTCGAGGCCTCGCCGTAGATTCTTACTTCTTAAAATCAGTTAGGGGCTAACAATGAAGAGTTTGCATGTAGCACTTTTACTAACTATCACGAGCTTCACAGTTGAAGCACAAGAAAAGCAGCAACTTCCTGATGATTTAATTCCCTATACAGATGAGGCTGTAGAGACTGATTTATCAGAAGAAGAATTGGAGAACTTAGCGTTTGAAATTTTCCTTCAACGGAAATTCAATATGACGCCTGAGCAGTTAAGAAAATTTGCTGAAATGAAAAAGCAGGAGTCTGAAGCGTTAAAAAGAAAGAAGCCTGCTATACCAATACGGACAATTGATAGCATTGATTTATCACCGGGTGCTAAACCATACGTAATCCATACCACCCCAGGTTGGGATTCACATCTATCAATTATTGATGCAAGCGGGAAGCCTTGGGAAATTGTCTATGACTCTATTGGAAGTTCAGAAGAGTTTACGGCTGAAAAACTTCAAACATCAAATAATAACAAGATAAAGATCACAGGTAACTACAGAGTCGGTTCAACCAATTTAACAGTAGGGCTCAAAGGGTTAGACGAGTTAATAACCTTTGAATTGGTAGCGGATAAGAATGAGTATCATGCCTCTCTTACCATGCAACTACCTAAATTAGGCCCTCTATCTTCTGAGACTCCTTTAGAAAGCCACAATGCCATGATGAGCAACGAGCCATTTATGCAGGAAATCCTGCAAGGCGGCCATTCCCTTAGTGATGATTTTGAAAAGCTAAAAACTAGTAATTCACGGGTCAATGCATGGAAAAAGGGTGAAGTCCTGTTTCTTCTAACTGACCTGACAGTTCACGGTATTGATCCTATCTCAGTACGACATGGGCCAGGGGGCTTCGCGGCCTATGAAATCGCCTATCTACCATCAATTTTGTTTACCAATGATAACGGAACACCTATTTCTGTGTATTTTCAGAAGGACAACTCGAAGTATGAATATTAATAAGTACACAACCGCAATTATGGCACCTTCTAACCGTCCATTTCTTGTCATTTCTGTGATGATTGTGTGCGTAGTAATACTGGGAACTTTGATTGTTTCCTTTATTACAGCTGACGAAAAAAAATCACCGAACACGATGGTTCAGATTGCTGGTGGAGAACAAAAAGCTGATGCGTTAGCCGACTATGATGAAGCCTATGCCGACTCCATAGAGAAGCAGAATAAGGCTAATTATGAAAATGCTACAAAACAGAGAAATGGTGTGCATATCCCGTTCATAATTGACGGCAATAAAAAAAATCAGTCCATAGAAGTCAGCGAGGAAATCGCTACATGTGGTTGCACCATGTCTGATGAAGAATTTCATGCAAGGTTAGCGAGAGCTGGTGTTGAGTTTGAAAACAACCGCGATTATGTGAGCCGTGTTGGGAATAGTGATATTTATATCTCTGCAGATAGGTATCTTGTTGGTGAAGACAAGCAAAAACATCTTCTAGCAGGTCAATCAATTCGTTTAGGCGAAGATGGCGCCTTATTAATGGATAACGAAGTGTCATTCAGTGATAAAAGCGGCACTGCTCTGTATTTGGGGGTGAATGGAGAAATCATTGACTCTGAAGCAAAGCAAGTTTCCCTTATGGGTCAATTGCAGTCTGCAAATGGTGTCGTACTAATGTCCAACGGATTATATGCATTTCGTGCTGATAATATGACTCAAATAGGCAATTCAGATGTGTATCAAACCTCAGACTCTCAATTAGTTACGCTAGATGGAAAACCTATTCGACATGCAGGTAATTTTGTTTTCAGAAACCGTGAGCGTGAGCTAGTAGATATTCGTGAGATTGCTTCAAGGTGGGAGTCGAGTGTCATCTACCAGAATGCTAGAGGGCATCTTGTAAATGGGTCAAATGAGGTTTTCGACAAGCCGGGTATTCTTTTCTCTTATACGGGGATACTGATTGATAACTATGGAAAACTAGCTGAGCCTTTGGCAAATCTAAAAAGGTTGGGGGATTCTGATTTATTAATAGATGAACGCCAGATACTGAGAGATAGATTTAACAACGTCATTCTTCACTATGGCGATGGTGTGTCTAGAGGAATTGGGGACAGGTTATTAACTGGCCACATTTCTGTCAAAAATCATAAAGGTGCTGAAGTCTTGGTAGGAGACGATGGTCTACTTTCAGTTCCTATTGGCTCTGGCGGAATACAGTCAGGAATTCTTAAAAATAGCGAAGGGGTAGCATACGACAGAAACGGCCATCTTATTACAAGACAAGGGAAGCTTACTCAAAAAGGGTCATCAGATATATTTTTAACTAGCGATGGCTTGCTGGCAACTAACCAAGGTAAGCCCCTCCTTTTCCGGGCGAAAGACATCTTCATCGATTTCAATAAATACCTTCCTTCCGGTTTAATCGGGTTGAGAACTTATGATAACCAAGCGGTAACTGACCAAAAAAATAATCAATTATATTTGAATGATGATGGTCAATTCGTGAATCAAAGTGGCGAACTAGCTGTAGTAGGTGTCGATATTCTAACGGCTGATAATGTTGTTGTTTCAGCATCGGGTAAACTTCAAAGTAAAGATGATGCACTTGTTCCTGTAGTCAATGCTGATGGAGAACTACTGTTATTCAATGGTAAGGCTGTCAGGAAGAATAAAGACGGACAGTTATTTGATAGTGATGGAAACCCAATTCTTACTCAAACTGGGGGGCTATTAAGATTAAATGATGCAGGCTTCATTGTAACTGAAGATGGTCAGATCGCTTCAATGGAAGGCTTCAGCTTAAAGAATGGAAATAATGTTGAACAAGGTAGCTTTGGAACGCTTGAGCCCTTGCTAAGTGAGGATGGTTTACCTTTAACCTTCAAAGGAAAAAAACTTTATAGAAAAGGGAATAGAGTCGTTGATGAAGACGGGAATATTGTCAGAGATGATTCAGGTTCAGCTCTGGTTATCTCGAAGGATGGAGAGGTGGTTAACGCCTTTGGTGTGCCAATCACAGATGTAAGCTCTAAATCTTCCCCAAATTCTGATGCGATAGAACTCGTTACTAAGAAAGGGGAAAGCGTCTATGTGAATGGAAAAAAAGTGCTTAAAAAGCCAGACGGTTCTTTGGTTTATGAAGATGGTGGACCTGTTCTAGACAGTGAAGGTCGAGCAGTTTTTATGAATGAAGATGGAGGCTTTGCTGATGCTACTGGCAGCAGGGTCGATTTACCATTTACTGATAGGCAAGGACGCACAGTTTCTTCTAACGAAATAATTGAACAGCCTATTCAACGTTCTTCAAGTCTAACATCTAAAGGCAAAGATATTTTCTACAAAGGAAAAAAGGTTTTCCGCAAAAAAGACGGTTCTTTAGTCGATGAAGACGGAAATATTGTCACTACTAAAGACGGTAAGCCGGTGTTCGCCAATATGGATGGCAGCATTGTCGATGCAAAAGGAAAACCAATTAGCGAAAACCTATTCACCGATAAAGATGGGAGAGCAGTATCAAACACTTCTTTAGATAAAGTAGTTCCACAAGGAGTAATGCTTACTAGTGACGGCCAGCCTCTGTTATTCAAAGGGAAGAAGGTCTTTAAACAAAGCGATGGCAGTCTTGTGGATGAGCATGGTAATTTGGTTAAAGACAGTGATGGCAACATCGTTTTTATGGACGAATCAGGTGCCTTTGTTGATTCTTCTGGTAATGAAATTAAAGAACGCCTATTCAAGAATAGAGCAGGTGAAACAATAAGTCCTGATGATATAGATCCGCCTCGAATGAGCGTTACCGCTAATGGTGAACCGCTCTTCTACAAAGGTAAAAGAGTATTTCGAAAAAGTAATGGATTACTTGTAGATGAAGATGGCAATGAAGTTAGAACAGAAGACGGAAAAAGTCTGCGAATTAACTCAAGTGGCGAACTAGTGGACGAAGATGGAAAGCAAATTTCCGAACCTCTATTCACTGATGCGGCTGGGAATATTGTCGAAAATAAAACTATTGATGAACCTCCTTTATTAAAGACTCCTTTTACATCAGATGGGAAACAAATTTATTTCAACGGCAAAAAGGTATTCAAGCAACCCGACGGTTCGTTAATAGATGAAAATGGGCTGGTGGTTAAGTCGGCGTCTGGCGAAAGAGTTTATGTAGATAACAACGGTAACCTTGTTAATAAAGCTGGTAAACCAATAAGAAATGTACATCTCACTGATAAAAACGGTATTAGTCTCAAGCCAAATGAGTTCAAGGCATTAGATAATGAATTGGTCACTAAGAATGGATCTCCGATTCTTTTTAATGGCAAACGTGTCTATAAAAAGAAAGACGGCACCCTTGTAGACCAGGATGGGAACGAAATTTTACATAATGGAAGACCTGTTAGATTGAACGAATCTGGGGATGCGGTGGATTACTTAGGGAATAAGATTGAGAAGAAGATATTCAAGGACGCCGCTGGAAATGATTTACCCAATGCCGGATTCAAATCTGAGCAGGTGCATGGGCAGCTTGTCACTGCAAATGGAAAACCAATGCTTTTCAATGGTGAAAAAGTTTATCGTCAACCGGATGGAACACTGAGAACTCGTTCAGGAAAGTTAGTTACTGATGCTAACGGAAAGGTTGTTTATCAATCTAAAACTGGCGCATTAACAGATATCAACGGTAGAAAATTGGCTAATAATGTCTTAACTGATATGAATGGCAATTCTATTGCAAACAGTTCTCTAGACCACCCGCCATTGCCACAAGAAGTGGTTACTCTCAACGGTTCCCCTTTGCTACACAATGGAAAAAAAGTCTTCAAAAGAGCTGATGGATTATTAGTAGATGAGGATGGAGTTCCTATCATCGATGATTCTGGCAACGAGGTCTATTTAAATGAGCAAATGGAATTGGTTGATAGTGCTGGTAGAAAAATCTCGAGCCCTTTTAAAAAAGGTAGAATTTCAACGGTACCCAATGGAGGGTTTAAAGCTCTTTCTTCAGGAGAGGGCACTTCAATAGGTCGTTTTAATAGCACTGCAGACGGTTACCTGCTTGACCAGAAAGGTCGTCCAATGACCTATAACGGCAAAAAAGTCCGTGTAGGGAAAGATGGAATGCTCATTGATGAAGAGGGTAATCCAGTTAAGGATAGCAGAGGTAACTTGGTATATATGTCTGATTCAGGTGCTTTAGTTGATGAAAAAGGAGAAAAGTTATCCGGCACTTTATTGGCAGATGGTGATGGAGTTTTGCTTCTTGCTGATGGCAAGCCAGTTACTACTGAAATGAAGCGAATTGGTAGCACTGACTTTTTCGTTACTAGAGATGGGAAAATTGTCGATCAACATGGACGTCCTTTTAAGGTTAATGGAAAAGCAATTGGTATTGACCCTAAAACTGGAAAACTAGTCGACACTGAAGGACTTCCGATTAGAGATGCATTGGGGAATAGTCTATTTATGACGGAGTCTGGGGCATTGGTAACATCTGATAAGAAGCCTGCCAAAGGGGTTGTTGTGGTTGATTCTGACGGTTCAGTTGTTGGAGAAGACGGTAAGACAATAAAGAATGCTAAGGATCTAATCCCAATTGCAGGTACTGATTTGTATAAGACGTCTACTGGGCTCGTAGTAGACAAAAATGGAATGCCAATCAAGCGCGATGGTGAGCTGCTTTACCTTGATGAAAACAACAAAATAGTAGATGAACTTGGGCGCAGTGTTCGATTTAGAGGGCAGCGTTTATCTGTCAATAGTTTAGGGCAGGTTACAGGTGAAAATGGTGACGAAATTCTCATTAATGATAAACCGGTATCATTGGCAGACTTAAGCACTGAACTTGCGCCAAAAATTGAACCTAAAGGTGAGGCGGGCGATATTCTGAATGTTGTCCCTCAAAAAATAGAAAATCTTAAAGGAAAAAAAGAAGAAGCTTCTTCAACGCGAACCTTTGATGAAAATGTACCTGAACCAAAATCGGCTGAATTAACTAACGAAGCTGTCGACGACTCAGGCAAAATTCCAACAAGTAGGGTTGATTCAAGCGCAAAATCAAGATTGGCTGCGAGACTTATAAATAAGTTAAATGCCATGGAGAAAACTACAGCAAGCTATATGGATTCTATTGAACCCCAGTATGTGAGCCTTAGTAATTATCACTCTATCGATTCTACCAACGGTAAGGTTGAGAAAGAGGAAGTTCACGCAGACGTCAACAAGGACTCTGCCAATGCTGATGGTGGCAATATTGCAATCAACTCTGGCGATACCGCATATGCTATTGTTCAGCACATGATGGATACCGACTTTAATGATGAGCTTGAAGTGGAACTACATATGGCCGATCCTGATAATCCACTTCACCTCGCTAAAGCTTATGCCCAGGTCGAACTGCGTTACGACAATGCCGTTCTAGCTTTTAAGAGATTTTGCCCTGTGGATATTCCTTGCTTTACGTCAAATGCGATAGGTCTAGATCCAGTGACTGCTTCTGCTGGATTAGGTGTCGAAGTAGATACCCATTTTTGGTATCGCTTTGGAGGAGTTTTTCTCGCTTCCTTTGCCAAAGGAATTGGCGAAGGTGTTGAAAATAGCCAAGACAGAACTGAACAAACAGATATCGTTGCTGGCTCAACCGAGTCGACGACTATCATATCAGGCTTGAGTACAACGGATGTGTTACTACAGGGAGTAGGTGCTGCAGGTGAAGTACTCATCCCAACTTTAGCTCAAAGAGTTAATCGTCCAACTACAGTAAGAATACCAACTAATACTGAGATCTTGGTGAAGTTCTTCGAACATATCCCTGCTTCGAAATTGAATAAAAAACCTTAAAGAAAAGGGGGCAATACGCCCCCTTTTTATCTTTCCCGACTTATCTTACATTTGTGATTGTTACACAAGCGCCTGATAGTTAACTTGTCCTCAATTAAAGTTTGGGGGCTGAACATGAACCACGATTTACAACCTGATTTTGCAAGTGACGAAGACGATTTATTCACAAAAGGAGCGCCGTCAACTTCTTCAGTTGTTCCTATCAAAAATCAACCTGAGGAAACTGACAGCGAAACACCGAAATCAGAGAGTAGTAATGAAAACTCTACGAATAAAAGTCGAGCAAAGAAAAAAGCGCATCCTAAACCTCCTCGCTGGTTAACAAATAAATACACCATTTCACTTGTCGGGTTGATGACTCTACTGACTGCAACAGTCACCTATGTTGGGCCGAATAAATTTGTTCAGCAACTTGACGCAATAACTTTGCCCTCATTGAGTGATGGGGATATCCAAGATGAAATGTGGCAACAAAAAATAAGTGAATTGAGTACGCAATTTGAAGCTTCACAAGAAAAAGTTGCAGAAATACAGAGTAACCTCGGTCGCAATGCTTCATATCAAGAACAAATTTCTGAGCTAAGAACTAATCAGCGGGAGTTGATCAGCAGAATGGAAGGAATTCATCAAAATCTTAATGCTACGCTCAGTAAATTAGACTCGCTAGAGTCTGACATGCTTACGTTTGCAACAACTGATAGGGATTTTGGTAACTTGTTGTCACAAGTACAGTCAGCAAATTCAGCAGTTCAAAAGTTAACTTCGCAGACCGAACGAAATACCAAGAACTTTGGTTGGTTGGCCAACAGAACAGAAGCTCTGGAAGATTGGAAAGAGTCAAACATGGAGCCGAATAGAATCGTAAGCGAGCAATCGTCCTCTCAATCTAAAGAACTTGTTCAATCGCGTATTGTTAAAGGTAGCCCCGTAAAGCGGGTTGTTCAGTGGGAAATTAAGCTAGCTAGCTTTGAACGTTCAATAGCTTTCCTTAAAAACAAATCTTCAAACCAAAAACTAAGAGTGACTATAGGAACCAACGTTCCAAACTGTGGAAAGGTTTCCTCAATGAATGCAGTTGACCGAACTATTACAGCAGGCACATGTGTTATTAGGTCTTAGTAGTGGATTATTCAAATTTTATTAATGTATTTCACTCAATTGCTGAGCAGATACCAGGCTTATACAGAGCGTTGATTGTTATATCCGCGATTACAGGTGTTCTTTTAACTAACAGTGGAATTCAAGCGATTTCGAGTAGCAATAAAGCGCATCAACAACCAAAAGCGGGAAGCTATTTCAAAGTATTCTTCGGGCCGTTGATGTTCTCGCTGGGTGCTTTACTCGAAATGGGTACATATACAATTTTTCGTACCCAGACAAACCCCATTGTGCTGATGAGTTACACGCCACAATCGGGTGACGATACTACAGTCGTCTTATATGCAGTTAGGTTTTATATCACTTTTATTGGTTTTTTACTTATGGCAAGAGCCACATATGTTGGTGCGATAGGAGCCGACACTAAACGGGAGAATTGGCAATTTGAAGCTTTAGCTTTATACGGATTAGCAATCTTGTGTTACGCATTTGACCTCGGCGTGGACATGATTTCAAACAGTGTGGGTCAGGGTGCTTTAGGCACAGAGTATTTTTCTTTTTAATGAAACTACAGGAATAAAGATGAAAAGAAACCTTAAAACAATTCTAGCACTTGCTGTTAGTGGATTAATTTCAACTAGTGCGGTCGCGCAGAGCATTGGCACAGGTGCTGACAACCTAGCAGGTGGTGGAAATAGTGTACTCAACATGTTACTAACCTTCCTCGCTATCGTTGGTGTGTTATTTGTTGCTAGTGGCATTATGGGGCTTATGCAAGGTAGAAATGGCGGTGGCGGGGAAAGCAACGGCACTCACTGGGGGAAAATTGGTGGTGGCGCCGCATTAGCTTCAATTATGGTAGTTATCTTGATGGTCACAAATCAGGTCTTTGGTGACGCAAATGAGTACGAACAAACTCGCACCTTAATTCAAGGCGGGGCTGGTTCGGGTAGCGGTTCCTCAGACTAGTAACCAATGATAAGCAATCTCAAAGAGCGCAATAACATGCCTAGTGACCTGAACTATCAGGTTACTAGGCGAGAATGGTCTGCTTTAAATGAAAGTAATTTTGAATGTAGCTGCTGTGGGTTTCAATCAGCCCCCACACAAGAAGTTCCCTCCGGCTACATGGAAGTATTTGTTAACTCAAAAGACGAGCATTTTGTATTATGTTCAATATGTGCTACTTCGAAGAAATTAGGGAGACAGGTTAGTGGAAGCAATAATCATGGATTAATTCTGCATGTTACCAATCTCGAGCAATCCCATGTAAGCAATGTTGCTCGTATTACCTGTACTAGTTTAATTTCATCACTTCCATATGCTAAAGCTGCACAAAATTTAATTAGCCAATTTCAACACATGCAGGCTACAAAAAAAGACTATCTCTTTTTAACTGATACCGGTTCTGTAATACAAACAGTAACTGCTTTAACAAGCATTAGGGCTAATAAAATGGAAGAGGCTTCTTCCATTTTTAAGCACCTAAAATACTTTCCATCAAAAGCTGAATACCGGCATATTTTTAAATACTGGCATCAGATTAACCCAGACTACTTCACACCACCTCCCTCACTGACTTAGGGTGTAAATAAATGATATATAACCATCCACAAACGTTAGCTGAGCGATTTTTGTCAAACTTTGAATCCTTAGCACAAATTGTCTCTTCTAAGCTGTTAAAACAAAGCCCAAAAGATTTTGTAAGCCTTGATACAGTGCACGGTAATTTTTGTTTA
Organism: Alteromonas sp. CNT1-28; assembly: GCF_022348345.1. Lineage (NCBI taxonomy): Bacteria > Pseudomonadati > Pseudomonadota > Gammaproteobacteria > Alteromonadales > Alteromonadaceae > Alteromonas > Alteromonas sp. CNT1-28. The sequence goes on along the minus strand of NZ_JAKREZ010000014.1, from coordinate 54,215 downwards.
GTGCAAAATGATGGAACCCTTGTTTCGGGTATTCGTATTGATGGAAATCGCAGCACTGTTTCACAAGAAGAATACGACGACTTGATTGAAACTATTGAGGAAGACTATAAAGCCCACCTGCAAGAGGGGACGCATAGGTTTATTCATTATTTTTCTTCAGATAGCGACAAAACAAAAGATGAGCTCAACCGGGTCTTCGGTGACGCAGCAAGAGCGACAGCTAATAAAATTGGCTTTATCGACACAAGTGTAATTGATGAAGAAGTAGAGGCACTTGCAAAGTATTGTCACAGTGAGCGCAATTATCTAGTTGTTTATACCTATGTTAGGAATTTAACCCCGACTGAACGAAAGGAATTGCAACGCCTAAAGGAAAAACAAGCTAAGGGTATGCCATTTATGACGGGTGCTCAGTCACTTTCGAAGGGTGTGTCCTTTTATGTTGACAAACATGTCAGCTTATTGAACTCATTACGCGAGATGTTTAGCAACTCTAATATTTTTTGCAGAACCATGGATATCCATGAATTAACTTACGATATACGGTTGGCTTACGATAGTGCATGGACAGCTCCCGATTGGAAGGCTGTATTATCTGGTGATAAACATAGCCTCCAAATACCCGAAAAGAGAAAGGGTGACTATTCTCATTTGGGTTATCCAAGACTTGCTGATCAGCTAATGACACGAGAACTTAGTCCAGTCGACAGCTCTACTGCGAGGATAGGTGACACCATATATGCTCCACTGTCTGTAGCATTTACCCCACAAAACCCAAAGCCATTTAATGCGTTGTACAAAGAGCTGCAGAAGGCAAATATCCCATTTAGAATTCACTACGATATTACAAATGGTGGTATGGGGTTAATTAGTTTTCAAGACACTTTGGCTACCTTCCTGCGCGTAACGGGAGGCAGCGACAATAAAGATGTACTGTCAGTATCAAAAGCACTGCGAGACTTAAGGGATGGTGGGCACGAAATAGTAAGCCTAAAAATTAATATTTGCACATGGGCTTATAACGATGACATCCAGCTTGCTAAAAAAAGACGAGAGTTAATAGCACGTATTTGCCAGTCTTGGGGAAACACACAAGTTGCTTCTGTAGAAGGAGACGTAGTCGAATCTACTCTATCTAGTATTCCAGGCTTAACTAGTGGTAACTCTGCGAAGCCTTTACCGTTTGATTTACACAGCACTGCCAGACTTCTTCCAATTACGCAGCCAGCGTCAGTTTGGGAGACAGGTTCTAGGGTTTACCGGACAGTAAGAGGGAAAATTATCCCCTGCCAACCCTATTCTCAGAAACAGTCACATTGGACAAAGTTAGTTGTTGGCCCAATGGGCTTCGGTAAGACCGTTGAGCTTGCATCTGATAATTGGTCGCTAGTTTTGCACCCTGACGCACAAGAGCTTCCATACATTAGACAAATTGACATCGGCCCAGGCTCTAAAGGGCTCGTAGACTTGGTCAGATCGTGTCTGCCCGAATCTAAGCAGTATCTAGCTCAATATTATAGAATTCAAAACACGAAAGACTTTTGTGTTAACCCCATGGATACGCAGTTAGGTCTAAGGAATCCCCTTTCAGGGCACATGTCCACTTTGATCAACATAGTAAGTACGCTTTGCCTTCCTGATGACAATACTGCTCCCCCTGAAGGTACACTTGACGTTATTCAGGCTTTACTAAAGTTAGCGTATAGGGTTTGCTCTGAAAGGAAGTCCTCAAAAGATTACCATTCAGGCTACATTGAGCAAGTAGATGCGAAGCTTGCTGAGCTAGATTTCAACCCGCCGACAAAAATCCCAAGGTGGTGGGATGTTGTAGACTTCTTAGCTATCAACAAGGAATATCGACTAGCTTCTCTAGCCCAACGTTATGCTGTGCCAACTTTTTCTGACCTAATAGCATTATGTTCGGACGGTAGGATAGTTGACGATTTCGCCGAGTCTAAAACGCCTACGTTCGAACCAATCGTTAAATATGTTTCTAGGAAACTTCGAGCTGCCATGTCAATGTTTCCGATTTTAAGTGGCGTAACTGTTTTCGACATAGCTCATTCAAGAATAGTGTCTTTAGACCTAGATGATGTTACAAAAGGTAAAGGCCCGGAAGCGGAAAAAAGAACAGCGCTCATGTATACGCTGGCTTACCACATCTTGACCAATGATATTTATAAAGGGCCCGACCAACTGAAGGAAATGGAAGGTCCAGTGGGGATCTTCGAACACGATTACTATTCTTTCCACGAACAGGAAATTGCCAGACTTCAGAGAACTGTTAAACGATTCGTTGGCGACGAAGTTCATCGTGGTAGGAAAGTAACTCAATTTCTTGAGCAGCTTGTGACAATGGTGCTTGAGGGACGGAAGTGGGGGGTTGATGTTGTGCTAGCAAGTCAATTAGGTAACGCGTTCCCTGAGGAAATCAAAGAGCTGGCTACTACAATTATAATACTTGGTGCGGGTGGTAAGAAAAATATCGACTCTTTGGTTAACGAGTTTGGCCTCAATGATTCAATGGCGAATTTGTTGAGAAACTCAATTCGCAAACCTGGCAAAGGTGGTTCAACAATGATTGGTCTTTTCGACACCAAAGATGGTTGGTTAGAGCAATTGTTGATGAGTACGAAAGGGCCAATTTTTCTATGGACTGTAAACTCTACAAGAACTGACACATACATAGTAGAAAGATTAGCGAAACAAATAGGGCTTTGGGAAACGAGAAAGTTATTGGTCCACCGATATCCGCAAGGCTCGTTTGAAGAAGAAATAGAAACAAGAAGAAAGCAGTTGGGCGCTGATGATGAAAAGGCGTCAGGTATCCTAGACTCGATAGTCGAAGACAACATTAAGTATTACAACAACTATTTCTATTCCCAGATCGATAAGTCAGTGGCTTAATTAAACTAGAAATACCGCCATTAGGCGGTATTTCTTTTATACAGGTTCATCCTTTCATTAATCAAAATCCAATCGCTTCCAATTCTGCTTTTGTTTTTTACCTCTGCCGGCGCAATAAAACTGCTAAGGTGGGTATGGTATTTGGGGGGGGAGAAAAGAACATAAGGCAAACTCGCAGCATATCCCTTTGCTTTTTCTGCATCCTCTAATCGAATGGATGATTCAGGCCGCAGCTTTATCCGGCGTTTAACCGCAAATTCAGCGCTTTGATGTGCATCTAGTAACGACTTGTCGTGTTCAAGCTTCTCTAGCCAACTCTGACGAGAATAAGACAAGGGAACGGTATGAACCCCTTTATCTATTTTTTGTTTCAATTCTTCGAGCGTATAAGCTTTATGAAGTGGGCGTGAAACCCAATTGAAATTTACGCGGTGAACATCCTCTTTAAATGCATAGATGGTGCGATAAGCTGACGTTGTGATTAAATAATTGAACCGATCGTGCACGTTCTGCCACTTTTCGTAAGCATCATCACTGCTTTTTACTACTGCCGCTCTAAATGCCTTCTTCTCATTATTGATCTTTTCAATGCAAGCGATAATCTCTCGTTTGTTTTTGGTTGCTACTACGAAGCCAGGGTGTTTTTGTACGAACCGGCGTGACTTTTGTGGCGTTTCATCGAATACGTACATGTCCTTGTAAGCATCAATAATTTTCAAAATCGCTTCTTGGCCAGTAAACATATCAACATTAATGCTTGAGTAGCCGTGCTCAATAAGCTCCTCTTCTTGTTCTTTAAGTACAGGCTCAATGGCGTAGTAATATGTTGAAGCCGGGCAGGCGCTATTGAGGAGCAGTTCTTCTAGCTCTTTCAGAAACGCTTCAATATTACTCATGTGGAATTGTAGAAACATTTATTAACCATAGTGCTGTTTACTTATACAGCAATTTTAAGCCTATTTACCCACCAGCTCAAATCTATTCCGGTTTATGGGGTAGTGGCAGTGTGTTATAAGGATGGCTGAATTGTAGTATTAAATAATAGGTAAATTAGGAACATGGATGTACTCAAGATTTCATCGATGAGCTACCCATTGCCGACGTGGCTTGGATGAAGGATTGATAGCCGAGCTATGGCAATTCGACATATTTTAAAAGTGACGCTGCTGTTATGTACTTCCGTGAGTATAAGTGCGGCAACTGATACGGATTTGCGAAAGATCTATGCTCAGCATCCTGATAAATGGCCTGCCGTTGTGACGTCTGATGGTCGAGATGCTCCGGAGCTTGCACCTTTACCAGCAGCCAAACCGACTCCAAAGCCCACAAAAGTAGCGCTAGGGGAACGGCTGTTTAACGATACACGGCTCTCTCGTGATAGCACGGTGAGCTGTGCATCCTGTTACGAAGCACGATTGGCGTTTACTGATAAACGAAGGATAGCTGTGGGAATAGACGGTCAAGCTTGAAAGCGTAATACACCAGCTATTTTCGGTATAGATTTATGGCAATCTTTCTTTTGGGATGGTCAAGCAGAAACTGCTGAGCAGCAGGAGCTCATGCCAATTGTTGATCACAAAGAGATGGATGCGTCGCTGCCTCAAGTGCTGGAACGTATTAGTGCCGATCCAGACTATCAGAAGCTGTTTAAAGCGGCCTACGATGAGGAGTCGCCAATTTCCTTGTCAAATTTGGCTAGCGCCATAGTAGCTTTTGAAAGAACTTTACGACCACCAGAAGGTAAATTTGAACAATTCATCAATAAAGCATATCAGAACCCCGTTGAAGCAACGTCGTTGCTCAGTGATGATGAATTGCGTGGGTTGCACCTTTTTCGAACCAAAGCTAGGTGCATGACCTGTCATAATGGCCCCTGCTGAGTGATAACAAGTTTCACATTACTGGATTCCATTACTACGGACGAAAATACCATGATATTGGACGTTACAATGTGAGCGGTGATCCTGAAGATTCTGGCGCATTCCGTACCCCTAGCTTGTGGGGTATTAGTAAGACGGCGCCGTTTTTTCATAATGAATTGGGCGGAGACGGGGACTTCACAGGCTTAATTAATCAGTACAATTTCGGCGGGCCGCGACCTAAGCCTAAAGCCCACCAAGTAGATGACCCTCTGTTCCCAGAAACAACGCCACTGTTAGTTAAACTCAACTTAACTGAGTCGGAACGAGAAGCGCTCGCGGCTTTTCTAAAAACACTTTAATAGCTTGTTATCTTAGCTAAATGTTTTTAAGCCATGTTATTTTGTTAGTCATTCGCTTTTAAAGTAAGTAGAAAGTTCAACATGCGAGGGATATAGGCACTGCATCGACCTACAGTGACTATTAGCCAAGTAACATGTTTTCAACTTGAACCTTCACTTATCTTTTTTAGAAGACACGCTCTTATGTTGACTATTACTAGGGTGACTTTCGGTGTAAATAATATGTTATTAATTCGTTCCTAAGTGCTCCTTTATCAAAGAAGTAAACTCGCGACAAGCTTCAACAGAAGGTACATGTCCAGTTTGTTTTAATTCAGTCACAGGTGCACTTAGGGTTTCTCCCAATGCTTGTAATGATGAAGTGGGTGTAGCGACATCATCTTCACCTGCAATAAGCAAAATAGGTGCACCATTAGGTTTAAGCTGTGTATGTGTGTCTCTTTCGCCTAACCACGCACACAATAAACCGTAAGAGTGATCGTCAACGTTCGCGAGTGATCCTTCCCATTGAGACAGTAACGTGGGGAAACGTTTAGTACTAACCGGGCTAAACCATCTTGGAACTAAGCTGGCTGCGAGGGTTTCAAGCCCTTGCTGAGTCACATTTTTCTGGCGCTCCAGCCATGCTTCAGTGGAACCTATTTTCATGCCAGTATTAGTTAACGCTGTGCTTAACAAGCGTTCTGGATGGGAAATTAATAGCTGTTGCCCCAACATTCCGCCAATTGATGTACCCACGAAATGAAACTTATCGATACCTAACGAGTTACATAGGGTTAATAAGTCGTCAACTAACTGTGATTCACCAAGGTTTTTCGTGTTTGCGGGGAACGCTACACTGTCACCGTGTCCAGGTAGGTCATAACGCAAAATGCTGAAGTTCACCATTAAGTCTGGTACCAAGTAGTCCCAAACACGCATATTCATACCCAACGGGTGAGCTAGCAGTACAACAGGTTTGTGCTTAGTCTCAATGAACTGGTAGTGAATACCTTGCTCTGATATTGTCGCCATGTTGAGTTCCTAAATGCGTTTTAGCAGTGTCGCTATACCTTGGCCAACACCAATACACATACTGCATAGTGCATAATTGGCCGAGGTTTGTTCAAATTGTAATGCGGCGGTATGCAGCAGGCGTGCCCCCGACATACCGAGTGGATGGCCAAGTGCAATGGCGCCGCCATTGGGGTTCACTCTTGGATCATCTGCACTAAGTCCAAGTTCCTGCATACAGGCTAATGCTTGCGCTGCAAATGCTTCATTAAGTTCAATTGTGCCAATATCGTCTAGGGTCAACTTTTGTATTGCAAGCAATTTATTAATTGCAGGTACTGGGCCTATACCCATGATAGTGGGTTCAACGCCAGCGGTAGCCATCCCTTTAATTTGAGCAACAGGCGTTAAGTTATAGCGTTCAACGGCTGCTTCACTTGCTACAAGCATGGCAGATGCGCCATCGTTAATGCCCGATGCATTACCTGCGGTAACCGAGCCATTTTCACGAAACGGAGCTTTTAGTTTTGCCAATGCCTCTAATGTAGTTTGAGGGCGTATGTGCTCGTCTTTGTCGATGACGATGGCATCGCCTCTTCTAGGCTGAAAGGTCACAGGAATTATTTCTTTAGCAAAACGGCCAGACGCTTGGGCTGCAGCCGCTTTTTGCTGAGATTGATACGCAAAGTTGTCTTGTGCTTCTCGGCTAATCGAGAATTTCGCTGCTACATTTTCTGCAGTCTCAGGCATGGTTTCAGTGCCGTACTGCTGCTTTAACGCAGGGTTAATGAAGCGCCAACCCATGGTGGTATCTTCAAGTATTTGTGAGCGGTCAAATCTGCTTTGTGCTTTGCCCATCACAAATGGAGCTCGCGACATAGACTCAACGCCGCCAGCAAGAATAAGGTCTGCTTCACCTGCTGCAATTGAACGGTAAGCAAGGCCAATGGCATCCATACCAGAGCCACACAAACGATTAATTGTGGTGGCTGGTACCGAAAATGGCACGCCTGCAAGCAAAGTGGCCATTCTAGCAACGTTGCGATTGTCTTCACCAGCTTGGTTCGCACAGCCGAAAAACGCATCATCAATACTTTCTGCTGGTAACTGAGGGCACTGTGTTAGTACTGCACGAATAACTTGCGCGAGCAAATCATCAGGGCGAATGCTGGCTAGCCCACCTGCATACCGGCCAATGGCAGAGCGGTTAGGGTTACATAAATAAACGTTCATTACGCAGTCTCCGTTTGGCTGTGCGCCGCTTCAGTAACGCGCTTTAGTTCTCTTAATACTTCTATTTCGCTGCTGGTGGGTTCGTCAGTGGTTTGAAGTGTGTCAGCAAAGCGAATGTCCCAGCCAGTGGCATCAATTACCTGGTGCTTTGTAACGCCTGGATGCAAACTCACTACAATAAGTTCGTTGGTTTCTTCTTCTGGCTTTAATATACAAAGGTCAGAAATCACCAAAGTTGGGCCTTTACCCAGCGTAGATTTGCCTTTGCGGCTTTGACCGTCTCGACCAAAACCCAAAGTAGTAATGAAGTCGACATCTTTAACAAAAGTACGCTTTGAATGCCTTACGGTAATGATCACTTCTTTGGCATTGGTTGAAATTTCTGGTGCACCGCCACCGCCAGGAAGACGAACTTTAGGATTGGCATAACTGTGAGCGCCATCGGGGCCACTGTCTTTGTGTGATGCAGCGATGACTGTTGTGTTAATGTTGCCGTATCGGTCTACTTGTGCGGTGCCAAGGAAACCCACATCAATATGACCACCTTGCAGCCAATAACGAAACATTTCGGGAACTGAAACGGTGGTGAGTGCAGACTCGCAAAGTTCGCCATCACCAATAGATAAGGGTAGAACCTGCGGTTTGGTTTCTATAGTACCTGACTCGTAAATAAGTGTTATGTCAGGGGCATGAGTAAGGCGTGCTAAGTTCGCTGCAGCACTTGGTAAGCCAATGCCCACAAAACAAGTCGAATTGTTATTCAAAGCACGGGCCGCGGTAATCGTCATCATTTCATCTGAAGTATATTGTTCGGTCATAATTATTCTCCTGCTTGAAATACTTCTTCATCTAACCACTTTAAAAATGGCTCGCGCTCTCGGCTTATGCTGTCCCACCTCTTGTAGTAACTGTTGTCGCGCGGGTAGTAACCATGTGTATAAGACGGCTTAGCGCCAAACGGCACGGTGGCAATGGCGTTGATAGTCCAAGCGGGAAGCACACAACTATTTGGACCTGCTTCTAAGTCGTCCACAATTTCTTCAACGGTGACAATGCTGTAGCGCGAAGAGAGCACAACTTCCTTTTGAACCCCTAAAATACCTTCAATGAGTACGTTTCCTGCGCGGTCTGCTTTTTGCGCATGGACTATGCCAACATCGGGTTTAATTGATGGCACCGCTGCCAGCGCTTCGCCGGTAAACGGGCAAGTAACGGTTTTGATGTTGGGGTTTACGTGCTGCAGATCACTACCTACATAACCTCTGAATACCGCCATGGGCAGGCCTGATGCGCCCGCTTCATAAGCATTCGCCATTGCTGCGTGACTGTGCTCTTCAATTTCAAGTGGGGCGGGGTAGCCGTGTTCAATGGCATCACGTACGCGGTGTAAAGAACCTACACCTGGGTTTCCTCCCCATGAAAATACAAGTTTTCTTACACATCCTGCACCGACTAGCTGATCGTAAATAAGATCAGGGGTCATTCTTACCAATGTGAGGTTACGGCGTCCTTGGCGAATAATTTCATGCCCTGCGGCGAAAGGAATGAGGTGAGTAAATCCCTCTAATGCAACGATGTCGCCGTCCTTAACGCCATCTTCAATAGCTTTTGAAAGTGTTGTGAATAGTGTCATAATAAAAGTTCGCAATACGAATGTTGATTCATAATGCGAACAAATTAATAACTTTGATTGTTTAGGTCAAGTAATAAATGTTAAAAAATTGCTGGGGCGATCAGTCAAACCAATTTATGTTGCTGAATTCATAAGAGAACTGGCACTTCGTTAAACAATAAGAAATAATTCGCAAGAACCAACAAGAGACATAGTGCATGAGTGAAGAAAAAATACCGTCAACCCATCGCGATTACATAAGCGCGCTTGCTACCGGACTAGAGGTGTTAGGGGCGTTTGATGGTCAAAACAAAGAAATGACCTTATCGCAAGTAGCTGAAAAAATGGGAATTGATAGGGCTAAAGCCCGTCGGTTTTTACTTACATTGCACTCTCTTGGCTATATCCGTCGCGAGGGACGACTCTTCGCCTTGGCACCTAAAGTGCTGTCGTTAGGGCAAGCTTATACTAGCAGCAATGGTTATATAGCAGTGGTCGAGCATTACCTTAAATCAATTACCGCAGAATTAGGGGAGTCGGCGTCTCTTGGGAAGTTAGATGGACAGTCAGTGGTGTACGTGGCGCGTTCTCCGGCATCACATCGTCTTATGTCGATTAACATAACAACGGGCACTCGACTGCCTGCACCGTATACGTCAATGGGGCGAGTACTTGCAGCACATCTTGACGCTTCAGAATTAACAGCATGGGTGAATGAAGCACAGTTACACCCACACACCGAGAAGAGTATTACCACTGCACAGGCGTTAGAACAGGAACTGATTAAGGTTAAGCAACAAGGTTTTAGTATTGTTGATCAAGAGCTTGAAGCGGGGTTGCGCTCGGTTGCTGTACCTGTATTTAGTGGCAAAGGTGAATTGCTGGGGGCGATGAACTTAAGTACCAATGCATTAAGGGTGAGCTTAGAGACCATCACCGAGCATTGTATTCCAGTACTTAAGCATGCTGCTGAACAAATAAAACAAGATCTGCGCTAACCCCTTTTAGGGGTAGCGACCTTCTATTCGGTTTTGCACCAACTCATCTAATATCACCATGGCCGCAGCCATAATGTCATCTTCGGCTTCCTCACGTTTACTGAGAAACACCGGGCTATTTATGCCGTCGTCTTTAAGCCGAACAAACGCTACACCATCTCTATTCATGCGCATCACTTGTTCAGGCACAAGGGTGAAGCCCATATCTGAGGCAACAAGACCCAGTGCAGTACCTATATCATTAACTTGTTGGGCAACTCTGACTCTCAACCCGCGACTGGCAAACAGATCCAAACAGATGTTAGCGAACGTTGGAGGCTTACCACCTGGGTAAGTAATTAATGGCAGTGTTGCGAGCTCTGCCATATCAACATCGTCATTAGCAAGTGGATGATGGATAGGTAGAGCGGCAAGGATAGGCTCGCTGAACAACAACTTCTGAGTCACATCGGCTTCTAGTGATGGCATCACAACCCGACCAAAACCCATATCAATTTTACCTGACTTGAGGGCTTCTATTTGTTCACCAGTTTTCATTTCGTGCAGTTCAACATCCACTTTGTGCTGCTGTCTTAAGCGCCTAACAAGCTGAGGAAGTTGCCCGTAAAAAATGGATGGAACAAAGCCAATTCTGAAAATTCGCTTTTTTCCTGCATCAATTCGCCGACTTTCTTCAACACATGAAGCTAACTTTTCAAGTATGAGTTGAGCCTGTTTCCAGAAGTATTCGCCAGCGGGGGTTAGGGTAATGCCACGGGCTTCTCGCTGAATGAGTTGAACGCCAACTTCTTCCTCTAACTGTTTGATTTGTCTTGTTAAAGGTGGCTGGGCCATGAATATCTTTTCGGCCGCTCTGGTCATGTTCTTTTCTTCTGCTACCGCGCAAAAGTAGCGTAAATGCCTTAACTCCACCATACCTCCTAGGTATCGATACTAACTAAATCAATATTGGTTGTTAACAAATAATATTTGTAGGTTACTCGCAGACATTTACTGGCAACACAAAATTAACATTTACATGATATCACAAATTCAAACTTACATTGTCGATATTCCTACGATACGACCACACAAATTGTCCATGACATCTATGGCGGTTCAGTCGATGGTTATCGTAAGAATTACCGACGACAACGGCCTTGAAGGTATTGGCGAAGGTACAACAATAGGTGGCCTTGCGTACGGCGCTGAGAGCCCAGAAAGTATCAAAACCAACATTGATACTTATTTAGCACCTTATTTGATTGGACAGTCAGTTGCCAGCCCTAAAGCATTAATTAACAAGTTACAACTTGCTTTTAGAGGTAACCCTATTGCCAAGTCTGCGGTGCAAACGGCCCTGCTTGATTTGCTTGGTAAACAACTTGGTGTGCCAGTTTCAACCTTACTCGGTGGTTCTTGCAATAATCATTTGTCTTGTCTTTGGGTATTGGCCTCAGGCAATACCGAAAAAGACATTGAAGAAGCGAAAGGCCTGGTAGCCGAAAAGCGCCATAACATTTTCAAACTGAAAATTGGCTCTCGTTCAGTACGTGATGATGTAGCGCATGTGGGCAAGATCAAAGCAGCGATAGGCGATGACGTAAGTATTCGCGTTGATGTTAATCAAGCGTGGAGCGAGTCTCAAGCTACTTATGGTATGGCTGCACTACAAGAAGCCGGTATTGATTTAGTAGAGCAACCGACTCCTGCAAAAGATTTTGCCAGCCTTGTACGTCTGTCTAAGAAATTTAACATCGGCATTTTGGCTGATGAATCTATTGCTGATAGCACAGATACCCTTTTGTTGGCTCAGCAAGGCTTCACAGGCTCAGTGGCCCTTAAGATAGGCAAAGCAGGCGGACTGTTTGGTGCACTTGATGTGGCTGCTGTGTGCAACGCGGCAGGTATTGGGCTATATGGCGGTACGCTGCTCGAAGGCACTGTGGGTACCACTGCCGCGTTACATGCATGGTCGACTCTACCTGTTATTGAATTTGGCACAGAGATGTTTGGCCCACTTCTGCAGTGCGATGACATCGTTAAATCCCCTCTAAATTATCACAACTTTGGCGTTGAAGTTCCTACGACAGCCGGGCTAGGGCTCGAAATCGATGAGGACAAATTACGTCAATACACCCGCAAGGCGAAGTAAGGAGCAAATATGTTATTCAAAGTTGAAATGACTGTGATACCGCCAGCACATCTGAGCGAAGAAGAATTTAATGCAATTAAGTTGAAAGAAAAAAACTATGCCGAAGGACTGCAGGAAGAAGGCATTTGGGTACACCTTTGGCGAGTGGCTGGTCAATACGCCAATGTGAGCATATTTGAGGTGAAGGATAACCAGCATTTACACGACGTACTAATGGGCTTACCGCTGTACCCCTTTATGACGATGAGTGTGACGCCTTTGTGTCAGCACCCTTCATCAATCAAATAAAAAACTAACAGGCAAAAACTCGCTGCATTGCAGCGCGGAGACTAAGACTATGACTACTATCAATACTTTACAAACTGAACATGTTCAAACGTTACTTAAGCGTGCCGCTGGCCTAGACAACGACAAAGGCAATCCTCGCACTAAAGAAATTATGCACCGCTTGCTAACTGACGTGTTCAAGATGATTGAAGACCTCGACATTACACAAGAAGAGTTTTGGCAAGGCGTTAACTACCTAAATGAATTAGGTGCTAATGGCGAAGCCGTGCTGCTTGCTCCAGGTTTAGGTTTTGATCATTTTCTTGATGTTCGTGAAGACGCCAAAGACGCTGCCATTGGTGAGCTAGGCGGTACACCACGTACTATTGAAGGTCCGTTGTATGTTGAAGGCGCGCCGACAAGTGAAGGCGAAGCAAGAATGGATGATGGTCAGTCACCTGGCCAAGAAATGTGGCTACACGGTCAGGTTGTTGATGAAGAAGGCAACCCAATTGCAGGCGCAGTTGTTGATATCTGGCATGCAGACGTGAAAGGTGCTTACTCGCATTTTGACCCTTCTCAAACTCCGTTTAATTTACGTCGCCGCATCATTGCTGATGAGCAAGGCTGCTATCGCGCACGCAGTATTGTACCTAGCGGCTACGGTTGCCCTCCAGGTGGTTCAACGATGAAAGTGCTACAAAGCCTTGGCCGACATGGTAATCGCCCTGCGCACATTCACTACTTTGTAGCGAAAGACGGCTTTAAGCACCTTACTACGCAAATTAACCTAGCCGGTGATGAATACACCTATGACGATTTCGCTTTCGCAACGCGTGACGAATTGGTTGTTGAAGCAAAAAGTGTATCTGAGCCAGAGCAAATTAAAGCCATGGGCTTCAAAGACAACTACCTTGATGTGGAATTCAACATCACATTAATGGCAACGAAGAACGACGAGAAGCAAGACAAGCATGCTCGTGCCCGCGCAACTGTGGAGCAGGCGTAAGCCTGCTACCTTCGGGAGATAAATTATGTCAGCAACATTGAATCAACTAGAACAGAAGATCCGTGGTGCCGTTGAGGCCGACGAAGAGACGGGGCATTATCGCTGTGACCGTGGGATCTTTACCGACAAAGACTTGTTTGATTTAGAAATTAAACACATCTTTGAAGGCAACTGGGTATTTTTGGCACATGAAAGCCAAATTCCCGAAATCGGTGACTATTACACTACTACAATTGGTCGCCAGCCGGTTGTTATTACGCGTAACAAAGGCGGCGACCTAAATGCCATTTTAAATACGTGCTCGCACCGCGGTGCAACATTATGTCGTCGTAAGCGCGGTAACAAAACGTCTTTTACTTGCCCCTTCCACGGTTGGACATTTAACAACTCGGGCAAACTTTTAAAAGCGCGTGATCAGAAGAAAGGTGGTTACCCTGAGTCGTTTAACACTGATGGCTCTCATGATCTTAAGCACATTGCACGTTTCGAATCGTATCGCGGCTTTTTGTTCGGTAGTTTGAATGCAGATGTATTACCGCTAGAGCAATATTTAGGTGAAACCACGAAGGTTATCGACAACATTGTGGATCAAGATCCGGAAGGTATCGAAGTTATTCGTGGTACTTCAACGTACACCTACGAAGGTAACTGGAAGCTAACTGCTGAAAACGGTGCTGATGGCTATCACGTTGGAACTGTTCACTGGAACTACTTATCAACGATGAGTCACCGCAACTACGAAGAAGGCGGTACAGAAGCGGTTGATGCGAAAAGCTGGTCGGGCGAAGGTGGTTTCTATTCATTTGAAAACGGTCACATGATGTTGTGGACACGTTTAACAAACCCAGCTGCACGTCCTATTTACAGCCAACTAGAACGTCTTCAGCAGGAAGTGGGTGAAGCGCGAGCCGACACCATTGTAAATCAAACGCGTAACTTGTGTTTGTACCCTAACGTTTACGTGATGGACCAATTCTCAACGCAAATTCGTGTACTTCGCCCTATTTCTGTGAATAAGACGGAAGTGTCTATTTACTGCTTTGCACCTAAGAGCGAGTCTGCTGAAAATCGTCAAAAGCGCCTTCGTCAGTACGAAGATTTCTTTAACGTATCTGGCATGGGAACACCAGACGACCTAGAAGAATTCAGAGGTTGTCAGCAAGGCTACGAAGCGCGTGATATGCGTTGGAACGATATGAGCCGAGGTGCAGCGCACTGGATGGAAGGCCCAGACGATTATGCTAAAGGTGTTGGTATGGACACAGTTGCGTCAGGTATCAAACCAGAAGATGAAGGCCTATACGTTCATCACCACAAGCATTGGGTTGACGAAATGCTAAATGCGATTGAGCTAGAAAGAGCCAGTCATATTCCTGTTGTGCAAAAAGATTAAGAGGTGGCAGTGATGACTTATCAGGATATTCAGGCGTTTGTATTTCATGAAGCGCGTTTACTTGACGACCGTCAATGGGATGAGTGGCTTACGTGCTATCACCCAAAATGTGAATACTGGATGCCAGCATGGGATGACGATGATCAGTTAACTAACGATCCTCAAAAAGAAATCTCGCTTATTTATTACCCTAATCGCAATGGCTTGGAAGACAGGGTTTACCGCATCAAGACTGAGCGTTCGGGTGCGAGTATGCCAGAGCCGAGAACCACGCATCAGTGTAGTAATTTAGAAGTACTGAACCAAGACGAGACAACAGCGGAAATCCGCTATAACTTCAATACGCTTAGCCATCGCTATCGCGAGACATCACACTTCTTCGGAACCGTGTTTTGTGCATTGGACATCAGTGGTGAATCGCCAGTTATTACGCGTAAAAAAGTGGTGTTGAATAATGATTACATCAATCAAGTTATTGATGTATATCACCTGTAAAGACGGAGAATTATTATGTCTTTCAAAGTAGCTCTTAATTTCGAAGACGGCGTGACGCGCGTTATCGAATGTAATGATGGTGAAACAGTGCTCGACGCAGCCTATCGCCATCACGTGAAACTGCCAATGGACTGCTCTGATGGTGTTTGTGGAACCTGCAAAGGTAGCTGCAAGCAAGGTACTTACGACTTAGGTGATGAATACATCGATGAAGCGTTAACCGACGATGAAGCTGCTGATGGGTTAATTCTTACCTGTCAGATGCTGCCTCAATCAGACGTGGTGGTTTCTATTCCTGCGGCCTCTTCGCTGTGTGCATCAGGTCCGCAAAGCATTACAAGCACTATTACCAGTGTAAATGCGTTGTCGGACACAACCATTGAATTAAATGTCGCTTTGTCTGAGCCACTTGATTTCTTGCCCGGTCAGTACATTAATTTGGGGCTGCCAAACTCTGATGAGACCCGTGCGTATTCATTTAGCTCTTGCCCGGGAAGCAAAGATGCAAGCTTCCTTATTCGCAATGTGCCTAATGGCTTGATGAGTACTTACTTAAGCAAAAACGCCAATGCAGGTGACGTGCTTCCGGTAACCGGTCCACTCGGTAGTTTTTACTTGCGCGCAGTAGAGCGCCCAGTACTTATGCTAGCAGGCGGAACAGGGCTTGCACCTATTCTTTCTATGCTGGCGTCGCTTGTGCAGAACCCAACCAGTCAACCTGTGTATTTACTCTATGGTGTGACCAATGTAGATGACTTGGTGAAGCTTGAAGCCATACAAGAATATGCCGATGCATTGGACAACTTTAGCTACGCTACAGTCGTCGTTAACCCAGATAGCGCACATGAGAAGTTGGGTTTTGTTACTGATCATATGGAAAGTGTTCCATTTGCACTTGCTGATGCCGATGCATATTTATGTGGACCTCCGCCGATGGTTGATGCCGTGCGTCAATACTTTAAAGATGCGGGTACAAACCCATATTCGTTCCACTACGAAAAATTCAACCCCAGCCAGCCTAAAGAGGAAGCCGCATGAGTTTGCGCTTCGATGGGCAGGTCATTGTAGTTACTGGCGCAGCGCAAGGCATTGGCCTTTGCGTTGCACAACGAGCTGCTGCTGAGGGAGCAAAGTTGGTATTGGTTGACCGCTCAGCACATGTTCAACAGATTGCCCAGTCACTCAATGAAAACGGTGCAGATGTTATTGCTGTAGAGGCTGACTTAGAAACCTATGAAGGTGCGCTTAATGCTATGAATGCGGCATTGGCGCATTTTGGGCGAATCGATAAGCTTATCAACAATGTTGGGGGAACCATTTGGGCTAAACCCTACGAGCATTATCAAGCTGATGAAATTGAAAAAGAAGTTCATCGCTCGTTGTTCCCCACGTTGTGGTGTTGTCGCGCAGTATTACCTGCCATGTTAGACAATGGGAAAGGCGCCATAGTGAACGTATCTTCGGTTGCTACTCGTGGTGTAAACCGCGCGCCTTACGCCGCGGCAAAAGGGGGCGTAAATGCACTGACAGTGTCACTTGCCTTTGAGTATGCACAGCACAATATTCGTGTGAATGCCACGGCACCAGGCGGAACCGACGCGCCTCAGCGCATTATTCCGCGCAACGAGTCTACACAAAGTGAGCAGGAAAAAATTTGGTATCAGCAAATTGTCGATCAGACCATTGATACCAGTTTTATGTCTCGTTACGGCACCCTAGATGAACAAGCATCTGCCATTTTGTATTTAGCTTCAGATGAAGCCAGCTATATTACAGGAACTATTTTACCTGTTGCTGGTGGAGATTGTGGGTAAAAAAACAAGAATAAAAAGCCGCTTTTAAGCGGCTTTCTTTATGAGAAAAGAGTTATGAGTAATGCATTAACCGCATTAATAGACAATGCAAAATTTAATCGCTTTCATTTGCGCACGTTACTGCTGTGCGCACTGATCATTATATTCGACGGCTACGACTTAGTTGTGTACGGCGTAGTGCTACCCGTATTAATGGAACAGTGGTCGTTAACACCTGTACAGGCAGGCGCGTTGGGTAGCTATGCGTTATTTGGAATGATGATTGGGGCAATTGTTTTTGGACAATTGGCAGATCGCATCGGGCGTCGCTTGTCTATTGCTATCTGTATTGCACTGTTTAGTGGTTTTACCTTCATCAATGGTTTTGCGTCCAATGTGACCGAGTTTGGTATATGCCGCTTTATTGCCGGGCTAGGCATTGGTGGAGTTATGCCTAATGTAGTTGCGCTTATGAACGAGTATTCGCCTAAAAAAATGCGCGGAACTCTGGTGGCCATTATGTTCAGTGGCTATTCTGTTGGTGGTATGATGGCTGCTTGGTTAGGCATGCAAATGATTCCACAGTGGGGGTGGCAATCGGTTTTCTATGTGGCTATTTTACCCCTCGTGTTACTTCCTTTAATTCTTGCCTTTTTACCTGAATCACTGGCGTTTCTCATTCGTCAGGGAAAAAGAGACACCGCCAAGAAAATCATCTCGCGAATTGCACCTTCAAATACAGATGTGCCTCTCAAGGGCGAGGAAGACGATAGTGCAGTAGCACCAAGCCATTTTGGCGTTAAGCAACTCTTTAACGGTCAAAATGCGTTGCCTTCTATTTTGTTGTGGTGTGCGTTCTTTTGCTGCTTACTGATGGTATACGCATTAACGTCTTGGTTACCTAAACTGATGAATAATGCAGGGTTCTCGTTGGGGTCTAGTTTACAATTCTTATTAGTGCTTAACGTTGGTGCTATTGCTGGTGCTATTTATGGCGGGTGGCTTGGCGATCGTTCTAATTTGCCTAAAGTACTCACCTTCTTCTTTATTGCTGCTGCGGTATCAATCACCCTTATGGGCTTAGATATACCAAGCTTTGTGCGCTATTTGGCTATTGCTGTGGCGGGTGCTGCAACAATAGGTAGTCAAATACTCTTGTATGCCTGTGCAGCGCAGTATTATCCGTTACACATTCGTTCTACCGGCCTTGGTTGGGCATCGGGGATTGGTAGAAACGGCGCTATCGTCGGGCCTTTACTGGGTGGCTATTTATTGTCAGAACAGCTTGAGCTTCACCTTAATTTCATGGTGTTTGCTATTCCAGGCATTATTTGTGCGCTTGCCATGGGGATATTTTATTTTCACCAACATCGCGCCAGTAGCGCAAAACACACAAGCGATGTTCAGCCTAACGTTGTTGAAAACGCTTAATTTACAAAGCGTGTAACATCACTGTTTATTCGTATTGTTATGTCTACTATACGCATCTTAAACCGAAATATGTAGTATAAGTAAACCGCGTTCCCAAGCTGTGCTATTCGCAGGCAATTTCTTGCGGGTAGCACGGCAACCAATGGAGTGACTTATGCAAAATCAGGCTACTTTCATTTCTTTTCCACCGTTAAAAGACTGGTCGTTGTCTGCTGCAGTAGCGGGGATCCTTGCATCAACAATGGGCTATGCAGGTCCACTGGTTATCTTGTTTCAAGTTGCTGAATCGGCAAATCTAAGTAGTGAGGTACTGACTTCTTGGATTTGGGGGATGTCTATTGCTAGCGGTTTACTATGTGGTTGGTTTAGCTTGCGCTATCGCATGCCCTTGCTTTTTGCATGGAATGCACCGGGTTCTGCCTTGCTCGTCACCTTAGTGCCGGGTATGCCGTGGGGCGATGTGATAGGCGCGTACATTATGTCTGGTGGCATTTTGTTGTTATTGGGAGTAACAGGGGTATTTGAGCGACTAGTGAACCGATTACCTTTGGCCTTAGCTGCGGCACTGTTGGCAGGAATATTGGTTAACTTTTCCCTCAATCTCTTTTCTAAGATGACACAAGCGCCATTGCTTGGGCTGGTGATGTTCGCAGGCTATATTTTATTGCGTCACTTGCTGCCGCGTTACGCCATCATGCTTACCGTTGCTATTGGGGTAGGGGTACTGGCCTTAAACTATGATTTATCATTTCAACAAGTTGACTGGCAAATATCAACACCGCATTGGTACATGCCCAGTTTCTCACTCACTGCATTATTTAGTATTTCAATACCGCTTATGCTAGTTGCTGTGAGCGGCCAATTTATTACTGGTATCGCCATACTAAGGCAAGACAAGTATTCACCACCGTCAAATCAGATTGTTGCAGGTAGTGGGCTTATGAGTATTCTGTTTGCTCCAACGGCGAGTCATGGGGTGAATTTATCTGCAATAACCGCTGCCATTTGCACCGGCCCTGATGCCAACCCCGACCCTAAAAAACGCTATTTTGGCCCTGCTGTCGCCATGCTGTGGTACATCATGTTTGGGCTATTTAGCGCAGCGTTAGTGAGTGTGATTCAAGCGTTTCCCGCTGCATTTATCGCAATGGTGGCCGGTATTGCACTTTTGGGGGCGCTGGAAGGGTCACTTTCTACAGCATTAAGCCAACCTGCAGACCGAGAAGCGGCGTTGTGTATCTTTCTTATTACCGCATCGGATTTGTCGTTATTAGGGCTTTCCTCCGCGTTTTGGGGGCTAGTCATTGGCGGCACTATCATTGTTGTTCAGCGCTATCTTAAAAAGTAACACCAGCAACAAAAGTAACACCGCTCCCAAGCAATTTTGACCCGCCTAATGGCGGGTTTTTTTTCCTTTATATTTGCTTATTTTTAATTATTGGTGAATTATTTTATAAATAATGAACAAATTGTGGCGGGTAATTTCTGTCTATAAGAGCTATCAATGCTCTTCCAAATCTGCTTGTAATTATCAATTAATAACAATGGTTTATATGTTTTTCAATGCATTGTTGTTCAACCTATATACCGCAAAGCCATACCCGTTAAGTATTGCGAGCCACTCATTTGGTATTGGTTTGTGATTTATCTTCACAGTAAGTTCCCTGCTTAGAAACAATTGCATAACACAAAATTTACAAAGGTGGGTTGCCTTAACGTCAGTTGTTTCTGTTTATCACACACATGCTTGGCACATTTACAACGGAGAACTGAATGAATACTTTAAAACAAAAAACACTCATCAAGCCCCTACTTGCCTCGTCACTATCGGTTGGTTTAGCACTTGCTAATGGCGCAGAGGCAGCGAACCTAGCTGAAACCGAGGTGAAATTCTCTGGTTATATCAAAGTTGACGCAATGTATAGCGACTACTCAAACGGTGAAGGTGTTGGCCCTGGGCGTGATATTTACGTACCGTCTTTGGTACAAACGGGCGCCACAGACGATGGGCTAGGTGGCCGATTTGATGCGCACGCGAAACAGTCTCGTTTCAGATTTACTACCAATACGCCAGTAGACGGTGAAGACGTCATTACCGGTGTGTTTGAATTTGACTTTCTATTGACATCTGGTGGTGATGAGCGAGTGAGCAACTCCTATACGCCACGTATGCGACATGCTTACTTGAAATACAACAACTGGCTTATTGGTCAAACTTGGTCAACTATCATGGACCTAGGCGCTTTGGTTGAATCAGTAGATTTTATTGGTACAACAGACGGTGTGGCTTTTACTCGTCAACCACAAATTCGTTATTCAAATAACGGTTTTGAAGTGGCGTTGGAAAACCCTGAGACAACCGTTGGCACTACCACTACCGCGCAAATTACGACAGATGACAACTCTGTACCTGATCTCATTGGTACTTATACGATGAAAGCCAGCTGGGGTCATGTGAAAGTGGGCGGTATCTTGCGTCAGCTTGCTTATGAAACACAAGGCGAAGATTACTCAGACACGGGTATTGCACTATCGCTTTCATCGCGCATTAACTTGAGCAATGGCGATGATATTCGCATTCAAGTAGCTAGTGGTTCGGGCTTAGGTCGTTATGTTGGCGTAAATGCTGCCAATGGTGCCTTCCTAGACGATGAAGGTAACTTTGATGCCATTGATGCAACCGCGGTTACTGTAGCTTATCGCCACTTGTGGAGCGAAAGCGCTCGTACCAATCTTATCTTCTCTTCATTAGATGTAGACACCGTCGAAGGCATGGTGGGCTCGCGCACACATGACGTTTACAGCACGCGCATTAACTACATCTACAACATTACTAAGCCGCTATCGGTTGGCTTGGAATATACCTACGCAAAGCGTGAAACTGTTGACGGTTTCGACGGCGATATGAGCCGCGTTCAAGCAATGGCGAAATACGCTTTTTAACATTCACCTACCACAATACGAGTAACTTACCATGATATTTAAAAATAAAACGCTCAGAAAAGTCGTCTTGGCCAGTAGTGTGATGGCGACAAGTGTGTTGTCAGGTATGTCTGCACATGCCGACGAATCGCCCATAAAAATTGGCGTAATGCTGCCATACAGTGGTGTTTATGCTGGGTTGGGTGAGGCTGCTACTAACGGCCTGAAACAAGCCCTAAAAGAAAAGGGTAATACTATTGCCGGTCGCCCTGTTGAATTCATCATTAGCGACACTGAAGCAAAGCCAGCACGCGCTCCAGAGTTAACCTCTGCAATGACCGATAAAGACGATGCCGATTTCATTATTGGCCCAGTTCACTCAGGGGTAGCAATGGGCATGATCAAATCGGTTAGAAACAAAGACTCTATCATGATCATTCCCAATGCAGGTGCTAACGCTGCAACAGGAGCATTCTGTCAGCCGAATGTGTTCCGCACATCGTTTTCGTCTTGGCAAACTGCTTATCCAATGGGTAACCAAGCCATTGAAATGGGCTATAAAAAGGTGGTGACACTAAGCTGGAACTACGGGTTTGGTAAAGAGTCGCTTGCCGCGTTTTCAGAATCATTTGAAGCAGCTGGTGGCGAAGTGGTTAAGGAAATTTTCGTACCGTTTCCAAAAACAGAGTTTCAGTCTTACCTAACTGAAATTGCCTCAATAAAGCCTGATGCTGTATTTGTGTTCTTTGCCGGTGGTGGCTCGGTTAAGTTTGTTAAAGACTACGATGCCATGGGGCTTAAAGGCAAAATTCCACTTATTGGTTCTGGTTTCCTAACCGAAGGCACCATTGAAGCGCAGGGTGAAGCCGCTGACGGCCTATTCACCACACTACACTATGCCGACACCTTGGATAACCCTAAGAACAAAGCGTTCAGAGCCGAGTATTTGTCATTGTACAACAAGCCTGCTGACTTATACGCCGTTCAAGGGTATGACGCCGGTCAATTGATTATTCAAGCCGTGGAAGCAACCAAGGGTAATACCGCTGACAAAAAAGCTCTGATAAAGGCAATGGAAGGTATTGAAATTGATAGCCCGCGCGGCAGCTTCCATTTCTCTAAGGCGCACAATCCAATTCAAAACATCTATTTAAGAAAGGTTGAGAACGGAGAAAACGTGGTGGTTAAAACCGCTGCAGCGAACCTGAATGACCCAGCACGTGGTTGTCGTTTATAAGTTATTGCAAGTAGGGAAGCCCACGGGCTTCCCCATAGAGGTATAAAAATGGAAATGTCGCTTTTCCTCGTGCAATTACTAAACGGTATTCAGTATGGGCTGTTACTGTTTTTGGTTGCATCAGGTCTCACATTAGTTTTTGGCGTTATGGGTATCTTGAACCTTGCTCATGGCTCTATGTATATGATTGGCGCTTATTTGGTGTATTACTTTGCCGCCATGACAGACAGCTTTTGGTTAGCTGTGGTCATTGCTTGCAGTATTGCTATGGTCATAGGCGTAATTATTGAGCGCTTTCTAATAGTGCATTTATACAAGCGCGACCACCTTGATCAGGTACTGCTAACGGTTGGTTTAATCTTTATTTTTAACGCGGCACAAAGCTTCATTTGGGGTAACGACCCTCTGGGGGTTGATGTACCTGAGCTGCTGTCATCGTCTATTCAAATTACCGATATCGTTGAATATCCGGTTTATCGCTTGTTCCTGTCGGTATTGTGTGTGGGTATTGCCATAGGCATGTATTACGTCATCAACAATACCAAGCTTGGCATGATGATCCGCGCCGGTGAGTCTAACCGTGAAATGGTTGAGAACTTGGGCGTGAATATCGGCACATTATTTACCGTCGTTTTCGCCGTTGGCGTTACCTTATCTGCCTTGGCCGGTATTGTTTCTGCGCCTGTAGTGAGCTTAGTACCTGGTATGGGCGAACGCGTACTCATTTCATGCTTTGTTGTGGTGGTTATAGGGGGAATGGGCTCAATAAAAGGGGCTTTTGTGGCGGCCTTGCTAGTGGGCATTGTTGACACGTTCGCATCTGTGCTGTTGCCCGGCATGTCGAGTATGACAATTTACTTGCTAATGGCACTTATCCTTATTTTTAAACCACAAGGGCTTTTCAAAAGTTAAGGTTGTACGATGTCTGTATTTTCTAGCAAAGCTGAAAAAGTATTTATTTTTGCGTTTTTCTTTATTGCCTTGGGTATCCCCTTATTTTTCAATGAGAACACGTTTTACGTAAACAAAATCTCCACCATGCTGATTTTGTCTATTTTTGTTATGTCTTTGGACTACTTGGTGGGAAGAACTGGCCTTATCACCCTTGGTCACGCCATGTTCTACGGCTTAGGCGGATACTTATTTGCCATTATGATCCCCGAATACGAAGTGGTTAACTTTTGGTTGTATACCTTTTATGTCATGGCCGCTAGTGGTGCTATTGCACTTATTGTTGGCTTAATTGTGCTAAGAACCAGCGGTATTTATATGATCATGATAACGCTGGCATTGGCGCAAATGACATTCTATTTCTTTGCCGACTCAACGGAATACGGCGGCTTAGACGGGTTATTTATTTATCTAAAACCCGAAACCAGCATTTTTGGTTTGAATTTCTTAGATTTAGATAACGAGAACCACTTCTATTACCTGTGCTTGCTATCGCTATTTAACTGCTATGTGTTTTGTAAAGTTAGTTTGCATTCTCGGTTTGGGCGTGTGATTGACGCAATAAAAGAAAACCCTGAGCGTGCCACTGCACTTGGCTACAACATCTTTCACTTCCGTTTAGTGTCGTATGTATTGTCTTCATCACTTGCCGCTTACGCAGGCTACTTGTTCTCGCTTCAATACGGTTTTGTTAATCCAACCATGATGAGTTGGGAAGTCTCTGCTTCTGCATTAGTAATGGCTATTTTAGGTGGTCTAGGCACTATTTTTGGGGCAATTCTAGGTGTATTCGTTTATGAGAGCTTGCACTACGGCATTGAACACATGACCCAGTATTGGATGTTTTGGATGGGCTCGCTCATCATCTTAATGGTACTGCTACTAAAAAGTGGTATTGCCGGGCTAATTGAGCAGTTAGTCGGAGGGAAACGCAAATGAGTGAATGTATCTTACAAGCTGAAAACCTTTCAAAGCACTGGGGCGGATTAAAAGCGCTCAACGAATTTAATATTAAGTTTTACGACAAATCGCTGCATAGCATTGTGGGCCCTAATGGCGCGGGAAAAAGCACCCTGCTGAATATATTGTGCGGTACGTATCCGGCAACTAAGGGTGTGATTTTGTATCGCGGTGAAAATATTACGGGCCTGAAAAGTTATCAGTTCTGCCGCAAAGGAATAGGGCGAAGTTTTCAGAAAACCAATATTTTCAAAGATGCCACATGCTTGGAAAACTGTTGCATTGCCGCCCAGCGACGAGTGGGTAGCAGCTTTAATATGTTTAAGTCGAAGCATTCAAGTAAGCATGTAACTGCGATTGCCCAAGATGCCCTTGAACAGGTAGGGCTATTGAAGCAAGCCAATATCAAAGCCAGCGCCATTAGTTATGGTGAGCAGCGTCAGCTAGAAATTGCCATGGTATTGGCGACCGACCCCCAAGTACTTTTACTTGATGAACCAATGGCGGGTATGGGCCATGAAGAGTCGCTTATCATTATTGACCTGCTTAAGTCGCTGAAAAAGCGCTACTGCATTGTGCTGGTAGAGCACGATATGGATGCCGTTTTTGAGCTATCTGACCTAATGACCGTGATGGTGGACGGGCAGCATTTGATCACCGATGTGGTAGATAACATTCGAGCAAACCCTTTAGTTCAAGAAGCCTATCTAGGCAACGATGACGAGGTATTTTAACGTGACAGACAACATTCTAGAGGTAAAAGGCATTCATACCTTATACGGAGAAAGCCATATTCTGCACGGAATATCTTTTGCCATTAAAAAAGGGCAGACCGTAAGTATTATGGGTCGCAACGGCATGGGTAAGTCCACAACATTGAAATCTATTTTGGGTATCGTAAAGCCGCGTAGTGGCGCTGTGTTGTACAAGGGCAAAGAAATTGATGCTCTTCCCACGTGGAAACGCATGCGCAACGATATTGCCTATGTGCCAGAAGGACGGGGCATGTTTCACAACTTAACTGTGAAAGAGCACTTACAAATGGCCGCGCGAAAAAACTCGCGAGGTGAAGCACATTGGACTTATGCGAAGGTGCTTGAGGTGTTCCCTCGTTTAAAAGAGCGCTTAACTAATAAAGGCATTCAACTCTCTGGCGGTGAGCAGCAAATGCTAGCTATAGGTAGGGCGCTTTTGACCAACCCAGATTTACTGATACTCGATGAAGCCACAGAAGGCTTAGCACCACTTATTCGCAAAGAAATTTGGGATGTTATTCGCAAAATTAAAGAAACCGGTGTGTCGACCATTATTGTGGATAAAAACATTAAGGTATTGCAGACGCTGTGCGATCAGCACATTCTTATTGTGAAAGGGAAAGTGCAATTTTACGGTGACTCGCAAGCCCTTGAGGAAAATCGCGCATTTATTGAAACCAATCTTGCGGTTTAATTACGCTGTAATGCGGTGAGAAGCTGGGGTAGCATGACGCCCACTTGGATGAAGAGGAAGCAACACAATGGATGACGACAAAGCAATTGCAACCCGAAAGGGTATTGGCTCTCTTGAACTAGGGCTTGAGGTTTTAGAGTTAATCTCTGAGCACAGCGGCCCTATCTCGCTAACTAAGTTATCTGAGTTGGCAGAAATGAGCCCCAGTCGACTTCACAAATACTTGGTTAGCTTGACCAAACTTGGTTATGTGTCGCAGTTAGACAATGCCAAATACATGCTTTCAAACAGCAGTATTCGCTTAGGTATGTCGGCACTAAAACATTCAAACCCCGTTCAGGTGGCCTTTGAATATGCAGATAAGCTTCACCAAGAATTAGATAAAACCATTACTGTAACCATTTGGAATGGTGATGTACCGCTAGTGATAAAGTGGTTAGATTCCAGTCACTTTTTGGCGGTGAATATCCGTTTGGGCTCAGAGCTGTCGCCGTTTACCTCTGCCGCTGGGCGTATTTTCTTATCCCACCTACCTAAACTGCGCTGTAAGACGCTAGTTGAACAGTACTACGATTCCCCTGCACCTATGCCACGCTACATGGGTAAGCCTATAAAAAAAGCGATATTCTACGAATTGCTAGAAGATATTAAAAAAAGCAGCTTGTGTTGTTTTAAAGAAGATTTTTTGCCCGACATTAATGTTGTAAGTGCGCCTATTTTTAGTTTAGATGGTTCGGTAAGCACTGTTATTAGCTTGGTGGGCAACAGCAAGGAAACCCCAGTTAATGCAAAAAGTATATATGTACAAGCCGTGAAAAAGGCTAGTAATGAAGCTACCTGTAAGATATCTGGACAGCTTAGAGCAACCTCAGAAAAAGACTCTTTTTAAGTTGAGTCTTAAATGATAAAGAAGCCGGCTTTACCCCCAACTTGGCTTTTTTAAAAATGAAGTTATGCAAGTGTGACTTTGTAGAAGTAGATGGTACCATTGGGCGGACTTGATTGTACCGACACTCGGTCGCTACGCTATCGTTAGCAACGGATTTTTAAAAATTCGCGCTTATTTTTATTTATGAAAATAAGTTGGTTTGAATGTTCATAATGTACTTTATTAATTATTTACATAACTTATTCGTTGCTGCATTGATCAGCCGATAACGTTTCGGGAGAACAAGTCCACCAACAAGCAGATACAACCAGCCTTCGTGAGTTCGGATATGCGTAGTATCTGTTATCCTAGCTTCATCAGGCGCAGCCGGATTAAATTCTCGATTGAGCCGATTTGGAACCACAACGTGACTCTATCCGCCTTGATGGCGGGGGTGGACATAGCAACCTTAGGCACGTAATCTTTTCCGAACCATGAGTGGTGACCGCGGTTAGTGCCGCATTGTTCACCAATATCCCTTAAATCTGAATGGATACTTTCGGTAGCCGTACACGCATTAGATTCCAGCCTGAATTGCTCTATAAACCCTGTTAGACGTCGATTAGCTTTATCGCGTTTTGACAACGGCTTACTATTCCAAGCGTCGTATTCGCTTGAATGAACATCTAGTATCCGACACAGCCAACGAATAGGCCAGCAATCGCTATTATCATTGATAAAGGCGTACCTTAATCGTATTGATTTGCGAAGTACGCACCGGCCTTTTTAATGTATCCGCTCTTCGGTAGCCCGTTTTAATTTCTCTGAAGACGTCTTATTTCGGCTTGCGCGTCAGGTAAATCAGTATGCTTTTTGAAGCCAGGGCTGAACTTCTTAACTCATGCATATAAGTTGTGAGTAGTGATATAGAGTCGCTTTGCAACATCAACGACTTGTTTGACCGATTCAATTTTGAATTCTTAAGGTTAGCGTTTTGCGCCCATATGCACTTCTCTTTTCAGTTGGTTTATCTAACTAAGAGCATCTAGGAAATCAGTGGCGACTCATCTCAATTTAATAAAAATTGCTACTCGTATCAGAAAAAATTTTTATGCCAAACATCTGAAGGCGGATGATTTTTGAACTATTTACTTTTTATTAACCTTTAACTGGTGTATAAGTATACTGGTATAACAGGTACTCCGGGATCTGCTGTTCACTCGATTAGGAAATTAAAAGGATTGATAATGAACAATGGTTATTTTAAGAAGAAGTTAGTAGCAGCCCTTGTTACTTCAACGTTCACAAGTGGAATAGCTGCTCAAGAGAGCTCTGATGAGGCCATGGAGCGGATAAGCGTTACAGGTTCAAATATTCAAAAAGGTAGCACAAATTTTTCATCTTCCTCTCCGGTTATAGAGATCGGCGATGAAATTTTTGAAGGTATAGCGGCTATATCGGTGGGAAATACGCTTAGTCGCGTTCCCTCAATAACATCTGGAACTAATGATGCTTCCAACAATCAAGATGGTGGTGGTAGTTCTGGTATCAGTACTGCGTCCCTTAGAAACCTTGGCGTCTCACGAACTTTGGTGTTGGTCAATGGACGCAGGTACGTATCAGGTGTCTCAGCGGGAGAAGGTTACGGTGTGGACTTAAACTCAATACCAACAGCAATTATCGAAAGGGTGGATGTATTAACCGGAGGGCAATCAGCGATCTACGGGTCTGATGCGATAGCGGGTGTAATTAACATTATAACGAAGAAAAATTTTGAGGGGGCGGAACTGAATGCTTACGGTGCCGATTCTGAAGCAGGTGGGGCCGCACGTCAGAATATCGATTTTACCTATGGCGTAAACTTCGACAAAGGTAATGCGTGGGTTTCGGCTGGTATCGCAAACCAAGATGGACTAAAGGCGAAGGATAGAGATTTCTCTAGAAATAGCATAAATGTACTAGATGATGATGGCGATGGCTTGAGAGAAACTCTTCACGTAAGAAATGGCCCTATGCACGTCGATGAAGGAGCATTTCTATTTAACGATGTGAGTATCTTTGGAAATGGTGATCAATTTAGTCAATTCGCACCGGAGATAACATCTGATGGTCAACTAGCTGGAGAGAGTGATTTCTACAATCAAACCTTCTATCGCCGAGCAATTACACCTTATAAACGTTACTTTATTGCTAGCGGTTTATCTTATGATATCAATGACAGTTTGTTTGCGGGAGTAGAAATTAATTACGCCGAAACAAATTCCTCGACATATATAGAAACAGCACCTCTTAGTGTGGTCAACGACGTTTTCAGAGTTAATAGAGGCGGAACTACAGGAATTGATATTGCTGATAGCCCATTTTTTAATGGGAGCAGTGCACAGAATCAACTTCTACCAGCTCTTCAAGCGGCAGGTAATGGGAGTACTTCTTTAGATCGAGTCAATACTTTTAGGCGCTTATACGAGTTTGACAACTTAGGTGCTGACAATAGAAGAACCACTTTTCGCATTGCAGGTAACCTAGATTATGAGTTTGAAAATAATATGCTTTGGAGTACCTCTGCGGTATACGGTCAGACTACGCAAGTTCAGAAGAATTCTGGGGATGTGAACCTCGTCGCAATGCGTTTCGCACTGGATGTAGAGGCAGATGGTAACGGTGGGTTTCAATGCGCCGACGCAATTGCAAGGATGCAGGGATGTGTGCCGGTAAATCCGTTTGGAACTGTTGATAGCGAGCTAGGTCAGTCTGGCATTACGGGGTTTTCAGAAGATGCGGTTGATTATATTGGTATTGATACTGGGCAAAACGGCGAGATAAAGCAATATGTGCTTAAGACCGTTTTGTCTGGTGAATTACCATTTACTTTAGGAGATGGCTATCCGGGCTTCGCAGCTGGTATTGAGTACAGAAGAGAAGAAGGAGCTGAAACTCCAGATGCTTTCAGGCAAGCTGGTATTTCTCGTAGGTTGCAGGTATTCCCTACAGACGGCAGCTTTTATTCGTATGAGGCTTTTGGGGAAGTTGCCGCACCTGTCGCGGATTGGCTTAGCCTTAGTCTAGCTGCAAGAATTGGAGACTATTCTTCAGTGGGCGGGATCTCGACTTATCGACTTGGAATTGACGCGCCTTTCACTGATACTTTTAGAGTTCGTGCAAGTTTGTCTAGCGCGGTTAGAGCGCCTAATGTTAGTGATCTTTATGCGTCAGGCTCCGCAGTTGCGACAGGTGGGCATGACGTTTGTGATGGTATAGATAACACCAGTACCGGAAACGTCGCGGACAACTGTCGCTCTATAGACGCTATTGCTTCTCGTATTGATACACTCGGATCTTTCACGCTCGTCGGTAGTGAAAGCCAGAATGAAAGATTGTTGTCGATGGGTAACACGGAATTGGAGGAAGAAAAGGCCGATACCTACACCGTTGGTTTTGTATTTACTCCTCTTAATAATTTTTCTGTCTCAATAGATTATTATAGTATCGAAATCGAAGATGCCATTTTAAATGTTGGAGCGGGGGACATTATAAGTCGTTGTTATGAAGTCTCGCCAGACCAGTTTGACCCAACGTGTGGTGGCACTGTCGAGCGAGCTGTAGACGGGCCAATTCTTCAAATCACATCAAAAGCGATAAACGAAAGTGAAGTCAGAACAAGTGGAATCGACCTTGAGATGTATTATGAATATGAGTCTTTCAATATCGGTTTAAGTGGCAACTATTTGTCAGAGTACGAAACTGAGAGTAAAGATGGTGTGATTCGAGATTATGTTGGAGAAGTTCTCTATCCAGAATATCGTGTAGCGTTGAATGCAAACCTCAACGTATCTGAGTCTCTTGACCTATTCGCACAACTGACTTACCGCTCTGAGACAGAGAACGACGTCGACAACAATGTGAATCAGACGCTTTCTGAAGATATTAATACGCTAGATTCGGTTGTATACCTTGATCTTAGCGCAACCTATCAGTTAGCCGATAATTTCCGTATCTATGCGGGTAGCAATAATGTCTTAGATCAAGAGCCTGACATAATACCTCGTTTAACGCGCACAGGCTCAGCGCCGGGTACAAACACCGAGCCCAGAGCTTATGACATCATTGGAAGGCAGTTTTTTGCAGGTCTTACATACAAATTCTAAAACGTGAATCTGGTTTAATTATAAGCGCTACTCAAGTAGCGCTTATTCTTCTTGGGAAAACAACGTGCATAGCAGAACTGTTTTCAGGCTCTTCTGGGCATTAACATTTTTATTATCTGGATGTAGTGTAGACATGGATACTTTACACAGCGAACTTTACTGCGATAGTCAGGTTTCAAATTGGCATAAGATAGGTGAGTTGCCTGCTCACACCGGAAAAGATTCTTTCCCTGGAATCGCAGCAGCGTTCTATGGCTCGCTTGGTGACTATTTGATCATTGCAGGGGGGACAAATTTTCCTGATGGACATCCCTTTTTTAATGGCTCTAAAAAAAACTATGAAAGTAGGGGACTTATATACTCTGTAGCGGACGGTGATCTGGCGTTAGTGAAAACGTTTGAATTACCTGAGCCTTCAGGATATGGAGCCACGGTAAAACACGAAAATAGTTTGTATTTTGTGGGGGGAGCTAATGAAAAGGGATTTCTCAACTCAGTAATAAAGGTGGCTCTCGAAAAAGACGGTACTCCCAACATTCAAAAATTGCCTCCGCTACCATTAGCCTGGTCCGACGGTGGTGCCGCAGTTTACGACGATAGACTTTACCTCTTCGGGGGAAAAGTTAATGGAGAAGCTATAAATGACGTTATCTCAGTGCCACTTCACGGTGCAAATTCAAATGACGTAATAAAGCACAGAGGAATTCCAGGTACTCTTACTCGAACAAGCTTCCCCTCCATCAAACTCGGAAAAGGTATGTATATTTTTGGCGGCCTCTACTCTGATCCGAGCGACGGAAAGTATGTGCTTGCTGACTCTTATAGATTTGACTTTATAACAGGGGAGTGGAAAGCATTATCCGACATAACCTTAGATGGACTTCCTTACTCAGTGCTGGGAGCCTCTGCAGTTCAGTTAGGTCCGCAATCCGTGTTGTTGTTAGGTGGAGTGAATTACGAAATTTTCAATGATACCTTAGCTAAACTTTCTAATCTCAAAGGTGAAGCCCTATCTGATTTTAAGAAGCACTATTTTAGCCAGCCACCTGATTATTACCAATTCAGTCGAGTACAAATGGAATATCGCACCGACATTGATCGTTGGTTACCTTTAAACAGTAAGCTTCCGTTCAATGGAGGCGCTGGGCCTGTCCAGGTTATTCGAAGCGGAGAATATATTTATCATTTCGGTGGAGAAATTAAACCAGTGGTCAGAACCCCTGATATCTATCGTGGTGAAATTGGAAGATGAGTTGATTTTATCTGAGCTCGATAATGACTATCAGTAGAAAGTGAAAAATCATTGTCAAAAAGTGCTTTAGGATAAGCTATATACTGGTATGATAGGGTGATAGCGGCACTAAATGGAGAAAATAATGCTTTCAATAAAGCAACCAGTTGAAAGAAAAAAGCTTTCAGAAACGATAGAGGAAGAGCTTGAAAGAGCGATTCGGCAGGGTGAGCTGCAGGAAGGAGACGCGCTCCCGTCTGAAAGAGAATTGATGAAGGCATTTGGTGTGGGTCGACCGTCAGTTCGAGACGCGTTGTCAGGACTCGCCCGTAAAGGATTAGTCAAGATCAGCAGTGGAGAAAGAACCCGAGTGACAAGGCCTTCACCCGAGACAATCATTTCAGAGCTGTCTGTTTTGTCTAAGGACTTTTTGGCGCAGCCTGGAGGATTAAAATACTTCGAACAACTGAGAAAATTTTTTGAGTCGAGTCTTGTCAGGTATGCTGCAGAGCACGCAACTAAAGAAGATATTGAAGAGCTGCGAGAAGCTCTGGAACTGAATCGAAAGGCTATAAAAAACAATGCTCAGTTCAAAAAAACGGACGCTTATTTTCACAGAGTGATAGCTTCGATACCGCAAAACCCTATCTTCCTGGCAATTCACCAAGCTTTGACGGATTGGGTTATCGATTCAAGAAGAGACAACAGTAATTTTGAAGAGCTAAATGAAAAGAGTTACTTAGCTCACGAAGAGATATTTAAATGTATCGAAAACAAAGATCCTATCGGAGCTGATCGGGTACTCGGAGAGCACATAGAGTATGTGTTTGAAAATATCTACGACATGAACGATTAAGCAACAATTCCACGCCACAACTAGCCTTACACCTTCCAACGAGGGCTATCGTAATACCCAGCCCTCACTTTTTACGCTCAAACGATTCAAATTATATTTATTGTCTACAGGGTGTAAATTATTTAGCAGTGTGGTATAACAGGTATACAGTATAACTTTAGGTTGGGTCATGATAAAACTAATAGTTGCGGCGTTGTCCGCCATGCTTCTGGTGTCTTCAGCACATGCCAATGACGGAATCTTTGACTTAACGGTGTCTCGAACAGAGGCAATAGATATCAGTAATATTTCACAGATATTGTCACATAACGAAGACATGGTTTTGTTCAGCGATGCTGCCATCATGGAAGAGGGGACTGGAACAAGTATTAACCTAAAATCTCAATGGGCCGCATTAACTTTAAAAAGCGCTCGTTTGAGAAAAGCTTCAGCTACGTTTTTTAGTAAAGGAGAAAACCTGGGTGCAGTGATTCTCTCTGATGGTTTACTTAGGTTTGAGCTCGACAATGACAAAAAATTTCTTCCGTCTCTCAAGTTACCGATAGGTTACACAAGTGCTCATCTTTCCCGCCAGCATAACGGAAAAGTATTAAGTTGGTACGTCATTGCATCAGGAGCTGAAGGGGAAAAAAAAGCCCTCGTCTGGAGTTATGATGAAACAACCGAGGCATGGACTAGTAAACAAAGCCACTACTCTAAATCAACAGGAATTTTCCACTCTATAGCTCCGATCAATCAGTCTTATCTACTCGGTGTCACAAATAAGGGACAACTAGCACTCTACAATACCATCACAAATGAGTGGTCAGTGGAGGAATTAAATGCGGTAAACCTGG
Source organism: Alteromonas sp. CNT1-28 (assembly GCF_022348345.1). NCBI lineage: Bacteria > Pseudomonadati > Pseudomonadota > Gammaproteobacteria > Alteromonadales > Alteromonadaceae > Alteromonas > Alteromonas sp. CNT1-28. Next base: position 20,274 of record NZ_JAKREZ010000014.1, on the reverse strand, counting down.
AGCAATTTGAAGTCTTTGCCGTTAGCTCCGAAGCTAAAAATCAGTTTACTCTGGCTGCGTTAGATAGTGATACCAAAACACTCACTTACTATGGCGGCAGCATAAAAGACCGCTCTTTAGAGTTCGGAAGCATAAATATGATGGTGCTTGTGGTCTATTTGCTTACTGTACTGGGTGTAGGCCTATTTTTCACTTTCAAAAATAAAAACACGGAAGACTACTTCCTTGGTGGAAAATCTATTCCATGGTGGGCGGCCGCTTGCTCTATCTATGCAACCATGTTGAGTTCACTTACTTATGTCGCCTTACCCGCTATCGTTTATCAGACCAACTGGGTTTTGTTGTTGGGTATTTGGATGATAGCGGTAGTTGCGCCCCTGGGCATTTACGTAGCGATGCCATTTTTCAGGCAACTAAATATTTATAGTGCCTACGAATACTTATCCTATCGATTTAACTTTTTCGTAAGAACGCTTGCCAGTGGCTTGTTCGCTCTATTTCACGTAGGACGGATGGGCATAGTAATGGCTCTTACAGCCTTAGCGCTTTCCGCTGTCACTCCCCTATCATCTGCTGAATGTGTGCTGATCATGGGTGTTTTCTGTTTACTCTATTGCACTCTCGGGGGAATTGAAGCGGTTATCTGGACGGACACGATCCAGACTATTGTACTGTTGATGGGGGCTGTGCTTTGTTTCGGGGTAATCATAGCAAATATTGAAGGTGGGCTTTCTACGTATATTTCTGTTGGTATGGCCGATGAAAAATTCACGATGGCAAACATGAGCTTCAGCCTTTCAGGCATCACTGAGCTAACGATTTGGGTCATTGTTTTAGGAGGGATAGGGCAAAATATTTCAAGCTATGTAGCAGATCAGGCAGTAGTTCAGCGCTATTTAGTTACTCCAGACCAGAAGTCTGCAGCTAAATCAATTTGGGCTAATGCAATTATAGGAATTCCTGGCTCGCTGCTCTTTTGCTTAATTGGTAGCGGCCTCTATGTCTTTTACAAGACACAGCCAGAAAAGCTTAACCCTACAATTCAAATCGATCAGGTCTTTCCAAGCTTTATTAGTACAGAGCTACCAATAGGTATCGCGGGTCTCATAATCGCCGGTGTATTTGCCGCCGCACAATCCACGGTCTCAACCAGTATGAACTCCGTAGCGACTACTGTGTTAACCGACATCGTTAAACCTCTTGGAATATTGGGTAATGAAAAGTCAGAAATGCGATGGGCGAGACTTATTACCTTCATCGTTGGCGTGATGGGCACTCTTGTAGGACTTATTTTTATTGACCCGGCAATAAGGTCCCTGATGGAGGAATACTTCAAGGTCATCGGCATGTTTATGGGAGCACTCGGAGGATTATTTATTTTGGGAGCCATCAGCACCAGAGCAAATGGAGCAGGTGCTTTGATGGGGCTGGTCGCGGGTGTCGGAGTTATGTTATCAGCCTGGCAAACAGGATGGGCTAATGGATATATGTATGCCACGTTGGGCATCCTAACCTGTGTTGTTGTTGGTTACATCGCCAGCTTCTTTTTCTCAAGTGACAAAGATCTTTACAAGCTAACCATCCACACAGCCCATATAAGTCATAAGAGGTAGAGAAGTGAATACAGTAAACAAAGAAAAGGCATCAAACTACATAGCGCAATTCAAAGGTTCGGTGATCGTATCCTGCCAACCAGTGGATGATGGACCTATGGACAAAACCGAGCATATCGTCGCTATGGCCCTGGCGGCAATAGATGGCGGAGCTAAAGGTCTTCGTATTGAAGGGGTTGAAAATGTAAGCGCAGTTGCGTCAGCAATTAAAGGCGCTGTACCCATTATTGGTATTGTTAAAAGAGATTTGGAAGAAACCGATGTAAGAATCACTCCCTTCACCAGTGATATTAGAGAGCTGGCTGCTGCGGGAGCTGAAATTATCGCTTTTGATGCAACCAAAAGAGAGCGCCCGGAAAGTGTGTCCACTTTGATAAATGAGATCCACGGTCTTGATTGTATCGCAATGGCTGACTGTGACGATCTTATTAGCGGTATCGAAGCGGCCCAGCTGAACTGTACATTCATAGGAACCACCTTATCAGGATATACAGGCAATTCGCCAATACCAGAGGAGCCGGATTTTGAGTTGGTAGAGCTACTCGCTTATCGTGGATTTAATGTTATTGCAGAAGGGCGCTTTAACTCGCCGACGCTTGCCAGTAGAGCCATAGAGGTTGGAGCGCTTACTGTTACTGTAGGTTCAGCGGTAACGCGAATTGAACATATCACCCAGTGGTTCCATAAAGCGATAGATGCGGTAGCCAGGGAAATGCCAAGATGATATTTACGATAGATATTGGTGGCACCAAAATCGCAGCTGCGCTTTTTTCGAATGATGGAGAAATTGTTGAAAAAAAAGAAGTCGGCTCGTGTATACATGAAAACTTACAGTATTTACCTTACTTGATTTACGACTCTTTTTGGCAACTTGCTTCGAAAGCCAGTGCTATTGGAGTTGCTACTACAGGTATAGTTCTAGCTGATACTGTTAATTATCTTTCTGTGCGGCAATCGCTCCCGTTACAATCTTTATTAGAACAACAATTTAGTAAGCCTGTTTTTATTCTTAATGATGCTTCTGCAGCAGCACTTGCAGAGTACAAAGCTATCTCACAAAAGAAAACTATCGAATCCAACACGCTTGTTTACATAACAGTATCCACCGGAATTGGTGGCGGTGTTGTACAAAACGGGACACTGATAACATCTGAGAATGGCTTCTGTGCCCATTTAGGGCATGTAACAGTTCCAACCCTGAACGGTGACAACGTCTACTGCCACTGCGGAAGAGTTAATTGTGCAGAATCTGTCGGCTCAGGAAATGCTATCGGCAAATTAGCTACAGAAAAATTTGGATTTCCAGTTAGTGCAAAGCAGCTATTTACCCAGTACTTGGATACTCAGATAGGTCGTTCAATTGTTGATGAAGCCGTCCATGCTGTTGCGCAACTCATAGCGAGTGTAAGAGCTATTACAGGAACTCAAATAGTTACTCTAGGTGGAAGTGTCGGCGTGTCCAAAATATTCTCTGAGAAGGTTACAAAAGCAGTAGAGAACTTGCCTGAGATTTTTCACGTTGACGTTCTCTCTCCCGAATACTCGCGGGACGCTGACCTTTATGGCGCTTACTTTTTTACAAAAGATAGACTAAAGGAGCTCTAGTAGATGCGCGTAATTATTAATGAAGATGCCACAAGGGTAGCAATAGAAGCTGCTAACTTAATTATAAATTTGATTAAGCGAAAACCTAATTGTGTACTGGGTCTTGCAACAGGATCTACCCCAATAGAACTCTATAGGTTATTAGTCGATGCATTTAGCAATGGTGAAATTTCGTTCTCGTCTGTCAGTACTTTCAACCTAGATGAGTACTATGACATGACTCCAGGGCATCACCAGAGCTATCGTTACTTTATGGACCAGCATCTTTTTTCAAAAGTGGATATTAAGCCAGAAAATACCTTTCTCCCAGAGTGTTCAGGTAAACAGTCAGCCGAGGAAGTTGCGAAGCAGTATGAGATGGAAATAAAGAGGCGTGGTGGAATTGATCTTCAACTTTTGGGTATTGGAGAAAATGGCCACATTGGCTTCAACGAGCCTGGATCGAGTCTGGCATCCAGAACCAGGTTAAAAACGCTTACCCCCAACACGCTTGAAGCGAATAGCAGGCTATTTGAAGACGGTGAGTTTCAGCCCACTCTTGCGATGACGATGGGAGTTGGGACCATTATGGACGCTAAACAGGTCCTTATCCTAGCCACTGGCACCAATAAGTCCGAGGCAATAGGAAACATGTTGTTAGGAAGTATTACTTCAGCTTGTCCAGCCTCAATACTGCAAATGCATCCGCATGTAACTGCTGTTATTGATAGAGACGCATCTATTGATATCGAAAACAGTGACTACTTCGAACTTTCGGAAAGTAACCGCCGAAAACTTTGATGATTACCCCAAGGGTGTGTTCTTGCCGAGCTCTTTGCACCTAATTTTCTCTGTTGTTACTGCATAACTTTCTCGGCATAGCGGCAACTTCCATCAGTGAATTGCCGCTCTTTTTTTCTTCTTCACTTAATTTTTTTAAAAAATTCTTTACACAGATTTAATTGCCGGTATGCTGGTATAACAGGTATACAGCATACCGGCATAATTATAACTTCAAGTGTGGAAAATCCGGAGAAACAACATGAAAACAACTTCGTTAAATTCGTTGTTCGGTAAGTCGCTACTAGCCGCAACAATTGCTTTAGCAGCACAGCCTCTTTCGGCACAGGAAACATCTGATGCCAGTGAAGAAAAGGTTGAAAAGATCCTTGTCACGGGTTCACTTATCAGGAAGGGAAGCTTTGACACTACAACTCCAGTAAAGACAGTGGATGCATCCGACATTGAAGGGGTTGGTGCGGTAAATCTTGGCGATTTGCTGGGAAGACTGCCATCTATTGTTGGAGATACAACGTCTGCCAGCTCAAACATCAGTGAGCAGGATTCAGGATTAAATACGGTAGCACTCAGAAATCTCGGGTCATCACGCACGTTGGTTCTTGTGAACGGTCAGCGTTATGTGTCGGGTATGTCAGTAGGGTCTGGTTACGGCGTTGATTTAAATTCAATTCCTACTGCAATGATTCAGCGAATTGATGTGCTCACTGGTGGGCAATCTGCGGCGTACGGCTCTGATGCTGTAGCCGGTGTAGTAAACATCATTCTTAAGAAAAACTTTGATGGCGCAATATTTGACGTACAGACAGGCGTTAGCGGGGAAGGGGATAAAGAAACCGTAGATATTGAATTTTCAATCGGACGTAACTTTGACTCAGGCAATGTATGGGCATCACTTGGGTATTCTGACGATGAAGGCTTAATGGCAACTGATCGAGACTTTTCTCGTGTACACAAAAATGCCGTTGATACGGACGAAGATGGCATTCTTGATACACCTCAGTATGTTGGCTCATCTCACGTTCGTGGAGGTCGAATTGATAAATACAATGGGGACGGTTCACTCTTTACCCGTACTCCCGATGTAGAAACCTCTGACGCTTTCAATTTTCAAGAATACCGCTCGATGCTGACACCGCTTAAGCGAATGTTTGCTGCTTCCGGTGCTTCTATGGATTTGAGTGACGCGTCACGGTTTGACGTTACCATGAACTATTCAAGGGTGGACTCACGTGCCCGATTCGAGCCAATTCCTCTGGATACCCGCAACAACATATTCAAGTTGTCCCGTGGTGGCACAACCGGAATAGATATTGCGACACACCCATGGTTCGCAGGAACCACATTAGGTGAAAACCTATTGGCAGATGGCATTACCTCTCTTGACGATGCGAGCTTAACTTTCCGTCGCTTATATGAGTTCGGTGATCGTGGAGCTGAAAATACACGAAGCACATTCCGAGTCGCCGCTAACTTTGAGCATGACTTTGACAATTATATGTACCTGCGCGTCTCAGCTACTCATGGCGTCACTGACCAGGTACAGACAGATTACGGCGACATTAACCTAGAGAGAGCAAGATATGCGCTTGATGTTGTTGATGACGGGCAGGGCGGCTATATGTGTGCCGATCAAATCGCCAGAATTTCAGGATGTGTCCCGTTTAATCCATTTGCGCTAAATGGTATTTCTAATGACGCTGTCGACTATTTGTCTGCAGATACGGGCTTGAAAGGAGAGGTTCAACAAACGGTCTTGAATGCAACTCTTTCTGGTGAGCTGGACTTTAGTGTGACAGACAATGTGATGAATATCGGATTTGCATCAGGTATTGAATACCGTGAAGAGAAGGGGCAGGAAACGCCTGATCCTTTAAGACAGGCAGGTATCGCCAGGGGGAATCAGATAGCAAAAACCAAAGGTTCATTTGATGTTGTTGATATTTTTGGTGAGTTAAATATTCCAATTGTTGAGCAGCTTAACATTAACCTTGCTGCTCGTTATGGTGATTACTCGTCCGTCGGAGAAACGTTCAACTGGACCGTAAATATTGATGCGCCGATTAGTGATTCTTTCAGATTACGTGGTGCTGTTGCTACTGCTGTGCGGGCTCCAAACGTAAGTGATTTGTTTGCGGGCGGTGCTGCTACCTCTGCCATCGTAACTGACCCTTGTAACGGAATCGATGCTGCATCTACTGGCAATATCGCAGAAAACTGCCGCTCTATTGATGCAATTCAACGACGTATTGATAACCAAGGTGCCTTCGTTCTAACTCAGGTAGAAAGTCAGAACACTTCCGGTTTATTGAGTGGCTCCGAAGATGTAGGCGAAGAAAAAGCAGATACGCTAACAGCTGGATTCGTCTTTATTCCTGAACAAATTGATGGATTACAGCTATCTGTCGACTATTACAACATCGAAATTGACGATGCCATCGCCAAAACTGACAGAACGGTAATTCTCAACCGCTGCTATTCTCAATCCCCGTCTAACTTTGACCCCGACTGTGGAGGTCTTGTACGTCGTGATGGCAGAACGGGAGCAGCCCTTGATGTCAATGCCGCGTCAGGTAACGAGAACAAAATTGAAACCGCAGGTGTAGATATTGATATCTCTTATGAAACTGAGCTGGGAAGCGGAGATTTGTATGTAGCCTTCAGTGGAAACTATCTGGACAAGTACAATATTACGGGTATTGAAACGGGTGATACACAGTATCTTGCTGGTGAAATTCTGTTCCCCGAGATTCGTTACAACCTAAACGTGTCATATACCATCGATAAGTTCAATGTTTACTGGCAAATGCGTTATTGGGACGAAACGAAAGACCGTAATGACAACTCACTCATTACAGAGTCGCTGAATACCATAGATGCGCAGTATTACAACGATGTTCGGTTTAGTTATCAGTTTAACGAAAATGCGAATACCTATCTTGGCGTTAAAAACGTCTTTGATGAACAGCCTCCCTTGCTAACTGCTGATCACAAATATCAGCAAGCCGGGACCCTGTCTAATGGTACAGCCTACGATTTAGTAGGTCGTTATTTCTACGCTGGGTTAACCCTATCCTTCTAAGATATACGAGGAGCTCGTTGTCCACGAGCTCCTCTTTTTCAGGTGATTGTTAATGAAAGTTTCGTACATACCGGACTTCCTGTTTGATGGAGATACCTTTCATACAGATGTACCAATTACTGTAAGCGACGGCGTTATTTCTTCATTGGATATCGAGAATGGAGCTAAAGAAGTAAAAATATCCGGAACGCTGGCACCAGGCTTTGTTGATTTGCAGGTCAATGGTGGTGGTGGCTTGCTGTTTAATCATTTTCCGACCTTATCTACGCTGGAAAAGATGATATCGGCCCACAGTCGTTACGGTACAACTTCTATGTTACCCACGGTTATTACATCAGATATCAGCACTATCCGTAGAGCTGCCGATGCGGTTAGCGAGGCAATTTCGAAGAAACTTCCGGGAGTAATAGGCATTCACTTTGAGGGGCCTCATATCAGTGCAGCTAAAAAAGGAATTCACGACGCTTCACAAATAAGAGAGTTAAGTGATGAAGAGATGGCAATATACTCACGGCAGGATCTTGGCTACAGGCTCCTGACAGTCGCACCAGAAAACGTTTCAAGTCGTCAGATTCATCAATTGAAAGAATGCGGCGTTAAAGTTTGTATTGGACACTCCGGCTCCACGTATCAAAGAGCGATGTCTGCTATTTCAGCTGGTGCTACAGGGTTTACTCATCTTTTCAACGCCATGTCACCCCTGACTTCCAGAGAGCCCGGCGTCGTGGGTGCGGCTCTCACTGCTGACTCATGCTGGTGCGGCATTATTATGGACGGTCTTCACGTTCACGAGGCCACCGCAAACATTGCACTGAAGTGCAAGCCTAAAGGAAAGCTTTTCCTCGTGACAGATGCAATGTCCACTATTGGCTCTAACCAGAGTTGCTTTGAGCTTGATGGCAGAGAGATCACCTTATCAGATGGTGCTCTCACTGATGCCAGTGGCACGCTGGCAGGCTCTGCGCTAGACATGGTTACTGCGGTAAACAATTCAATATCTGCGCTTGGTATGGATGTTGGTGAAGCGTTACGGATGGCTTCGCGATATCCAGGAAACTTTCTGGACGAAAATAATGAGTTTGGAACGCTCATGCCAGGCAAGCAGGCTAATTTCACGCAATTAATAACACATCAAGGGCGTTTACAAGTTCAGCATAGCTGGATCAACGGCCAGCCCTATTATTGAGAGATTCTTAATGAAACAAATTACAGGTTTGATTACCGCCCCTTTCACTGCGTTTGACGAAACCGGTGCACTTAATACTAAGCCAATCCCTAAGTATCTGGAAATGTTGCAGGCTCAGGGAATAAGTGGAGTTTACGTGAATGGTTCTTCAGGTGAGGGCTACTTAATGACGGATGAAGAGCGCATGGAAAATGCATCAGCGTGGATAGATGCTTCTCCGAAGGATTTCAAAGTGATAGTCCACGTCGGTAGTCCGAGTTTAAAAAGCTGTCAGAAACTTTCTTCTCATGCAGAAGAGAAAGGCGCTTATGCAACCAGCGTCATGGGGCCGACTTTCCCCAAAATTGGAAGACTGGAAGAGCTGGTGGTTTACTGTGAAGAAGTCGCCAACTTTTCTCCTTCGCTTCCATTTTACTACTATCACATCCCCGCTTTTAATGGCCTTAACTTTTCTATGGTTAAGCTGCTCGAAATGGTGGACGGGCGTATCAGCAACTTTGCTGGTATTAAGTACACTTCTGAAAGTCTATATGAATATAACCAGTGCCGAAGATATAAAGATAATAAGTTCGATATCCTTCACGGACAGGATGAAACATTGTTGCCTTCTTTAAGTATGGGAGGTGCCCAAGGCTGTATTGGGGGGACTTTTAACTATGCAGCCAGTTTATATACCGGCATCGTAGATGCCTTCCAGCAGGGTGATATGGCATCTGCAGTTAAATTACAAAATAAGTCTCAGGACATGATCGATATCATCGCTGCGTTTAGGGGGAACATCGTTGCCGGTAAGCAGGTTATGAAATTGATCGGATTAAATTTAGGCCGAAACAGAGCACCATTTCAGAACCTGACAGACTCTGAACTCAGTGATATGAAATCAAGATTGGAAGCGATTAATTTCTTCAGCTTTGCAAATACGATAAATTAGGATTTAGGCCGTATATGAAACGTTGTGAGCGGTATTTTTATGGCGAGGACAATAGCCAATTTGGTGACTTGTACCTGCCTCAGCGAAACCAAGAGCTGTTATCTGTGATTGTTCTTATTCATGGAGGATATTGGAAACAGACACATACTTTAGACAGTTACTTAACATCTTCGTTGATACCGCCGCTTTTGCAAAAAGGGTTCGCGGTTTGGAATATTGAATACAGAAGGATGGAAGCTGAGGATGAAAATACACGCGCAGCCTGGCCCGCTGTTTTTACTGATGTCGCATCCGCGGTGGATTCCCTCAGAGACTTAAGCTCGAAGTATCCCATCAACCTAGACCGAATATATAGTATCGGGCACTCTGCAGGAGGATGCCTTGCTTTATGGGCAGCTTACCGCCGCAACATTCATCATTGCAGTGCACTCTACACAACTTCACCGGTCCGCATCTATAAAGCAATGTCTGTTGCTGGAGTCATCAGTCTTACGCATGGAGATGACTTGTGTCAGCCCCAGCAGGTGAAGCGGCTTATAGGAGGAACTTACTCGGAGGTGTTCCACCGTTACTGCAACAGCGATCCCGCAGCTGTTTATGATTCAGAGATTCCAACGTTTATCTACCATGGCGGTGCCGATGAGACTGTAAACCCCTCGCAAGTTGATCATTTCAGAGCAACCAGTGGGGCACAGCAATTGTGCATAATGATGGAAAGAGAAGCCGATCACTTTTCCATGCTACCCGAATCAGAATCCTTTCAAGTTGATCATTACCATTCTCTTCTACATTTTATCGATCAAATGATTGATTCCTAAAAATTTATGTACGTTCGGCAAAGTTCCTGTATCCCCCCTGAAAAGCAGCTTTCTCTCACACATCCACAAATGAACAAAATTTTAACATTTTGTGGTGTAATGGCGTGCTGGTATGATAGGTTGGTTCGGCACTGTTCGATATTCATGCAGTGCAATAATTGCAAGGATGTCGCTAGCCACTTACTCAGGAATGAGGGGGAGACCGTGTTTTACTGGCTGTGTCTCTTGGTCAAATAGCACTTACCGGAAGATTAAAAGAGGATTTAGTATGCTTAAACTTTGTAGGATATTTTGTCTGGCATGGATACTCCATTTGGGAGTCGTTTCTGATGTAAAGGCGCAAACAATAATCGTAGATTTTGATTCTAAAGGCTCCGTGCTCCCTAGTTCGCAAGGGTGGAGTGATTTTACTTCTAATCAGGCTTTTGGGCAGTTTGTCGAGGAGCAGGGCATAACATACTGGGAGGCTGACGGCTCTGCGGGCCGTGCGCAATGGCGGTATATTCCATCGGCTTTAGAAAACGATATGGCATCAAAAAATGGCTGGCGGATGTCATGGACTAGCAAGATCGTCTCTGGTCAGTACATTACAGATTATTATTCAAACGGTACAAAGCGATTTCTGCCTGTACTCAGTAAAAACAGCAGCGGTGAATTGATCGTAACACTTAGCGGTGCGGGGACCTTCACTCTTGCTTCAGACGCCGTTGCTTCTGCGTATAACGACTATGAGGTTATCTATAATCCTGACACTGGCCTAGCTACTTTCACGTTCAATGATGAAGTAATTACCTCAACCTGGGAAGGTGAAGCGTCGTCGCAGAATATGGTTGTCTGGGGAAATGGGTCTTCGACTAACGCAGGGATCGCAAGATACGAGTTAGTAAACCTGACCATATTCGCAAACAGACAGCCGAATTCAGTTTTGCAATGGGACACCTCTTCACTTGAGTTTGATGGCAGTACAGAGTTCTTAGCAATAGATGATGATATCTCGACTGTCAGCCAATTATCAGCAGGAGCTATTTATACAGAATTCAGAGCCACAGGAACCACTGCGACTATATTCAGTCTCTCTAACTCATCGGAACCTTCCAGCGAGTTCGCACTAGTCATTAACTCTGATGGCACATTACGCGTTCATGCGAGAGAAAACGGGACGTTTATCAATGATTCTAAAACACCTGATTCTTATAACGACAACCAAGAACATAAAGCTGTAATTCTGGTAAACGATTCAGGCACAAAAATAGCAGTCGACGGATCACTCGTTTATAGCGGGAGCTCCACGCAATTTCTAAGTGCTATCGGTAATCCCGACTCAATGAATATCGGTCGAAACTTTGATAACAGTGGTGGCCAGTGGTACTTCTCCGGTGGGATTGGTGAAACACGTGTTTACGCTCAACCTCCTAGTGTTTATGACGCTTTGGTAATGACCTCTTCTGAAAAGGCTGTTGCTAGCTATGACGCGAGGCTTGCGCTCCCTCCGACAGATCTTGGCTGGCAAGACGATACTACTAACTCCGCATTCGGCGAGTTAGTGGGAAGTGTGAGCGGTGCGTATTGGGTTACCAATGGAGCCGGAGGCAGAGCTGAGTGGGAGGTGGTGCCTACGGCACAACTAAATGAAGCTGCCTTGCAGAAAGGATGGAAAATTCAGAGTGAATTACAGCTAGTCTCTGGAAGCTCAATATCAACTTACTATGCAAACGGTATAAAAAGATTCCTCGTTCAACTGAGTATTAATGCAAACGGTGACCTCATCGCTGATGTTGAAAATGGTTCGTCGCATACATTAATTACCCAGACTGGAGATGTTGATTTTCATTCTTATGAGGTGAGGTACAACCCGTCTTCAGATATGGCTACATTCAGGTTCAATGGGAATGAAATTGAGACATGGTCTGGTTCTGCTTCTACTCAGAATGTGGTGGTATGGGGAAATGGCTCTTCAAGTCAGAGCGGTACAGCCAATTACAAAAATGTTCGCTTCTCAATCCCAACTAACACGTCTGATTTCTTCGAAACAACAGTATTTGAAGGAGGTGCCGAAGGAGCGAGTGGAATGAGTAACTACAGAATACCTTCAATTATTCAGGCTATTGACGATTCACTATTAGCATTTATTGAAGGTCGCCCTAACGGTGCCGATCCCGGTGCTCCAGGTTTAATAAACGTTTCTTTTAAGCGATCAACCGACAATGGACGCTCATGGAGTCCAGTAGAGGTCCTGGCTGCAAACCCATCGTATGACTATTCCGATCCAAGACCCTTAGTAGATAGCCAAACAGGTTCTGTGTTCGTTTTTTATACGCAGTGGCTGGATCTCTGTGCACAAAATTTTGACTGTATTGAGCCAGACGATCCTAACTATTTAATATACAGAAAGAGTGACGACAACGGCGTGACGTGGGGAGCGCCTGTGAATATTAGCGCCCAGGTGAAAGATCCAACTTGGAGATCTATTAACGCGGGTCCCGGACATGGTATTCAATTAGAGTGGCAAACATCCAGTCAGGGTGGAAATTCCGGACGTTTAATTTTTCCCGCAATCGTTCGAGCTTCCAACAGTCTCTTTTATGTTGCTTCGATCTATAGCGATGACAATGGTGTGACGTGGAATAAAGGATCACTTACACCAATATCCGGGCCAACGGAGGCAGATATCGTTGAACTGACTAATGGCGAACTGCTTTTGTCAGCAAGAAATGATGGAGGAGCACCAGAAAGCCGCTATCACTTTGTTAGCAGTGATGGCGGAGAAACATGGGTGCAAACCAGTCATAATATTCAAGTGTCTCGGGTTGATACTGGCATCACTCGCTATAAAGCACAGCGGTCAGGCGATAACGAAAACCGAATCATTGTATCAGCGCCTATTGGAAACCCACCTGGTGCAAATCGCAATGACCTTGGTATCTGGTCAAGTTTCGACGAAGGAGCCACCTTTCAGCCTCCTCTTCAGGTAGTTTACGGGTACAGCGCCTACTCTGACATCATTACCATGAATGACGGTAGTGTGGGAATTATCTACGAAGCAACAGGCAATACGTTGGTGAAATTTATAAACCTGGATCTGGAAGAAATCGAATAGGCAGTATTTTTCTCTGATAAGCAACTTATTATCGATAAACGGGACACGGCGGGATATTCCGGTCGCTGTCCCTATTTCCGTTAACCCACATAAGCAAAGGATTACAGTTACGTGATAAACGTTTTTCGAATAGTAGCGTTTAGCTTCTTGTATGCTCTAAGTTTTAGTTCGAGCGCATCAGAGCTTAGCCTGGCAAGCGTGTTTACCGATCACATGGTAATCCAGCAACATCAGAATATATCCGTTTGGGGTAAGGCTGAACCCGGAAGCAACGTTGAAGTGTCATTCGCAGATCAGAAGAACGCGGTAAAGGCCGATGATGCAGGGGAATGGTTAGTTCAAATCAAGGTCGGAAGTGGCAGTTTCGACGCAACGCAATTGACGGTTACCTCAAAAAAAGAACAAATCACTATTGATGACATCTTGATTGGTGACGTATGGCTTGTCAGCGGGCAGTCAAACATGAGGATGAGCTTGAAAGAGACTGACTCGGCCAGCTTACCTGAATTTGCCCGAGAAAGAACTCACGTAAGGCTACTTGATTATACTTTGGATAAGTATTACCCATCAGGAAGAACTTTTTCTATAGATTCTCTGCGTACTCTAGATTCTGAGAATCTGTTTAATACGGAAGGTTGGCAGATCAGTAATTCTAGAACAAACGCGACCTTTTCTGCTGTAGGCCTGCATTTTATGAACAGGCTGGATAGTGAGCTCAGTGTTCCAATTGGCATAATTAACGTTTCTGTAGGTGGGGCATTAACTGAAAATTTCATAAGTTCTGAGTTGTTGGGAGATATTCATAAGAGATTGAATTTGAAAGATTACAATCAGGAAAAATGGATTGACTTTATTCCCCCATGGTGTGCCGAGCGCGCAAAAGAAAACTTAAAAGGTTGGCTGCAACATAATTCACAGGAACCGTTGCCACATCATCCTTACGAACCCGGGTTTATTTACGAAGCAGGGATTGAGCCCCTCACAACCCTGCCGATAAAGGGCGTTGTTTGGTACCAGGGGGAGTCCAATGCGCCATTAAGCGGAAAAGAAACAGATTATAAGGGCCCGTTTGATATTGAGCTTAGCGCTGCCAAACTTGAAACCTTAATTTTTAGTTGGAGGGAAGCGTGGGGTGAAAGAGACATGCCATTTTATATTGTCCAGTTACCCGGTTTAAACAGGCCTTGGGCTCCATATCGAAATATGCAACAAAATGTTGCTAATGAAACCCACGAGGTCTCGTACATCGTTACTTATGATTTAGGCGATTCTAAAGACGTTCACCCTAAAAACAAGAGTCAGGTTGGCGAGAGGTTAGCTGATATGGCCTTAAATAGGACTTATGGTTTTGAGCAGATTTCCATAGGGCCGGTGATACCGCCAGTCGAAAGAGTCGGTAGCGTTGTGAGGGTATTTATTGATAAATTTGAATTAAGATTTGGAAGTCAGCCTGAAGGGTTTGAACTAGCAGAAGATGACGGTGTTTTTCATCCTGCTAAAGCCGTGGTAGAAAACGATTGGTTATCAGTTTCCAGCAGTGAGATCTCAGAGCCCAAACTCATTAGATATGCATGGTTCGATGATCCTAAGCTGAAGGCTAATATTGTTGACGAAAGTGCCTGGCCTCTTCCGCCGTTTAAAACGAAAATTGAGCCTATGAGTTTGACTAATAATTGATAGGGAAGCTTGGTATGAAGTGTGTTATAAGATTTGCAGAATTGTAGTATTAAATAATAGGTAAATTAGAAACATGGATGTACTCAAGCTTTTGGAGCTAGACCCAGTAGATGTGAAGGGCCACTTAGCCGTATGGAACGGAATTGAAAACCCATTAGAAACATTTTTCGACGGGCGATTTGAGCAATGGCAGCAAGCTCAAACAAAGCGCAATTTCGGTCGTAACTATATCGTTTCGCTTATCAAGTTGCCCGGGGTTTGTCAGTGGTTATTTGTCGGTGTTTATCTATCAAAAGGTATTTCATCGTCTAGCAGTGACGGAAAATGTCATTACTACGACACTGAGCTTACTACCATAGGCGAGAGCCTTATTGGGCGGCTGGTAGTTCACTTTAAACGTACAGGGCGTAATTCTTATCCCACCGGTGAAACCCTTTCTGGTAGAGCAACGATTCACTCTATTCTACCAGAGCCAATGGCATTCCAAGATTTCTCCGACTTCAAGCATGTGTGCCTATCCCGAAGTGAACTAGAAATGCTATATCGACACCAATACCCCTCATGGAAGACTGCGCTTTCATCTGTGTCCGGCGTCTATCTAATTAGTGATAGATTAACAGGGAAGCAATATGTGGGTAGTGCGTATGGGTCTGGTGGTTTTTGGAATCGCTGGTCAGCCTATGCCAATGGCCACCATGGAGGCAATAAGCTCTTGCGGTTACTATTCAATGAAGCCGGAGAAGGGGGCTTTAGCCAGTTTCAATACTCTATCCTTGAAGTCTGCGACATTGATTTATCAAAAGAGTCTGTCATTGAAATAGAGAATAGATGGAAAAGAAAATTACTTTCTAAAGAGTTTGGTTGGAACGATAATTAAACTATTCAACATAATTTATTTTGTATTAATTTAATAGTTCACGCATGATAAGTTTAATTATCATGCGTGAATGAAAGGCGCTGGTATTTAACTGAAGTAGCTCATATATAATCTGATTGTCAGCAAAAGACAAGGAGCGGAAGTCGAACGCATAGAACATTCGAAAAATTCGTGACAGTTATTTTGTCAACTGGTTTGTCTTGTCATGAAGCTATATTTCGTAACCCACAAACTTGGATTCAACGTGAATACCTTTCCAGCCATTACGCATTAAGTTCTGCAAGGTACTAATAATAAGCGATATTCCAAAATTGATAATGTCGTAGATGCCATCATTGGAGTCACAATCAATGATGTGAGAGACATTGTACCCTCCATGGACAAAAGAGCTTCTTAAATCATTTAACTCTCGAAGTTTCCTTTTTAGACGCTTCTGTTGGCGCTCTTCTATGTTTAGTAAAAAGTTAACTTTCTCACTGATATCAGTAAAACCTCGACCTGCGTTTGTACCGTAAATAGCCTCTAGCGCATGGAAAATCCAAGTTACTGTACTTATGTCATAGTCACTCATACGTGCAATATGCAAAAGTGAAAATATCGCTTTTTCGATAGAGTTTGACGCAACGATCTTAGTTTCAATTCCTAACGAGCGATACCAGTCAAAGCTAGTTTTAATACTTACGTAATCAACAAAAGGTACTTGCCTAGTAAATACGTTTTCCAATGCGCACTCAAATGTAAAGCTTGAAAGTTTCATTGGCCTGTAATCATCGTCCCTTTCAAGCTTCGCATTAAAAAAATTAATTATCCCAGGTGCTGCCAAATTACAAAATATAAATAGGTCTAATAAATATCGGCGGAGGTATGCTTGAATCTTACCAGCATCAACATCAGAACTAAGAGATAAATTTATTGGGATAGTTATCTCTTTAAGGGGGGTAATTTTTTTATATAACGTATCACCTACTACAATATGATAAGGACCATTGGTGTCCTCACTTTGGATAAATATTTCTTCAAGTTGAGTCCAGTCCATTGATATGTTGAAGGTGATACCTTCCCAGACGAATTGATCATTTCGGTAAACTTCACAAAGCTCTCTGATAGCTGCGAGATGTTTAGAATAAGTGTCACCTTCGACTTCATTGTGCCTTGGAGACCAATCTATCAATAAACTACTACTATATTCCACTATACTTCCTTTACTTCATAACAGCTTATTATTGATATTTTATAGTAACACTCATTTCTATCGAAAAACCAGATTCTGTTTTTAAGATAAAATATATATGATGTTTTCTTTACGTACATAACGGTCTACCAAAGTTAGTTCCGTTCTGTTATCTAAAATCTCAGATTAAGTCGGGATTAACCCAATTTAGCTTTTGAAAACTTCCTTTAAAATAAAAACATGACCAATAGACATTAGCTTTCTATCCTCAACTTTTACATCAATGTCACCATTATAACGAATAAAGTGCGGCTTATATCTGACCTGTACTATCATTGAATTTCGGAAACCATCACGAATTGATTCTACTTTTTTCATAAATAGACGGTCTCGATCTTCTACCCTATTCTTATCGCTTGTCACATTGATTGCGACCATTGGTATAAGCTTGTTATTCGCACGAATATTACTAATTGTTTCTTTTGGTGAATTGAATAGCAGTGTCACCATATCTATATCGAGAAGCTGATCTGTTGCTTTGTTTAACGCCTTTTCAATTCTATTATTGTTGTTGTTGGTTGCGCTGGTTCTTACAGCTTTGCATTCAATAAAAGTGGCGTGTCTCTTACTGAATAAACCTATATCAATGCGTCCCTTTGATTCATTTTTATTTCGTGTAGCGGTCAGCTCCGATACTGGCCAGAAGACCACCTTGCCATTTCTCTGTAGATTGTAGGCAGCTTGCATAATGAGCGGTGTCAGCGATATTTCCTTAGCGGCTGTAGGCAGGCACAGTTCTGGCACAATGGGCACGCTGTTTCTATATTCGACAATCTGGCTACAGACTTCGTCCATTAGCCCTCTAAGCGACACCAATATGTTGTAGGGCGCAAAAATTTTCCATGTGTTATCTTCAATCAGCATTATTACTCCCTGCTATTAATTTCACTACGCTGTTATATAAGTCTGACTGGTTGAGCGCTTCTTTTCGAGGGTTGCCGGTACGCTTTTTTGTTTGCTTTGCAGCTCTCCAGCCTTCATTGAAGGCCAGTTCGATAATTAACGATAAGCGCTCTCTGTCGTAGTTCTTCAGTCTTTTGGTAAAGCTGTCGAGCATCAATTCGGTGCTATCAAAGTTTCCTTCGCCTAACCGCTGCTTAGCCAGGTCCACATCGTGTTCATATTCGCGATAGTCCGGTGACAATAAAAAGTCTATCGCCTCTTCCAATGTATCGGCGCCCACCTGCGCTTTAAACTTATCAAGCATATTAAGAGAATGTGATTTTAATTGAAGATTTTTTATTCCTCTGTTTTCTCTGTGTTTGTGCGCTCTAAATCTATTTTGAAACTTTTTAATGGCATCTTGAGTAATTATTTTTCTAAGACAATCATAAGTCTTTTTAGGCTCTAAAAAATCAATATCTTTCTCGTTTATAATTTCTTTTTTGCCACTTATAAAATCGTCGCTTTTTAAAGATGAAATGAATTTATCAAAATTCTTTTCTATGTATTCCTGCCAAATTTTATCGTTGCTCACTACCCTGCCCTGCGTTTGCGTTACTTATAACGCTTTTATATCACGGCTATGACCACCCTACTATTGTTAATTTATGTAAGCGTTATATGTAACGCTTTATTTGTTCTTTCTGCTGTGCTATTTTATTATTATAGATAATTACAGTTATATCGATTAATAGCATGGCAAATGAAATCGCGTTAGCGCAAACCGACTTTTCGCTGAATGAAGAACATCGAACGCTGGTGGTTCAAAATTTAACTGAACTAAGAGACTCGGTGTGGGAAACAATGTCGCTGAATACGCGTAAGGCTTATCAGTCTGATTTCAACCAATACCTTAAGTTTTGTCGTGCACATGCATTGCCGGCACTGGCAAGTGATTGGGAAATTACTAAGATTGCATGCCAGGCGTTCTTCGATGAACTTATGGCGTCTGAGCTTAAACATCACACCATCAAACGAAAGCTCGCGTCGGTGCGCTTTTTCATTGGCGTAAGCGAATTACCTGACCCATGGAAACACTCCAAGCTTTTCAGTCGTTATGTGAATGGCAAGCTCAAGGAAAAACCAGCGGCGCAAAAGCAAGCAAAGCCATTAAAGTTAAATGATGTGCGTGTAGCAAATCGTGTGTTAAATGTAGACTCGTTATTGGGTTTACGCGATGCGGTGCTGGTCAATGTCGCACTCGATACACTATTTCGTGCATCCAACATTCTGGCCATCGAGGTTAAGCATATCGATTGGCAAGCGAAGACAGTTTTTGCCCCGCGCTCCAAAACGGATCAATCGGGTGAAGGCCACTACGGGTATTTGTCTGACGAAACTGCAGAGTTACTGACAAGGTGGCTCGATAACGCAAAAATTACTGATGGTTATATATTTCGCAAGCTCTCCCCTAAACAAACTGTTCAGAAAGAGCCTATGCAATACCAGGCACTACTGAAGAGGTATGAGGCTATAGGTATGGCCATCAACACCGATGGTAAATTTACCTGCCACAGCACGCGCACCGGTGGTGTTCTCACGCTCATGGAGGCTGATGTACCAATGTCAGAAATTGTGCTTTCAGGAAACTGGAAAAGCGAAGCCATGGCTATACGCTACGCTAAACAATATCAAGCTGGTAGAACGGGCATGGCTAAAGTTAGATAAGCAAAGTCGGTGAATTTTTGAATGAGGTCGCACTAATGACTGCACGCTGTAGTCTGTGCACATCAGACGGATTGTGGTTATCTAATTTGTTTCGCTATGACAAATCTAAATTTAATTATTATAGCCGTTGTTATTGGTTTGGTATCAAGATAAAAAGTAAAACTCACTTATCGAAGCACTAAAAATTTCATTTATTTACATAATTATCAAAGACTGTGTAACTTTTGGAGCTATTTGAATAGTCGGTGTTCACCAGTCATGTAGTTGAGTATTTTGCGTTCACTTAACACTCATTTGATTGTTGTACCCGTCATTTTGCACGCTCTACATTAGTATAGTAGCTATGTCCCGCTGTGTTCTTTAAGAGTTTATCTTACTTAAATGCCTAAACGCTGACATTTTAACGGCTGATTTTCACCAAACTAGTAGGGGTTTTGCGCCCATCCCCTCGAAATCGGCATCAGAATGATGACGGCCAAATGAACGCGCTTTTTGTGAATTCTTCGAAAAACTGCCAAATAATTAAAAATAGGCATAGATAACTAAAATGATAAAAGCTTCTGCTGTGAGAATGACCCTCATGCTTGTTCAAGCAATAACTGCGCGTACAGTGAAATAGTCTTTTGACTAATGGTAGACATCGCCAAGACTATTACTACTAGTAGACAAAGTTGTGAGGTGTCCACATGTCTAAAGATGTAAATAAGCTACTCGCAGGTCAACTTCTGATTGTTGAAGATGACGCCATTACTTCTGAACTTATATCAAAC
>NZ_JAKREZ010000111.1:0-1846 GCF_022348345.1 Alteromonas sp. CNT1-28 | reverse complement strand
GTCGGCTCACCACAGCTTTTCGCAGACTTACACGTCCTTCATCGCCTCTAACTGCCAAGGCATCCACCGTATACGCTTCGTCACTTAACCATACAACCCTAAAAAGCCTTGAGTATTGGCCTCATGTCCGACTTTTGAATTCGGACAAGGGTAATGTTGTATGCATGACAAGCTAATCGGAAGAATTGCCTTGCTATCAATCAATGTTGATAACAAGCAATTCAAGTCAAGTAGAGTAAAAAGTACGTCTTTCGACTTCTCAGTTACTCAATTTTGATTGATTACTATTAATATCAGCTTTCCAAATTGTTAAAGAACTATCATGCAAAATCATGACGCTTTTTGTCATGACTTTTGCGCAAGGAGGACCTACATTACTCTTTAAAGTATCGTAAAAGCTAATATTCATTAGGATTTCGGGTCCAACGTGACACAAAAATCAGTTTCCACCTTAGCCTTTGACTACCGCTAACTTTAGCGAGTAGAAAAACCGTCAGGATGCTGGGTCGGTCACCCGATTCCCTTCCGGTTAAGCGGCTTTTTCACGACCACTTGCGAAGCAAGTGCAGGTGAATGGTAGGCTTGGGCAGACTTGAACTGCCGACCTCACCCTTATCAGGGGTGCGCTCTAACCAGCTGAGCTACAAGCCTATTTTTCAAGCCGGTCGGCGTTGTGACCTCACCGCTCTTATTCGAGGGCAGGGCTGCAACCATCCGAGCTACAAGCCTTCAGTACTTCGCTTATGTAAGCTCAGTGTCAAGTAGATGGTGGAGCTAAGCAGGATCGAACTGCTGACCTCCTGAATGCAAATCAGGCGCTCTCCCAGTCGACGTAATGGTAAGGAGGTGATCCAACCCCAGGTTCCCCTAGGGTTACCTTGTTACGACTTCACCCCAGTCATGAAACACAAAGTGGTAATCGTCCTCCCGAAGGTTAGACTAACTACTTCTTTTGCATCCCACTCCCATGGTGTGACGGGCGGTGTGTACAAGGCCCGGGAACGTATTCACCGCAGTATTCTGACCTGCGATTACTAGCGATTCCGACTTCATGGAGTCGAGTTGCAGACTCCAATCCGGACTACGACATTCTTTAAGGGGTCCGCTCCACATCACTGTCTCGCTTCCCTCTGTAAATGCCATTGTAGCACGTGTGTAGCCCTACACGTAAGGGCCATGATGACTTGACGTCGTCCCCACCTTCCTCCGGTTTGTCACCGGCAGTCTCCTTAGAGTGCCCAACTTAAGGCTGGCAACTAAGGACAAGGGTTGCGCTCGTTGCGGGACTTAACCCAACATCTCACGACACGAGCTGACGACAGCGCATGTCAAGTGTAGGTAAGGTTCTTCGCGTTGCATCGAATTAAACCACATGCTCCACCGCTTGTGCGGGCCCCCGTCAATTCATTTGAGTTTTAACCTTGCGGCCGTACTCCCCAGGCGGTCTACTTAGCGCGTTAGCTTCGCTACGCACGCCTTAAAGGCACACACAGCTAGTAGACAGCGTTTACGGTGTGGACTACCAGGGTATCTAATCCTGTTCGCTACCCACACTTTCGCACATGAGCGTCAGTCTTTGGCCAGGGAGTCGCCTTCGCCACTGATGTTCCTCCAGATATCTACGCATTTCACCGCTACACCTGGAATTCCACTCCCCTCTCCAAGACTCTAGTCTGCCAGTTCTAAATGACCATCCCAGGTTGAGCCCGGGGCTTTCACATCTAGCTTAACAAACCGCCTGCGTGCGCTTTACGCCCAGTAATTCCGATTAACGCTCGCACCCTCCGTATTACCGCGGCTGCTGGCACGGAGTTAGCCGGTGCTTCTTCTGTTGTTAACGTCACGG